>JABMPE010000657.1 GCA_013203845.1 Rhodopirellula sp. | reverse complement strand
GGTGAGTCGTAGGCTGGAACAAGCACCGCGCAGTTCCGGCATTTCAGGATTGTCGTGCTGCCGGAACTGCGCGGTGCTTGTTCCAGCCTACCGTAAGAAATCGGGAAGTTATTTTAGACGCGTTTCTTAATGAGCGATGGGCATCGTTGACACCGCGCTCAGCGTGGAAGTGGAACCGAAAAAGAAGGCCGGTTGATAGGGTGTCGTGACGGTATAGCGCACGCGTTGCTGGAGAGTATTTCCACCATCGGGCCATTCGACCTTGATGGTGACATTGCTCAGAGTGAATCCCACGAGCATGGGAGAGACAGCTTGCGCATAGACGCTGCCGTCCCCGGCTGTGCCGGTGTACGTGGCCGGCCCCCAGGCCGTCATGGCCGGTGGAGCGAGTTTGCCGTGGACAATCGCCTGCCGCGCTCCCTGCCGAGCCGCCTGTGAAAGCGTGTTGTACCTGTATGTAGCGATGCCCAGGTCCAGAGTCCCCAGAATGAGTAACAGAAAGACGCTCAACACGATCGCCGTTTCGACCATCACCGCACCGCACCTGGCATCAGTCATTCGCGGGTCGAGATCAAATCGTGTTTTCAAGGGTGCTCGTGGAATTCGGATCATGTTGATGGACTCGTGGGCGACTTGCGGAATGACTGTCATGCATTAATACGCTACCGGATGCCGCGCATCACCGCGGTTTGTTGCAGGTTGAAGGACGTGGGAAGAAACGTTGAATTGATCACGGTTTTGAAGGGGTAAGTGACCTGCACGCTGACTCGCCGCAGTCCGCCACTTTCGACGGTGTTGGTGACAGTGATGGTCAGCTTGCTGGTGTCGAAGGCGGAGGATTGGCTCAGTTCATCCTGCACCGCCTGAGTGACTCCCGCATTCCAGGCCGCCTGCGTCGCGCTGTTAAAGGGATTCATGCTGGCATACGCGGCACCGCTCCGCGCTGCATTGGCAATGGCAATGGTGCTGTGCGAGAACCGTCCGAAGTCGGTCATTCCCAGGAGAACCACGACCAAAAGCGGCAGGACGATGGCGAACTCGACGGCCGCCACTCCGCGCCACAGCATTCGCGCAGGAGCCAACCGTCGGCGTGACAGGATTCGCCAGCAGGGTGGAAAGACTGGTTGTGATCGCCTGTGATTTCGCATCGGAGTTCCCCAATCACTTTTTCATGTTCTGCATGACTTCGACAATCTGAACCGCGGCCGGACCGAGGATGATGATCAGGATCGAAGGGAAGATGAACAGGAGAGTCGGGAACAGAACTTTGGTCGCTGCCTTCTGCGCCATTTCCTCGGCCTTCTGTTGCCGTTGCACGCGTAAGGTCTCGGAATAGGTTTGCAGAGATTTGACCATGCTCGATCCGTACTTCTCTGCGCTCTTGACGACCGAAGCCAGGCTCTGGAGTTCCTGCATATCAACCCGGGTCGCGAAGGCGCTGAGCGCTTCGGCCAGCGCCTGCCCCAACTGTACTTTGCGCTGCACGATGCTGAGCTCGTCCGCCAGCAGCGGATGAGCAACTCGCAGTTCACCCACGACACGCTTGAGCGATCCTGTCAGACTCAATCCGCCTTCCATGCAGATCACGATCAGATCGCACGCATCGGGAAGGGCGCGGCGCAGCATCGCCTGACGCTTCGACTTCTTCCCGTCGAGCCAGAAGCTCGGCCCGATCGTTCCGAAGATGCTGGCGCACGCACCGACCAGCAGACCATACTTTGTCGGCACCAGTCCCAGAGCTCCGAGGATGAGTCCAATGACGACCGGCACCACCATCAGGAACATCTTGACGCCGAGGAAAATCGTCATGGCCTGCGGACTGTAAAATCCGGCGAGAATCAGCCGCGTCTTCAATTTTGTACGTTCAGCACCTTCGTCAGGAGTGATCGGCTGCGCCATTCTGGGCAGTGCCTTCCTGACGGCCCGGGACACGGCGGCGGCACTCGCAGCTGGCTTTGCAGGCTGACTGCCGTCGCTGGAGATTCCTCGCAATCGAGCGTCCAACCGGCGGTTGCGACCCGCGATCAGTAGTCCCACGAGGCCCGCTACGCTGGCAGCCATGAAGAATGCAATCAAGATCAATGGCAACCTGGAATCCATAGCAAGTCTCTCAGTGTTTGTTGTTTCGCTGTTTAGCAGGAACGAGTCGAGAATAAATTCCCGCTTGCATTGAGAACGACGATGTTCGTCATTCCCGCGCAGGCGGGAAACCAGTTCTCCCTGGTC
>JABMPE010000656.1 GCA_013203845.1 Rhodopirellula sp. | reverse complement strand
TGTCGTAGTTCTGCATCAGTTCGTCAACGTACAAGACCAGTGCGTTCCAACACATCTGGAGATGCTCGAAGTAGTCGTTGATAAACTCGAATCCCGCCTTCGGCATATAGTCCACCAGCAGCGAGCTAGGGTCGGTGCGCACGTTGGCCTCGTGCAACGAGTTGACGGCCTGGCGCAGCGGCTGGGCATGGGCGTTGTAATCCGCCGTATCCATGTGCCGCCCGGTGAAGACCGAACGATCAAAATACTCAAGCGGTTTGATTTCCACCTCTGCGCGTTTGCCTGCCTCGGCCACCATCCCTTCCGCTTCCTGCCGGCTGGTCGGCTCAATCAGTCGGTTGATCATCTTCAGAGTCGTCGTCTTACCGCAACCCGACGAACCCAGCAGAACCAATGTTTCGCCGTCATTCACATCGAGCGATAATTCGCGAACGGCATATGACTGACCGCCATCGAACGATTTACTGACACCGTCGAGGACGATCATCGTGCAGTCCATTCAGTTGTGGCCTAAACTCCCCCCGCATCTCAGCCGCCTTGCAGAGATTCCAGCAGGTCGTCACCCAGATCCTTCAGCTTCCTGGCAATGACCGCCACGTAGAACAGCGGGTCACCGGTAATCGAGATTCGGTGCTGGTAACGGCGGTAACAAAGTGTCTGGATGTAGCGGTCACGATTAAGCCTTCGGATCAAGCGACTGAAGCCACTTAGGTCCTGTTCCCGGAGAAAACTTTCCTTCAGATTGAAAGCCAGCCAACCGGGAGTGGTGATCAGATCGAGCGCTTTGGCGAAGGCCAACGGTGGGATATCGCCGAAGCCGAGCGCCGCGACTGTGGTCAGGCAGTTTGCATCTGTTTCTCGCAGATGCTCCTCCTCCACCTCCGGCAGATCAGTCAAATCCGCGACACGGTAGTCGTCGTAGACATCGGGGCGGTCGCGATCCGCCGCCTCTTTCGCCGCCGGAATAATGTCGATCCCGACGATAGATTGGACACCGAGAACCTGCAACTCGTCTCCCATCATGCCGTTGCCGGCCCCCACGTCGAGCACGCGAAACTCGTCGGGCCGCTCTCCATACTCGCGAACCACGCTATCGAGCAAATTCACGATGTAGCTGGGAGAGCAGCATTTCAGGTGATCGTAAAAAAGTTCCTCGTAGAAGCCGGGAATGCGAAATATGTCTGCATAATCGTGCAAGCGGATCCGGCGTTTCTCGCCCTTCACAACGATCTCACACCATTCTTCGTCCTGGTCGACACCGTCGGCTGCATCGGGAAAGCGAATCTCCTCGACTTTGCTGTCAATTTGCTCCAGTCTGTTTTGCAAAACGACGTCCGTGGCTAATCCCTGCATCTGCGATAGACCTTTCATGTAAACACTAACAAGTTTCCCGATAGCTTCGCTTTTTAGTGTTGTTTTCGAAACAATTAACTGTTGGGCTCTAATTCCACCGGGTCGGATTCGTCCGGGAGCGGCCAAGGTGCAGACGAATCGCTGGCGCGATCCGCCGGCGGAAACGCAACGGTTTCCGTGGGCGTGACCGCCTTGCCCAGGAATTGCGAGACCTCTTCCAGAGTTGCCGTGGCGGAACCGGCGGCCAACAGTGGGGACGCGTCAATCTTCTCGGCATCCATCATTGCGGCGATGCGTTGCAGCGTCGCCAGTATCTGGGTCTGCTCCCATTCCTGCAGTTTCAGCAGTTCGTACCGAAACCGGTCCCTCAGCAACGCGGGCGCACTTTCCAAGACCGCTCGGCCTTTCTCGGTCAGTTCCACGACGACGATACGCCTGTCTGAATCGCTACGGGCCCTGGAAACCAGAGTACTGGCTTCCATCCGAGTCAAGATGCCGGTGAGGGTGGCCTGGCTCAGATGGATTGACTTCGCAAGTGCACCTACCGTAATGGGTTGTAGCCTTCCGATGGACTGAAGGGCCGCTAGTTGCGGAGATGTCAGGCCGACCAGCTTCATCAGTTCTCGCGAATGCAAATCGATAGCACGTGTGATTCGTCGCAAAGCAACAATCACTTGGTCTTCAAGGCTCAGCACCATCGCCATTCGATCCCTCCTCGACACTCAACTGTGACAAATATCTTTTGACTTGATATATTGTGTGCACAAACAAGTTTTGAGTCAACCGACCTGCGGAAAGTTTGAAATAATCGTGTATTTGCGACCTAACAACGTCCTGAAAACCTTTTGTGTTCTAACTATATTCCGTACCATGGGACGCGAATGAGACACCCTCGGAGG
>JABMPE010000655.1 GCA_013203845.1 Rhodopirellula sp. | reverse complement strand
GTATTTCATTGCCGATCGCAATGGCGATGACAAACCGGACAGCGAGCCTCAGATTCTGCTCGACGGGTTTGGTACTCACGCGAATGCTCACAACCTGGCCAACGGTTTTGCCTGGGGACCGGACGGCTGGCTCTACGGAACTCATGGCCGAACGAACTGGTCGATGATCGGAAAACCGGGCACGCCGGATGGCGAACGCGTTCGGTTCGACGGCGGAGTCTATCGTTATCATCCCGTGCGGCATGTCTGGGAACCGTATGCTGACGGCACGACGAATCCCTGGGGCATTGACTGGAACGATCACGGTCAGGCCTTCATCACGAACTGCGTGAACCCGCACCTGTTCCATGTGATCCCGGGAGCTCATTACGAACCGTGGCGGAATCGCAAGTCCAGTGAGTTTGCTTATGAAAGAATCCCGACGATCGCCGACCATCTGCATTACACGGGGACGGCCAATTATCGGGATGGAGCTGGCACCACCGCGGAAGACGCGGCTGGTGGCGGACACGCTCACTGCGGCACGATGATTTACCTTGGTGATAACTGGCCGGATCGATACCGCAACACGCTCTTCACGAACAACATTCATGGTCGACGTATCAACAACGACATCCTCGCGAGGTCTGGTTCCGGCTATGTTGCGTCGCACGGTCCGGACATCATGCGATCGCGTGATCCGTGGTACGTCGGAGTGACCTTGCAGTACGGGTCGGATGGCAGCGTGTTTGTCATCGACTGGTCTGACACCGGAGAATGTCACAGCGTCCGGAATACTCAGCGGCAAACAGGCCGGATTTTCCGTATCGCCTACGGTGTTCCGAAACGTCCCGAACTGAATCTCGCCAGCGCGACCCGTGAGCGGTTGGTTGAGTTACAGTCGCATCGCAATGAATGGTTCGTGCGTCACGCTCGGCGACTGCTGCAGGAACGCGCGGCTGCCGGCGCTGAGACCAACGATTCGGTGGCGAGTCTCTGGTCGTTGTTTGAGAACTCGTCTGACGATCCGCAGAAGTTGCGAGCGTTGTGGGCACTGCACGCAGTCGGCGGGCTCGACGAAGCCGCTTTGCTGAAGTTGCTTGATCACGAGAGCGAGCACGTCCGTGTGTGGGCGATTCAGCTGCTCGTTGAAAACGCACGACAAGGTTCCGCTGATTCTCCACTGGTGACGAGCGATCTTTCGCAGAGTGTCCAGCCTTCACGGGTCGTGCTGCAGCGGTTGGCGAAACTCGCGGGAACTGATCAGTCACCACTGGTGCGGCTCTACCTGGCCAGTGCGTTGCAGCGACTTCGTTATGCAGATCGGTGGTCGATTGCCGAAGCGCTTGCTGTGCGAGCGGAAGACAACTCGGATGCCAACATTCCGTTGATGTTGTGGTACGGAGTCGAACCGCTGATTCACGACGATCCTGCCCGATTTGTCGCTCTTGCCGCGAGCGCGAAGGTTTCGAAATTACGAAGGTTCGTCGCGCGTCGCAGTGCCACATTGAATTCATCGGATGCTGGTCTGGTTCAGCTGACAGGACTTCTCGCCGAGTCCGATGACGAGGTGTTGCAGGGCGATCTGCTCGATGGGATTCTGCAGGGGCTTGAAGGTCGTCGACGAGTCGATATGCCGGACGGCTGGAACAAGGCGTTCATTCACGTTGCGACCGCTTCGAATGGCAATTATGACGAGATTGTCCGACGCCTGTTTCAATTAGCATTGATCTTTGGCGACGGGGACGTCATTGCTGAATTGAAAGTGGTGGCGGAAGATCGATCGGCGAAACTGGCCGACCGGTTGGTCGCGATCGATTCACTCGTCGCCAGTCGAGTGAATGACTTCGCTGCGGTCCTGATTCGGTTGCTGGATGACGAGTCTGTGCTGCCCAGCGTGCTGCGAGGACTCGCCGAGTTTGATCATCCTCAGACAGTGCGAGCGATTCTCGACCGATACAGCGACATGTCCGCGGCAGCCCGTCAGCAGGCGATTCAGACTCTGGCGTCGCGCGTCAACTGGGCTGGTGACTTGCTCTCAGAGATCGAGGCCGGGCGGATTTCTGCATCCGATGTTTCGGCCTTCGCCGCGCGACAGGTGCGAAATCTTGGTGACGATCACCTGACCGATCGCCTGAATGTTGTGTGGGGCGAAGTCCGCGAGACGCCGAAAGATCGTGCCCGCCGCATTGCAGGTTTCAAACAGCGACTCACGACTGACGAATTGCAACATGCCGACTTGAGTGCTGGTCGCGCGGTTTTTGCAAAGTTGTGCGCCAACTGCCATCGATTGTTCGACGTCGGCCGTAAGATTGGCCCGGACATCACGGGGGCTCAACGGAACAATCTCGATTACCTGCTGGAGAATCTGGTCGATCCGAGTGCGCAGGTGTCGCGTGATTTTCAGATGGAAGTCATTCAGACGAAAGCGGGGCGAGTCGTGACCGGTCTGGTGAAATCGGAAACGGATGCGGCGATCACGATTTCAACGATCGAGTCTGACATTGTGATTCCGATCGACGAGATCGAGGTGCGCAGAAAATCTGACGTCTCGATGATGCCGGAAGGGCAACTTAAAACACTGACGTTTACGCAGACTCGGGATTTGATCGCGTACCTCAGTAGTGCTCAGCAGGTGCCGCTACCGGCGGAAGGCGATGACTGGACGTCGATGTTTAACGGGCGTGATCTGAACGGCTGGCAGGCCAACCTGAAACCGGAGTCGTTCACCGTTGAAGATGGAGTCCTGAAGGCTCACGGTCGCAATGGCATGTCGCATCTGTTCTACGTTGGTGATGACGGCAAAGATGACACTTTCGTCAACTTCGAATTTGAAGCGGAAGTTCGCGCCGAGCCGAATTCCAACTCCGGCATCTTCTTTCACTCGGATCGCGAATTACGAAACGGCAAGTACCTGCATAAAGGGTACGAAGTTCAGCTCAACAGCACGGCGAAGGAAAAGCGAAAGACCGGCAGTCTGTACGCGGTGGTGGATTTGGCCGAGTCGCCGGTCGACGAGACAAAGTGGTTCACGCTGCGGTTCAAAGTGGACGGCAAGCACATCGAAGTGTGGCTTAACGGGAAGAAGGTGACCGACTATGTCGAGCCGACAAATCCGGATCGGCCTGCGTCCCGAGTCAAACGATTAATTGATCCACAGGGTGGAGCGATCGCGATCCAGGCGCACGATCCCGGCAGCGTATTTTACTTTCGCCGCATTCGAATTCGGCAGCTGCCGTGAAGCTGGCCAACAATGTGATTCCGAGCGAGTCGTCAGGTTTGGTTCACTCAGGAATCAGGCGACGGATAGTTTTCCGATCCCGTCGAAATTCGCGTGGCTGGCTGGTCGACAACGGCGTCGATGCTGTCTCGCTGTTGATAGTACTTGACGCGAGCCATTTCGGGTGTTGGTTCGCGTTCTTTTGATGTTTGCGTCTTGAGCATTCCTGACGGCATTGTCGGTTCCGATTGACAGAGGCCATGAGGCTCATTCTGTGCCGGGGCTGACGGCTCCAGGAACACGATGGCGGTATCACGAGAAGGCTCAAGCAGTTGAAACGGCGTTGGTTCCAGAACCGTCATCGACAGGATCGGTGTCGTGGTTGGCGAGTGTCGCCCACACCGCTTGCTGGGCAAGCTGGACGCTGCCTGTGATTGTCGCAACCGATACGTCTGCCGCGTCTCGTCCGGTACCAATCCGAACCAGTCCCAGAGTTGAAGTCAGTCGTGTCGGATCGAACAGGTACCACTTCCCATCAAGAAACGCTTCCATGAACCCGTGGAAGTCCGGAGGTTGCAGATTCAAGGCATACCCTGCGACATATCGTGCCGGGATTCCGATTCCTCGACACAACGCAATCGCCAGATGGGCATAGTCGCGACACACTCCCGTTCTTTGCAGTAGAACGTCAGCGGCGGTTGTCGTGGCAATGGTGCTGCCCGGTGTGTAGTCCAGTTGCTCAAAAACCCAATTACAGATTGCCTGGACCCGGCTGAAGCCAGGGTAGAGCTGGCCGAATTCTTCGAAGGCGAATCGCGACAGAAGATCGCTTTCGCAATAGCGACTTGGATTCAGATAGGTCAGGACTTCCGCGGGCGTCTGGGAAATTGGCGATTCACCAATGTCATTCGAGTTTTGTGTCTGGGGAGTCAATTCCACCGTCGCACGGTAGGAAACCTGAAATTCACACGGAGCGACGACGACCCGTTGCAATTGATTGCCGTCCGTTCCGATCTGGCAACGTTCCACATTCAATGGAGGGGTCAGACGCAGCTCTTCGGCGCAAATCCGTTGCCTGCTGTTACGGGCAGCGACAATTTGAAACAGAAAAACCGTGGGGGTACGAACCTGATACGTCAGGTCGCAGCCGACATCAATGCGCACCATCGGGAAGCCTTTTTGCCGTCATGCCAGGACAGAGTTCAACGGTCTATATGACACTCGCGTCTCAGTTTGAACAGGAAGAAGCTGACCGTACGCAGAAAATTGATGGTTTCTCTGGTCGCCTGGCGTCTGGATGCGATTCTGGTGACTCTCGTTGCGGTGACATCCTGCCGTCGTTGTTGTTGTTCGGGTAGTAATCACAACGTCATTTGCGCATTTGTCCCTCTGACCAGGTTTTGTGCCGAGTCTGCTCAGCACTGCGAATTGTCGTGAATTCCTGTGATCTGATATCTGTTTCCGGTAGAGCGGCGGAATGTCGCGATCTGCTGCTTCCCCTTTCTTCGAGCGAGTGTGAGAATCAGTCTCTACGCGAGGCCGTTTCAGAAGCGGCTGATATCGGCTGCATGTTCAAAAAGTTCGCAAAAACCTTTTCACGAAGTTCGATCAATGCCTGTTCTTTCGGATGTTGGAGTTCAACTTGTCCAATCCCTGTCGCAGCGACATGGCGTGTCCACTGACGCGGTCACTCACATGCTGATCGCCATTCAGCGGGGCAACGGGTCGATGGCACAGTTTAACCATCCGGAATTCGGAGGCTGCGGACAGTGGATGCGCGGCGGCATGACGATGGTCAGCGACCTGTTCAACAATCATTTGAAGTACCGCGTTGACAGTATCTGCAGTGATATTGCCAACGAACTGGCCAATCACCAGTCCACACCCTTCAGCGGATCGTTTCAGTCGCAAAGCCAGAACGGCGCGAATTCGCAGATGCAGGCTGGTGGCGCAATGGGGTCCGGCAACAGCCTGTTTGTTCCTGACCCCGAAGCCAACTGGTGGTCGCAGGACATGGGAGTTCCAAATGCTGTAGGGTCACAGAACCATGTTCGCTACGCCTATTTTGCGAACAGCCGCCGACTGGCGGTGAAAACCGGAAGCGATATCTGGGTTTACGATACTCAGGACCACCAGATCGGTGGCTTCTCGCAGCAGCAGGGAAGTGGGGGCTCAATTACCTTCACCAGTCAGTACGGAACCGTGAATCTGTCGACGTTACCTGTGATTTCACGCAACGGCATCAACCAGCCGACCGTTCCGGTTCCCGCTCCGCAGGCATCGGCTTCCGTCTTCGCGGACACGACTGCCCCGCCAGCGCACCAGAACGAAGAGCCACTTTCGGATACCTGTATGGCGACTTCCTCAGCCTGCGATGGCCAAACGCCGTCATTGCCGGACAGTGACGGCATCATCGAAATCCTGGAACGACTCGGCGGACTTCGTGACAAGGGCTATGTCACTGAAGAAGAGTTTGCCAGCAAGAAAGCCGAATTGTTAAATCGTCTGTAAGGCTTTCAATTATTCACTCGGGGCACGTTCGTAGTGCGTCGTACGTTCGCGGAAACACCCTTGTTCGATTCCTTTGTTTCATTGAACTACCAGGTTCGACCAAACCGGGATAAGGACATAATGGCCACCACAGCTCTGTCGATTTATGGGTATCCCCTTTAACAACAGTTACGCCCGTCTGCCGGAAACTTTCTTCGCCCCGATCGAGCCAACTTCGGTGAGCGCGCCGGTGATGATCCGGCTGAACCATGACCTGGCGACGGTCCTGGGGATCGATGCTGCCTGGCTGGATTCGCCGGAAGGTCTCGCGGTCCTGGCGGGTAACCAGACAGCAGCAGGCTCCGAACCGCTGGCAATGGCGTATTCCGGTCATCAGTTCGGCGGGTTTTCTCCGCAACTGGGAGACGGTCGCGCGATTCTGCTCGGTGAAGTTATCGGCAAAGACGGAGTTCGCTACGACATCCAGTTGAAAGGCTCTGGCCCGACTCCGTTCTCCCGCCGCGGCGACGGGCGGTCAGCACTGGGGCCAGTGTTACGTGAATACATTGTTTCTGAAGCGATGGCGGCACTGGGTGTGCCGACAACTCGTTCGCTGGCCGCTGTGGCCAGTGGTGAGCGAGTTTTTCGGGAAGGTTTCGTGCCCGGCGGAGTGTTTACTCGCGTTGCACAGTCGCATATTCGCATCGGAACGTTTCAGTGGTTCGCAGCCCGGCAGGACCACGTAAACCTGCGCGTGCTGGCCGACTACGTCATCGCCCGCCACTATCCGGAGGCAATGCAGGAAGACAATCCTTATCTCGTTCTGCTCAACACCGTCATCGAACGGCAGGCCAGACTGATCACTCATTGGATGCAGCTGGGATTTATTCACGGCGTGATGAATACCGACAACATGACGGTCTCTGGCGAAACGATCGATTTCGGTCCCTGCGCTTTTCTTGATACCTATGATCCAGAGAAAGTCTTCAGCTCGATCGATCGCGATGGGCGATACGCTTTTGGAAATCAGGGACCCATTGCTCTCTGGAATCTGACCCGCTTCGCCGAAACGCTGCTGCCCCTGCTTCACGAGGATCAGAACAAATCGATTGCTGAAGCGGAAGCGGCTCTCGATCGTTATTCGAGTCTTCACCAGAACTCTTTGCAGGAACGTTTTGCGGCGAAGATCGGAATCAGAGACGGCGACACCAGCGACTGGAACCTGGTTAAGACGCTGCTGGCAGCAATGGCTGAGGGTGAGGCGGATTTTACGCTGGTGTTCCGCCATCTTTCTGACGCTCTTGAGAGCGGCGATAATCAGTCGGTCACGTGCCTGTTCAGACAGCCTGAGGCGATTACCGAATGGCTGAAAACCTGGCGGGCGTCCCTGCACGATGTTGACCGCAGCGAATCGCTCGCTCTGATGCGCCGATCCAACCCGGTTTACATTCCTCGCAATCATCGCATTGAGGAAGCCATCAAGGCCGGCAATCATGGCGATTATTCACTGTTTCATCGACTCAATGACGTTTTGCAGCAGCCTTTCACATCGCAGGCAGAGTTCACTGAGTACGAAGCCGCACCGGCTCCGCACGAAGTTGTGCAGGCGACGTTCTGTGGAACCTGACCTGAACCAGTTTACGGGCGAGTCGTTGCCGGATTAAGTCAGACCAGCAGATCGTGAATCACGTGTCCGTGGACGTCAGTCAAACGACGTTCGATGCCGTTGTGATAAAACGTCAGCTTCTCGTGATTCAGGCCGAGCAGATGTAACGCGGTCGCATGCAGATCGTAGCTGTAGGCCGGATGTTCGACCGCCTGATAGCCCAGATCGTCAGTCGCTCCGAAGCCGACACCGCCTTTGATTCCGCCGCCAGCAAGCCACGCCGTGAAGGCTCCGCTGTTGTGGTCGCGACCCGCAGCGCGGGCACCCTGAGCGGCTGGCTGTCGACCGAATTCTGTTGTGCAGATGACGAGGGTTTCGTCGAGCAGGCCACGGGTTTTCAAATCGTTAAGCAGGGCGGACGCTCCGGTATCGAGAACGCGGCCCCAGTAGCCATGATCGCGTGGAAGGTCTTCGTGCGAGTCCCAGTTGGGCCGAATCTTCTGGGCGGTCGTGTTTTCGGCTCCGCAGTAAATCTGTACGAAGCGGACGCCGCGTTCAATGAGGCGACGGGCCAGCAGACATTGCCGTCCGAACGGTCCGATGTCGGGATCGTCCAGCTGAAATTCGCGTTGAGTTGTTATCGACTCGCTGCTGGTATCAGCAACTTCGGGGGCGCTGAGTTGCAGTCGCGCGGCGAGTTCGTAAGCCGCGATACGGGCTTCGAGATCGGTGTTGTGCCCGCGTTGAGCGAGGTGTCGTTTGTTAAGCTGCTGCAGAAATTCGAGTCCGTCGGCTTCTGACGAGGCATCCAGATCAGGACTTTCACCCGAAGGAAACAGATCGACAATCGGGTTCTGCGGATCGGTCGCATCCAGAGTTGTGGCCTGGTGGACGGCGGGCAGAAATCCGGCTCCCCAGTTGATGATTCCGCCTGGTGGCAGTCCGCGTGGGTCAGGCAGGACGACGAAGGACGGCAGGTCCTTGTTTTCGCTGCCCAGACCGTAAGTCACCCACGATCCCATACTGGGAAATCCCGGCAGCGTGAAGCCGGTATTCATCATGAAGCAAGCCGGGCCGTGCAGTGCCGTCTTGCTGTGCATGGAATAGACGAACGCCATGTCGTCGATGCAGGTTGACAGTTTCGGGAACAGATCGGACATCCACAGGCCGGACTCGCCGTGCTGACGAAACTTCCAGAAGCCTGGCTGACAGTTGCCCGGTTTTGACGCGAAGAACTGCAGTTTTCCATCAGGGTCGAATGGCTTACCCGCTCGCTTTGTCAGTTCCGGCTTGTAATCGAACGTGTCGACGTGGCTCATTCCTCCGGGACAGAAAATCTGGATAACGGACTTCGCTTTGGCAGCGTGGTGAGCAGCCTGCTCCGCCTGAAGCATGGCGGACAGCGCGACGCTGCCCAGGCCTCCGCCAGTCAGTTTGAGCATCGTTCGGCGATTTATCATCGGCATTGTCTGTTTGGCTTGTGTGTCAAACATTGGTTTTCCAAAAAGTCAGTCGATGTAAACAAACTCGTTGGCGTTGAGGATGGCTCGGCAGAACTGCCAGAGTCCGTGTCGATCGATGGCCTGACGAGAGAGTTTCAGTTCAATCGAGTCGGGTGACCTGGCATAAGCGAGCTGGAAGACGCGATGAATCTGGTCGTCGGTATTCGAACCGGCATCGGTGGCCAGTCGCTCGGCCAGATAACGCGACTGCTTCAGCATGAACTCGTTGTTGTAGAGAGCCAGCGATTGAATCGCCGTCGTCGTAACATTTCGCTGCGGCGTGAAGTTTGCCGGGTCAGGGCAATCAAGTGCCGTCATGAATTGTTGCGGCGTCGTGCGGACAATGAACCGGTACACGCTGCGTCGCCAGAGCGGCGGGCTGTCAGCGGTCTTATACGTGTAAACTGGGGCGTACGCTTCTTTGTAATCGAAATCGCGATAGCCCGGCCCGAACATGTCGGGATTCAGTTTGCCGGTGATCGACAGCACAGAATCGCGGACGGCTTCTGCTTCCAGACGATGCGGATTCATTCGCCAGAGCAGCCGGTTATCGGAGTCCACGGTCGCGGGATCACTCGCGGCTGGTACGGTGAAAGATGCGGTTGAACTGGTTTTGTCGGCGACGGGTTCAGCCGAGCCAGCAGACTCAACAGCAGCGCCGCTTTGTTGCTGCCAGGTTTGCGAGGTCACGATCAGCCGGTGGATGTGCTTGAGGCTCCAGCCAGACCGCAGCAGTTCATCGGCCAGCCAGTCCAGCAGTTCAGGATGCGAAGGCTTGCCGCCCCCGAATCCGAAATCGCTGGGCGTGTGGACGATGCCTTTGCCGAAGTGCCAGTGCCATAGCCGGTTGACGATCACTCGGCGAGTCAGTGGGTTGTCGGGTGACGTGATCCACCGGGCCAGTGCCAGACGCCGCTGTCCGTCCGGCATGTCAGCCTCGCCGAACGAACTGCCCGATCTGCCAAAGCCCAGCGTACCGGGTGAAACGGTTTTGCCGGGTGACTCGGGATCGCCTCGCGTCAGAATGTGAACTTCTGGCGGTGTTTCACTGACGATGCCGTAAAACGACGGCGGGTCACCCAGATCGAGAAGCTGCGTCTCAAGCGATTTCTGTTTCTGCTCCAGCTGAGCAATCACTTCTTGCTGTGAGTCGGTGATCGATGCAGAGTCGGTGAGTGTCAGTCGAGGATCACCGAAGCTGATCTGGTCGTTGCCGTAACCATTGCCGCCATCGGTGGAAATCAGTGTCAGGAACCGGACACTGGCAGGAATAGCCAGTGAGATCGTCTTCGTGTCGTTTCGGCCGAGCCGCCCGGTCGCCTTCAAATCGCCATCCAGATAGACATGGAAGTCGGCACTGGGCTCGACAGTTCTGCCGCCGTAGCCGACGACGCTTGAGAAGCGGTAACGGATGGGAGATTGATTAATCCCGGTAGACTGCCGATCGTTGGAGTTTTTGACAACATTGGTGACCTGCCCGGCGTTTCGAATGGCGGCTATGTCAAACGTGATGCCCGCGTTGGCGTGCAGGCCGATCATCGAGTGCCCGACCGAGTTGTAGTCGGTGGTTCCCAGCGTCGTTGAAAACTGGCTGGAAACGGGGCCGTTGCGAATCATGTCCCAGGCCTTGCCGCTGTTTGAGGGGAGTTCGCTGGCCTTCAGCCCAGTCGAAGTGATCTGTGTCTGGCCACTGGCGGGGACAAAGACGCCATCAACAAACGGGTAAGTTGAAGACGCGTAGTTGCCCGGCTTGACGTTGCCAAGGTCTCCGAACGGTCGTTCCTGCGTCTGTCCGGTGCGAGCGTCCAGGCCGAGTTCCCGGCGACCGGTGCCGAAACCGTTTCCGCCGCCGACGACGTCTGCGAGATCCAGACCCTGACCCTGCAACTGACCGATCTGAGCTGAGATCTGGCTGATTTCGGTGGTAAGCATCGCCCTGGCCACATCGTACCGTTGCCGTTGCTGCACGCTGACATCTCGATCGTCACGGCGGACACCAGCAAAGACCGCGGCGAGCTGGTAATACTCACGTTGTGTGATCGGATCGAGTTTGTGGTCGTGGCATCTCGCGCAGTTGGCCGTCATCGCGACTGTCGACGTCATGACCTGAGACAGCATGTCGTCGAGATCGAGTGCCCTGGCAGCTCGTTTGAGGATCGGACTCCTGGTCTCAACCTGCCCGACAAAATCCCAGGGACCAGCCGCCAGAAATCCGGTGGCAATGATTGACTCGTCAGTCGGGTTGTCCAGCGCGTCGCCCGCAATCTGCTCGATCAGAAATTGATTGTACGGCTTATCGTCGTTGAAGGACTGAATGAGGTAGTCGCGATATCGCCAGGCATTGTCGCGAAGTTTGTCCCGCTCAAAGCCGTGAGTGTCTGCGTAGTGAGCGACATCGAGCCAATGCCGGGTCCAGCGTTCGCCAAAATGTTTTGAAGCCAGCAGTTCGTCGACAAGGTGTTCATAAGCCTGCGGATTTGAATCCGCGACGAAGCTCGCGACAGCTTCGGGTGTCGGCGGCAGTCCCAGTAGATCGAAGTAGAGTCGGCGAATCAGAACGCGACGATCGGCCACCGGCGACGACGCCAGGCCCGCGGCGTTAAGCCGGGCCTGCACGAAGTGGTCAATCGGGTTGTTGCTGTTGGACGGCGTTTCCGGTGGTTGTGAACTGACAACTGGTTGAAGGGACCACCACGTCGAGTCGGCTTTCGAACGAACTCGCAGTTTGACAGTATCGGGCCATTCGGCACCGCTTTCGATCCAGCGCCGGAGAAGTTTCACCTGGATGTCAGTAAGAGGCTTGCCTTCTTTCGGCATCGCTGCCGGATCGTTGCCATTGGTCTGCACGACGTTCAGCAAGGGACTTTGTTCGGGCTGGCCGGGGACAACCAGCGTCGCCTCGCGCAGATCATCAGCGGTGGCCAGTGACAGGTCACCTTCCGGAGAGTCCGCGTTGTGGCAACGCAGGCAGTGAGTTTCGAAAATGGGAGCAATGTCACGTTGGAAATGAACAGGCTGTGCAGTCTCTGCGGCGCAGGCCATCGGCATCGAAAACGCCATCCAGAGCATCAGAGTCGCAGCTGTCGGCGATGCAGGAACGCGGCGAGTTCTTTCGCTGGAGTTTCTTAATTCAGGAATTTTCATTTCGACTCCTGATGTCGTGAATTCAAAATCAAAAGAGTACCACAGATTCTCTGAGGAAATGACGGCTGGTTGCTTGTTCCTGCTGCGGGCAGGCACGAGTTCCACGGCGTCTGAGTCGCGCCGAAGTTTCGCAGACCGAAGTTTCGCAGGTCGAAGTCGAACACGCCTCGGTCCGGAAGTAACTCGCGAACGTAGACGTTGATTGATTCAATGTGCCTCATAAAGATACTTTCGCGCGCGTTGGTCGAATGACCAGTTTGAAACTTCCGATCGAACACTCGATATCGAATCAGGTCTATGTCGCAGCCGCAACTCCACATCCGGGAAATGACGCTGGACGATCTTGATTGTGTCATGAACCTGAAGGATCAGGTCGGCTGGAATCAGACTCGCGCCGATGTCAGGCGACTCGTCGAGTACGAACCTGAAGGCTGCTTTATTGCAGAGGTCGGTGGCGTGGCGGTCGGAACCCTTTCTACAACCTCGTATGGAACGTCTCTGGCATGGATCGGGATGATGCTTGTTCTGCCGGAGTATCGACGACGTGGGATCGCTCGACAGTTGATGCTGACAGGCATCGATTATCTGCGAAGTCGAGGAGTGACGTGCATCAAGCTCGACGCGACGCCGCTGGGGCAACCTTTGTATGAGCAGCTTGGGTTCACTGCTGAGTGGAGCTTTCAACGCTGGGAGCGGGCAGGGGACAACGTCGCCTGTTTCCAACCGAATCCAGTCTGTCTTCGCACTTGCTCAATCTGGATGAGTTGGCGTTTGGTGCTGACCGTTCACAATGGCTGACCAGCGTTGCGATCGGGTGCCGGGTTTTCACCGCAGAGTCCACCTTTGGAATGCTGAGACCAGGAAGCGTGGCAACGTATCTCGGGCCAGTGGTGTCGCAGGCTCCGTCGGAAGCCAGGACGATGATCGTCGAAATGCTGGCGACTGTGGAAGGGCGAGTGCTCTGGGACATTCCGACCGGAAATATGCTCGCAGAAGGTCTCGCCACAGAGCACGGGTTTCAGCCGGTTCGGCAGTTGCTTCGCATGTGGAGCGGCGCCGGAAATATTGCCGGGAGACCTGACCTGCAGTTTGCGCTGCTGGATCCCACATCCGGCTGAACGAGATTCTTGACGCCGTTCGCTTCGAATTTCTGCGGCGATGACTTACCGTTCTGACGAAAGTTAAAAGGACCACGCGGCGAGCGATGTTCCGTGTGAGATTTCAGACACCGATTGAATGACAGGCCGATTCCTCATGAAGAATGCACCGATGTCAAGAATTGTCATGTTGCTGGCGCTGGGCGTGTTTTCGGCTCCGCTGGTTCACGCTCAGGATGCGAAGCCGGATCCGAATGTGGAAGCCGGAAAGTCGACTCTGGCGATTCTGGGCGAGACGGCTCAGTGGAGTGAACTGTTTAACGGAAAAGATCTGGCTGGCTGGACGGGTGACACGAAGGGCTACTTCGCGAAAGACGGAAACCTTGTTTGTGAAGCGGGCGGAAAGAACCTTTTCACCGAGAAGGAATACAGCGACTTCGCGTTCCAGTTCGAATTCAAGCTGGAAGAAAGCGGCAACAACGGCATCGGAATTCGTGTTCCCATGGGCGGCCACGCTTCGGGTTCGGGAATGGAGATTCAAATTCTCGACCACAATGGCTCGAAGTATTCAGGCGACGCCGACATGGGTGGCGGCAAAACAAGAAAGTTGAGCTGGCTCAAACCGTGGCAGTATCACGGTTCAATCTACGGTATCGTGCCTTCGAAGACGGGATACCTGAAGCCGGTTGGTGAGTGGAATTCAGAAACGATCATTGCCATTGAAGATCACATCATTGTCATCCTGAATGGTGCGGTGATTGTCGATGCGTTCCTGGACGACGTGACTGCTGTCGACGGGCATGTTCATCCAGGAATGAAGAACAAGAAAGGCCACATCTCACTGGCCGGTCACAGCGACCATGTCGAGTTCCGAAATCTGGTCGTCGCGGACTACGCACCGTCGCCCACCTCTCCGGATTCGAAGGCCGACAATGTTCCGCCTGCCGGTTTCTCGGCAATGTTCAACGGGAAAGATCTGACGGGCTGGAAAGGTCTTGCTCACAACAATGCCAACAACCGCCGAGCTTTGGAAGGCGATGCTCTGGCAACAGCCCAAGCCACTGCCGATGCGGTTATGAACGAACACTGGAGCGTTATCGAAGGTATTCTGACGTACGACGGAAAAGGTCAGAGCCTTTGCACGGCGAAGGATTATGGCGACTTCGAATTCTATTGTGACTGGAAGATTCCTCCCGGAGCCGATTCAGGGATCTATTTGCGGGGCACGCCACAGGTGCAGATTTGGGACCCGTGGGATCCTCGCGTGAAGGCTGGAGACGATCCTCCGTCGACCGCAGAGGAGTGGGTGAAACAGTACGCGAACGGTCGAAACCTCGGCTCCGGCGGGCTGTGGAACAACAAACGCTGGAGAAACGCACCGACGTCGCTTGCGGATAAGAAGCCTGGCGAATGGAACACCTTCCTGATCCGGATGGTCGGCGACAAAGTCACGATCTGGCTCAATGGCAAGCTGATCGTGGACAGGGTGGCTCTTGAGAACTACTGGGACAAGACCGGCACCGTTCCGCTGGTTCGTGCTGACCAGATCGAACTGCAACATCACGGCAGCGAACTGTTCTTTAAGAATCTCTATATTCGCGAGTTGCCGTATTGACTCGAACGATCCGACACAGGCCAGCCGCCATGAATTATTTCAGCAGTTTGGCACTTGTGTTACTGCTGCTCGGGGGAACCGATTTTTCCCGGGCGGACGAGGACGCTCCGCGAATCAAGAGAGTTTCAGGTGCGATTCGCCGAGCCGTTTCTCTACTGGAAAAGGCCGCGGCAGGGTCTGCCAAGGAACGACAGTGTTTTACATGTCACAGTCAGGCCCTGCCGGTCATCGCGATGGCCGAGGTTCGGAAACGTGGATTTGAGATCGACGAAAACGTTTTCGAATCACAACTCAAGCATACGGCGGCCAATTTGCAGCGAGGCCTCAAGGGATATCGTGAGGGACGAGGGCAGGGCGGTCGTGTGCTGACTGCCGGTTATGCGTTGTGGACTCTGGAAGCGGGAGATCGGCAACCGGATGAAGTGACGACTGCTGTCGTTCATTACCTGCTGGAATTTCAAAAGGGCGATCAGCGTTGGCACCAGGCGGCATCGCGGCCTCCATCGGCGGGCAGCGATTTTGCAAACACGTACTTGGCACTACGCGCGTTGAGAGAGTTCGCCACTGACGAGCAGCAGGCATCTGTGGATACTCGAATCAAAAATGTCGGTAAGTGGCTGGTCAAAACAGCGGCAACCGAGACGGAAGATCGCGTCTTCCGATTTCGAGCGTTGCCTTACGTTGATGCCGACAAAGAACTTATTGATTCGGCACGTGAGCAGCTGATTTCGGCTCAACAGGATGATGGAGGCTGGTCCCAGAAGTCCGGCATGACAAGTGATGCCTATGCGACCGGCAGTGTTCTCACGGCGTTGTTGCGGGACGGCATGAAGAGTACCGACGCGGTGATTGAGCGAGGCGTCCGTTACTTGCTCGATACGCAGCTGGATGATGGCTCATGGCACGTTGTCACGCGGGCAAAACCATTTCAGCCATACTTTGAAACTGGCTTTCCGCACGGGAAGGACCAGTTCATTTCGACAAGTGCGACGGGCTGGGCAACGGTCGCTTTGGCGCTCACGCTGCCGGAAGTGGAACCAGCAACGCAGCCTGTGGAGTAGGCTGCGAGCTGAGTTCGCCGCGCCGTGTCTGCAGGTTCTGGTCGCCGAGAGTCAGCCGTGAATTAATGACATCGCGTTGCCGTGGAAGAGTGCTTCGATTTGCGAATCTGTCAGCCCGACGGCTCGGGACGCCCGCTTCATCGCTCGCAGTTGTTCGTACCTTGTGAATGTCATCCGATGGTCGCAGTGCGTCAGGTTGAACTTGTGATTTGCTTCCGACAGGTAGGCCCATCCGTAGGCGAACGAGATGTACTTGCCACGCAGCACGCCAACCGGCACGTCGTCGCTCCCGTACATGACGCGGTCGATCCCGACGG
>JABMPE010000654.1 GCA_013203845.1 Rhodopirellula sp. | reverse complement strand
CTCGTGCTGATAATCACCGCAGGTTGATTCTGGCCATGCGGATCGTACAGCCAGCCTTCCCAGAGTGGCCCTTCGATTCCGTACGGATTCTCGTCCGGCGAAAACGAACTCAGCTTACGCAGATGTCCCTGCAACGTGATCAGTTTGCCGTGGTACAGGTCCGGAGCGTCATACAGGTCGACGAAATCCGGAAAGTCGTACGCCGGTCGGTTCCTGTATTTTCCTTTGAAAGCCTCGGTCTGCCGCTGTTGCCGGAACTCGCTCGCCGCTTTCTTCATGGTCGACAGGTCCAGCTCACGAACCTTCTGAATCAACCCATAGTACGGATCGCGTTCTGCCGGCTGAAATCCGGCCGTCCGTTGTCTGAAGCCCAGACGCCTGACCGGCGCGAGCACGTCGTCGGGGATCACGACTTCGTGATACCTGGTCCACACTTCGGGCGAGCCCTGCTCGACGTTCAACTCGAGTTTACGGATGCCGACCGTTTCGATTCGTGCTTCACTCGGCAACGTCGTCAGGCGATCTTCGGGAAACGTTTCCAGCAGAAGTTTCCGGAAACGAACTTCCTGCGGCTCCTTGTTCGAATGCAGTTGCAGGCCAATCGGTCCGGCGAGGATGCGATCGGGTTCGGGATCGCGCCAGTCGGAGATTTGCGTTCCGTTCAGCACGATTCGAATTCGATTTCCCTGAGCGAGAATCTCGATGCGATTCCAGTCGTGCTGCTGGCCGACTGTTTTTGCCAAGTCGGCGTTATCGTGAATCTTCTCGCGATCGTACAGATCCCAGATGCCGTAGTTCGAAGGGAACATCACCAACGGACCGACGTAAGCAAACGGATCGCCTTTTTCAGGATCGACCTTGCCCCACAACGCAATCCCCGAATGCATTTCGGACTGAACCAGTTTGAAGTCAAACGTGAGACGGAAGTCGGAAAAGTCCGCTTCGGTCAGCAGGTACGTGCTGACGGCCAGCGGTTCGGTGTTGCGTCCAACGATCTCGCCGTCTTCGACGCTCCACTGTTTTTCATTACCCACCCAGCCACTCAGGTCGTTGCCGTTGAAGAGCCGGATATTGGCAGAGCGGCCTTTGCGAGGCGGAAGTTCCGGCGCATTCTGAGAAGATGCCAGCTGCGGGCCGAACAGCACCAGCAGACTCGTCAGGAAGATCAGACGTCGGTTCGGCAAAAATGTTGTGATCATGTCTCTGATCTCTCAGCATCCGGTAACGGTCGTGTTTCAGGCGACTCGGTCATGTCGAGCAGGGGTGACGATCTTAGTGCCTTTGTAAGGTGAACGCGTAGGCTGCTCCACCTTCCTTGCTGATCGAGCCCACTCGAAACCACAATACCGCCTTCCATGTTCTATTCAGTCAAGGGCGTCGACAATGCAAAAGTCCGTTCCACGATCCTTCGCTTCGATGATCACCGCTGCCGCTGTGTTGTTCTTCATTGGCAGCGTGATGGCGAACATCGCCGCAGCCCAGGACTCGTCTTTGAAACTTCAGCTTCGCAGTCGCACGGAAACCGCCGAAGGCAGCGGGCGGTTTCACACGGTCACGCGTCCTGAAACCTGGAACGCAAACCAGACGGCGATCATCGTCTGCGACATGTGGGACTACCATCACTGTCTCAACGCCGTTCGGCGAGGCACCGAAATGGCTCCTCGCATGAATGAAGTTCTGAAAAACTCTCGCGAGCGTGGTGCGGTCATCATTCACGCTCCCAGCAGTTGCATGGCGACTTACGCGGACCATGCCGCTCGCCAGCGGGCGCAGTCCATCGAACGAGTCGACAAGTTGCCGCTTGAGATCGGCAAGTGGTGCTACAGAATTCCTGCGGAAGAACGCGGTAAGTACCCGATCGATCAGACCGACGGCGGCGAAGACGACGATCCGGAAGAACACGCCGCCTGGGCGAAGAAACTGGAGTCAATGGGGCGAAACCCGAAAGCTCCCTGGAAGGCACAGATGGACGCGTTGGAAATCGACGCCAAACGCGACTTCATCAGTGATAACGGCGAAGAAATCTGGAGCATCCTGGAACGTCACAATCGCAAAAACGTCATCCTGCTGGGCGTACACACCAACATGTGCGTGCTCGGTCGTCCGTTTGGTTTGCGACAAATGGCAAAGAACGGAAAAAACGTCGTCCTGATGCGGGACATGACCGACACGATGTACAACCCGCAGAAAAGTCCGTTCGTCAGCCATTTCACGGGGACGGACCTGATTGTTGAGCACATCGAAAAATGGGTTTGCCCGACGATCACCAGCGATCAGATTCTGGGCGGCCAGCCGTTTCGATTCGAGAAAGACACGCGTTCGCACGTGGCGATCGTGATTGCCGAGCAGGAATATCTGACGAACGAATCTCTGCCGCCGTTTGCGCTCGATCATCTCGGCAAAGAATTCCGCGTCAGTTTTGTTTTCGCCAACGAAACAGAACGAAACGACCTGCCCGGTATCGACGTGCTGAACGAGGCCGACGTTCTGCTGTTAAGCGTGCGTCGTCGCGTGCTGCCTCCGGCTCAGATGTCGGTTATTCGAAAGTACCTGGAAAGCGGCAAACCGATCGTCGGAATCCGGACGGCCAACCACGCGTTCCTGCTGCGGAAGCAGGATCCACCGAAAGGCTTTGAAGCGTGGGACAACTGGGATGCAGACATCTTCGGTGGCAGCTACACAAACCACTACGGAGCCGGTCCGGATGTTTCCATTTCCATGGCGAGCGGCGCTGAGTCACACCCGATTCTGCGGGGCATCGATGCGGCTTCGATCCACGGCAAAGGTTCGCTGTACATGGTGAATCCGCTGGCCAGGTCCGCGACGCCGCTGCTTGTCGGAGCCATTCCTGAAAAGGAACCGGAAACGATTGCCTGGGTGAATCGGACAAAATTCGGCGGGAAATCGTTTTACACGTCGCTCGGGCATGTTGACGACTTCGCTCAGTCAGAATTTCGCCAACTGCTGGCGAATGCCGTCCGGTGGGCCGCAGGCAGGGATTGACGCCGGCAATTCACTGAAAGAACCGTCCCGAAATAAATTCCCGATATTCCAGCCACGTCATTCCCGCGCGGAACGGGAACCAGAACGTGACGGAGAGCTGGTTTTCCCGGCCCGCCTTCGCGAGGCCAGGACGCTACGCGGAAATGACACCGCTGCTCTCAACACATTCGGAAAGTTATTTCGGGACTGTTACTAAACCGTGACCGGTCGTTTGCTCGCCGGAGCTGGCTTTGAGCCACCGTCAGTCCCGGTCTCATCGTGCGACTTCGCCGGGACGCGGCGTCGACTGATCCTGTACATGCTGAGTGCAAATATTCCGGACGTCGCTCCCTGAAGGGCAACGTACGCAAGAATCGCAGGGCCATGGAGCCATGTGCATGCTCCGGCCCAGACGACCAGCAGTAGAGGAATGAGAATAGAAAGCGGCGGGATTCGGTCGGTGATCTGTGTAAGCATGGGAATTGCTTGTCAAGACTCCGGGGTGAAGGTCATCAGCCTCGTACTGACGACGAGGACTCGGGCGGAGTTTCTATAAGCCGCTGCCGATGCATGTAAAGGCTCCTGCGGAGCAATTTTTAAAAGTTGGACAAAGTCGTCACTTGTGCTTCGACGCCCACTGCTTTGATGGCGAGGATGCTGCCGAAAAGTGAGACAGAACCGCACTCATTTTTTCCCGGTCAGTCGGCCTGGTAGTGGCGGGTGATTAGATCGTTCTGCAACCACAACAGTTTGTTGAACGCTCGCAGAGTTCGGCCTGCCGTATCTGCATCGAGGCCGAGCCCCAGGATCGTCGCGATCAGAGCGTCCGACACAAATCCCATCAGCGCGTTCATTTGAACCAGCGGAACGTCCAGCTCTTTGCTGCCGGCTTTGGGAGTGTGAATCTTACCGACAAGGTCCAGGTAGTTGAGCATGTCACCGTCGTACGGCTTTGTGACGAGTCGTTCGAGATAGCGGCCCAGATGCTGCTTGCGGAACTGAATCATTTCGTGATCCATCTGCAACGTCTCGACGCTTTCCGGAACATCGCCTTCGTATCCCGATTGTCGAGGCACAAAGTGTCGCTTCGTGGCGTCGTAGGAAAACAATTTCTCATAGACGGCATCCACGAGTGCCGGCACAATCGGAGCCAGGAGTGGTGCGGAACCATGAATGGCCGCGATGTCGTCCTCGCCGAATCCCATGAATTCGGTGACATATCCGAACCGGTAGCCGAGGTCGGATTCCAGCTTCTGCTCGTCGATCTGCTTCATTGAGAATCTCCTTGTCTTCTTGTAATTCAGGAGTGAATCGGGCTTCCGAAAGGGGCGTGAATGCGGCAGTCTACGCTACTCCAGTCAGGCATGCGACAAAATGGACAACCATGTCCTGTTTCGGCTCCGAGTGTTGCGTGACTTAAATGAGATGTCAAGGTCCGATTTAGTCTGGCAGTGAATGCTTTCTCAATCAGTTGAATATGCATTGCGTGCGGCGGTCTATCTGGCCCGTGAGGGAGAGCCTCGTACAACCGCTCAGATCGCCGAAGCCACGCAGGTTCCAGCGGCGTACCTGTCGAAGATTCTGCAGGGACTGTCACGCGCGGGCATCGTCCGGTCGCAACGAGGAATTGGCGGCGGAATGACTCTGGCTTCAGAACCGCAAGATCTGACCATTCTCGATGTGGTGAACGCGGTCGACCCATTGCAAAGAATCGAGACTTGTCCGTTGGGGTTGCTTGAACATGGCGTGAAACTGTGTGCTCTGCATCGCCGTCTGGACAACGCCATGAAGTATGTTGAGGACGCATTTCGCAACTCGACGCTGGCCGACGTGCTGGCCGATCCGAATCCGAGTGTTCCACTATGCGGCGGCCATTCGGATGAGCTGGGATGAATCGAACCCGCAGGTGCGCTGCCAGCCTGGTGTGTTGTCAGAGTAAACCTGCACACGCGAATCCTTGTCGGAGCGAGGATGACCACCGATCTGTTTTGACCTGCCCCGTCGTGCCATCATCGGCCATCATTCGGGCGTAAGGCAGTGGAACCGGCAAACACTTTTCGTAACAGAGATGGGCCACGGAGGACACCAGTGATGGATAACGGAAATCGCTCGAAAGACGTGCGTGTTGAAGCAGGTTCGCGACGCGGGATACCGTGTTCCGATTCGCGGCGAAAGATTCTTTTTGCTGCAATACTGGCTGCCGTGACTGGCGGCCTGCTGCTGAGAATCAATCCGGTATCCGCTGACGACAAGACGAAGCAGATTGTCGGCGGTATTCTGAAAATTCTCGTCGAGTCTCAAGTTCGAGGGCATGGAGGCCCTGATCGCCACCAGTTGCGCCCCGGTCCCCCGCAACCCGGTCAGGCAACCCCCGAACTCATTCGAGCGCGAGCGCGAGCGTCGCTGCAGTCGTTCAGGCAGGAAAGCA
The DNA here is from genome assembly GCA_013203845.1 of Rhodopirellula sp. Classification (GTDB taxonomy): domain Bacteria; phylum Planctomycetota; class Planctomycetia; order Planctomycetales; family Planctomycetaceae; genus JABMPE01. The sequence goes on along the minus strand of JABMPE010000654.1, from coordinate 7,263 downwards.
TCACACTCAGCACGCTTCTGCAGCAGGAATCGAAACGGAACGTTGGACTGCAGTCGTTAATCGCTGATGCCGTACAGCTTCAGGCTCGGGCGGATGCGATCTCACAGCGTAGCAAGGTCGTTCCGCATCATCGCTTTATCCTTCAGGATGTGCAGCGGCTTGACAGCGACTGGCGGCGGTTTTCTTTTCGTCTGCAGCAGATCCCGAACATCTCGCCATCCTGCCGGGCGAGTATCGGGCAGCTCGATCAGTACGACGTGGCGTTGTGCGAGACGCTTTCGATTGAGCCACAGATCGATCGGCGAACGCTGCAGCGGGAGAGTGAAGGGCTCGTCGTAAACCTCCACACTTTGAGCGACGACATCAACTACGAGTTGCGCCGTTCCCCGTCTCGGGACACATTGGTGCTGAAAACGAGTCAGGCTCATCAGGCCGCCATCGGTTTTTCGGATGCCGTTTCCGCTGGCCTTCCTTATGCCGCGCTGGCAGCCAGCTACCAGTCGTTTCTGCGAAAGTGGGACCCACTCGTTCGAGAACTCTGCAAAACTGAAAGCCGCTTTATTGAGCGTACGGTATTGCGAATTCAGACCATCGATCAGTCAATCCATGAACTGCTCTGGCTGCCGCGCGGACTCGATCGGGAACTGCTGATTCAACTGACACGTGGAATCAAGACCGAAGTTGACCGGATCTACGATTCGGTTTCTTTGAGCCTGTTGATTCAGCTCCCCAACTATGAGGACGTACCGGGTTCTGCGTCAGACTTCCATGGTACCTGCCAGTATTTTGCGGACTGCGTTGAGCGGGAAGAAACCATCGAGAATCTCGTGAATGCTTACAACTATCTGCCAGCGGCCTGGGTTTCATTCTCCCGGCATTTCAGGACCGTCCCGCATGACGGAATCAGGCACTCGCTGACGGAGATCGAATCGCGGCTGGTGGCACTTCGAGAGCCGCTGGGCATTCCAGGCGGATTTGACGGGAACGGTGCTCGCCAGCGCGCTGGCGCCGTCGAACGTCTGGCTGACCACCTTCATTCGGACATCGAAACCTGGCTGCGTGGAGATTCGAAGTTTGCGGACGCGCGCAAGACAATCCTCGAACACAGTGCCCACTTCAGAACAGCCTCACGACAGTTGCACGCTGCGCTCGTGCGCGACACGCCGGAAGCTGTCTTGCGAGGCCACTGCGCGACGATCTACTCCGAGTGGGAGTTGCTGCACCGCCACATCGCCGACTGCGACGCGCCGGACCGGGATCATGTCAACGCGCTGCTGATCCAGATCAGCGTGGAACTGGTCGAGCTGGAAGCCATGTTCCTGTAGGCTTGCCTGGCCGGATTTGCCTGGCTCGCAAGTCCGGTCAACGCTGATCGATGTTGGGCTGCTGATTGATGTCAGGCTGATCCATTTCGATGGCGGGCAATGTGGGTCGCATTTCTGTCTTGACCGGTATGTTCGGAACCAGTGGCCATGCAACTTCCGTTTTGTGTCAACACATCAGCACTCGTTGACGCGATTCCTGCAGAGCAGGTACAATGACGATCCTGTTTTTGCCGATAAACAGCGGCAGCAGAAACACTTGCGACGAAGTCCCTGCCCCACTGCTCCTCCCGGAGTCCTGCCATGTTGACGATCCTCGGAAACCGCCACCAGCTTTGCGACAAAGTGTCACGGCGTGAAGCCCTCAGAATTGGGGCGCTCGGTGTTGGCGGCCTGACTCTTGCCGACCTGTTGCGAGCGGACGCTCAAGCCGGGAAAAGTAATTCTCACAAAGCAGTCATCATGATCTACATGTGCGGCGCACCTTCGCACCAGGACATGTACGATTTGAAAATGGATGCGCCGGCGGAGATTCGCGGTGAGTTTCGTGCTATCCCCACGAATGTCCCCGGCATCGAAATCAGCGAGCACATGCCGCGCACGGCGGCCATCATGGATAAGCTCGTCCCGCTACGATCAGTGGTCGGTTCACCAAACGGCGCTCACGACTCGTTCATCTGCTATACCGGTCGTACGACTCAGAACCAACCGTCGGGAGGCTGGCCATCGGTTGGCTCGGTGACCGCGAAAGTCCTCGGTTCCACGAACGAATCGGTTCCACCATTCATCGGACTGTCCCCGGACACAGGACATCCGCCCTACGGGTCTCCCGGCCTGCCTGGATATCTGGGAGTGGCTCACGCAGCCTTCCGGCCTTCCGGCCCGGCTCGGAACGACATGATTCTCAACGGAATTACCACCGACAGGCTCGGCGATCGACAGAGCCTTCTGGCCGACTTCGACACCCTTCGGCGCGATGTCGATGCATCCGGCACTCTGGAAGGTCTCGACACGATCACGCAGCAGGCGTTCGGAATTCTGACCTCAAGTCGCCTGGCGGACGCTCTTGATCTTTCGAAGGAAGATCCGGAAGTTCGAGAGCGTTACGGGAAAGGCGAGGCGGCAAACTTTGGTGACGGCGCCCCCAGAAATCTCGAACACTTCCTGATGGCTCGGCGACTGGTCGAAGCCGGTGCCCGTGTCGTCTCATTGAACTTTGGTCGCTGGGATTTTCACAGCAACAACTTCGGCGGCCTCAAGGATACGCATTTGCCGATCTTTGACCGCGGCATCGCGACGCTGGTGGAAGACCTGCATGAACGAGGCCTGGCGGACGATGTGTCCGTGGTTGCCTGGGGCGAATTCGGCAGAACGCCACGCATCAACAAAGACGGCGGTCGAGATCACTGGCCGCGGGTCGGCGGCGGACTGCTCGCTGGTGGCGGCATGAAAACCGGACAGGTCATCGGAGCAACAGACCGCCTTGGCGGCGAAGCGATCGACCGCCCGGTTCACTTCGGGGAAGTTCTGGCCACCCTGTACGGCAACCTCGGAGTTGACGCGAAAACGGTCAAACTCCACGACCTCTCTGGCCGACCTCAATATCTGCTCGATCACCTGCCAATGCCGGAACTGATTTAGCCGTAAGAACTTCCGAGGCGTATTACGCCTGCGGTGCATTGTCGAGCAGCCAGTCTTCCAGGATGACGTTTTCCAGCAGCGGTGCCCGTAAGAGCGAAGCATTCTTCGACAGGTATTTCGCCAGCCACGGTCGACTGCCGACAATGCTTGAGACAGCTCGCAGGCCGAAGCCCGAGATCGATCGAGCGTTGAGCTGCGATTCAACATTCATGCTCAGCCGGTTGAGCGTGGCGGGGATGATGTTTGGTTCGGGGCCGACGTGAATCAGCGTGTGGATGTCCGTGGCCAGGACTCGCTCGATCACGCTCCAGAGTTTCTGCGGGTGATCGACCCAGTCGTAAAGCGTCTGGCGGCTGTTGTAGTCGTTGTAGGATTCCTTGCCGGAGATACAGGAGATAATCGGGATTGTCGGTGCCTGCATGCCTCCTGGAACGGTCTCAAGCATCACACTGGCTCGATCCGGAACGTTGCGTTGCCGAACGATGGCCGTATGAATTGGAGGCCACTGGTCCGGGTTCTTTTTGAAATGGACCTCACGGCTAAACCGCTCTTTCAGCCTCTCACGAAAGAGATCGATCGAGCCGGCCTGTCCGAGAACAAGGACCGTGTTCGGAGCAAGATAGCTGGAGATGCAGATGGTTCCCTGATTACGAGCCGTGGTCTCGACACAGAGTTTTTCGATGGCGGGTATGTCGAGTTCTGGTCCTCGCGAAAAGACAATTCCCATACGGATATTTCTGGCAAGGTCGACGCAGTCACCGGCCAGTTTCAGAATTGGAGTCAGTAATGCGTGAGGTTCGTAGACCTCGGTGGCGATCAGAGCGCTGACCTCACCAAGGCTGTAGCCGAGAGCTCGCGAAGCCTGCGTGAACTCGATGCCGAAGAATTCTTTGAGCAACTCAAGTTGAGCCAGTTGAGCGGCCGTAATCAGGCTGATTGCTTCCGAGTACGTTTCCAGACAAGTCTCTTCCCGAAGCCGAACTCGTTTCACCAGGTCCACACGTTGCAGCGTGGCAGCCGTGTAAATCGCAGATGCTTCTTTGAGATGCTTCTCAACGATCGGCCCGTAAGCCGGATGTTCGAGCAATTCAGGCGTGCGACCGAGATTCGTAACGTTATAGCCTCGGAATGCAAAGGCCGCCGAGTCCATTCTGGCGTTGAGTTCTGATTCGGTCACTCGTGCGACTCCATGCGTCGATCAAGAATTGTGCAGACCTGCCCCCGAGTGCGGATGGTACCAGCGAATTCAGATCACATGAGCGCGAGTTTTCAGCACACCTGGTACGTCCAACGTGCGGCGAGGACTGCTGTGTCCGGGCTAACAGACGGGTTTTCGGAGTTCAGGTGAGCAGCAGCATTCCGAGCTGATAGGTCAGCAACGCCCCGACGTACGCCAGGCTGGTCATGTAAGCAAACGTGAAAATGGGCCAGCGCCAGGAGTTTGTTTCCCGCCGGATGACCATCAGCGTTGCCGCACACTGAGCACACAATGCGAAGAAAACCATGATCGAACACGCTACCGCCACATTGAATACAGGCGTCCCGTCCGGGTGTCGGGCAGCACGAAGCTGTTCCGTCAGGCTGGCGTCGTCCTCGCCGACGTCGCCGCCGAGACTGTAGATCGTCCCCAGTGTCGCAATGATGACTTCTCGGGCCGGAAAGGAGGCGATGACTCCGACGCCGATTTTCCAGTCCCAGCCAAGCGGTCGTACCGCAGGTTCGATCGCGTGGCCCATCCTGCCCAGGAAGCTCGCTTCGATCAGGCTTCCGCTGAGATGGTTCTGTTCGTCGAGCAGTTGGTCGAGTTCGGCACCGGAAAGCTCTGCGTCGTCCGTCTTGTTTTGAACCTCAAACTGCGCAATTCGCAATTCCGTATTTTCAATCTGCGACTGAAGCTGGTGCAGTCTGGCATGGTCGCCCGGGAAATAGCCCGCCGCCCAGACAAGAACCGCCGTCGCAAAAATCAGCGTTCCCGCTCGGACAACAAAGGCCTTGGAGCGGTCGTAAACGCGAGCCATCACGATCCGCAACGAAGGCCACTTGTAGGACGGCAGCTCCATAACGAATGGCGGTGTTTCTCCCTTGAAGAAAGTTTTACGGAGCACCCAGGCAACAGGCACCGCCACGACGATTCCAACGAGATACATCGCGAACAACACGATTTCCCGCAGTGAAACCCAGCCACCAGCATACATCACCGGCGGAATGAAAGCGGTGGTCATCAGGATGTAAACGGGAAGTCTCGCCGAACAACTCATCAGCGGTGCTACCAGAATCGTGACCATGCGGTCGCGCCGATTTTCGATCACGCGGGTCGCCATCACTCCTGGAATCGCGCACGCAAACGAGGACATCAAGGGAACGAACGATTTACCGCTGAGTCCCAGCTTCGTCATCAGTCGGTCCATGACAAATGCCGCCCGAGCCATATAACCGCAGTCTTCCAGCACAGCGATAAAGAAAAACAGCAGCGCAATCTGAGGCAGAAAAATCAGGACGCCACCCACGCCAGCGATGACACCGTCGACCAGCAGACTTCGCATCGGGCCGGGCGGAACGTTGGACGAAACCAGATCGGCCACCAGGTTCTGCCCGGAATCGATGGCGTCCATCAGCGGCCCCGACCACGTGTAGATCGCCTGAAAAATCAGAAACATGACCGCTGCGAAAACGAAGAGCCCGATAAATCGATGAGTCAGAATTCGGTCAATGCGGTCGCTGCGAGTATTCACGCGAGATCTGGGGGCTGAGGCGACTCCATCGAGCGTTTCGCGGGCCCACTTGTATCGGGCCTTCGCTTCGACGATGGGAACCCGGCAGCCGTTTTCCTTGAGCCGCGTTCGGGCGTCATTCAAAGCCGCCGTCAGTTGCTCGCCATGCTGATTTGTCAGTTGTTTTTCGACATGACCATCGACGTCGATCAGCAATCGCTCAACCAGATAGAACGGCAGCTTTCGACTCCCCAGTGCCGAAAGAGTTTTCTGCAGTAAACGACATTCGGAGTAGAACACTTCGGGAAACGGTTCGGGCCGCTGAGGTGCTACGAGAGTGTCGGAATGAATGATCGCCTGCCGCAGTTCATGCACACCCATTCGACGGTGAGCTTCGCAGACGATGACCTGCAGACCCAGTCGCTGGCGCAGCCCTTCAACGTCGATGCTGACTTGTCGCGCCTGTGCAATATCCCACATATTCAGAACGAGAATCGTCGGCAGCCCCAGATCCAGCACCTGACTGACCAGGTAGAGATTTCGCTCAAGGTTCGATGCGTCCACGATGCAGACGACCGTATCGATCGTGCCGACGTCTTTCTGCCGGCCCAGAAGAACTTCCACCGACACCATTTCGTCCGGAGTCCTCGGCGACAGGCTGTAGGTCCCTGGCAGGTCAATCAGATCAATGAGGCGGTTTTCAAGCTGCAGGCGTCCAATCTTCTTCTCAACAGTCACCCCAGGAAAGTTTCCAGTCCGGGACTGCATTCCGGTCAGCGCGTTAAACAACGTACTTTTTCCGGTATTGGGATTTCCGATGACAGCCACTTTGCGAACAGTGGCGTTTACGGGAGAGTCGGTGACAGCCATGAGTGGGTGAGGATCCGAGGCGGGACGACAGGGGATATGGGACAGTTAGCAGGGAGCAAATTCCTGTTTCGAAATCCAGAATGAGACTCAGTCGCGATATTAATCCAGAATTAACGAGACGCCAGCGTTGTGTCATGAGTGTAAGAGAGGCGGCTTTCTTTAATCGATCTGTTCGACGATCACTCGTCGCGCCTCGGTCGAACGTAACGACAGCCGGTAACCTCTGATGAGAAACTCGATCGGGTCGCCGAGCGGAGCGCAGCCGAGATGCTCGACTTCCTCGCCGTCAGTCAGCCCCATTTCCATCAGCCGAACGGCAATGGCATCCTCGCCACTGACGTCGAGTATGCGAGCTTTCTGACCTTCATTCAATAAGTCGAGCGTTGTCACAATCGAATTCCGACTTCACGCCTGAGAAAAGTTCGCGGTCTGGCAGACCAAACCCGAATGTCACGACACTCGGTTACGAACTGCTGCGACTTCTGGTCGATTTTGAGTCGTCCTTCTTCAGAAACTCTTCAGCCCTCAGTGGTTTATCGAGCAGAACTTTGAGGCTGACAATCTGGACTCGTCCGCCCTTAGCGACAACGCCGTGACGGATTTCAGGCAGCAGTTCCGAGGTGCTTTGGATCATTGAGTTTTTTCTCTTCGGCAGGTGTGAGTTGCCGGATGTTGGGATCCCCCAACGGTTTCTTGTCCGGGTTCGGAGGGCGGTAGCG
>JABMPE010000653.1 GCA_013203845.1 Rhodopirellula sp. | reverse complement strand
GTCAATGTCCTGGCTGGGATCGATAATTCTTCCACCGCGAATCTGAGTGGTCGTCACTGGCTTACCTCCCCGCTGGCTTCCTGGTCACGTCGTTTTTGAAGGAGGTACAGCACAGCCATCCTCACAAGCAGCCCGTTCGTTACCTGGTCGAGAATCACCGAGTGCGGACCGTCGGCGACGTCTGGCGTTAATTCCACTCCACGATTGATCGGGCCCGGAGCGAGAATCAACACGTCCTTCTTCGCCTTCTTGATTCGTTCGCCGTTCATGCCGAAAAAGTGAGCGTACTCGCGAAGTGACGGGAAGTACGAACTCCGCTGACGCTCGAACTGAATTCTCAGCAGATTGATGCAGTCGGTCTCGGCCAGCACCTGGTCGAGGCTGTTTGAGACTTCGACACCATTCTCGCCCAGCTCTTCGACGTGAGGCGGAATGAGTGTGGACGGTCCGCAAACGATGACGCGCGCTCCGAGTTTCGACAGTCCCCAGATATTCGACCGGGCCACCCGACTGTGCAGAATGTCTCCGACCAGAGTGACGGTCAGGCCTTCGAGCGAGCCGCGGTGTTCGCGGATGGTGAACAGATCGAGCAGAGCCTGCGTCGGGTGTTCGTGCATACCATCACCGGCGTTGATGATGCTCGCATTCAGATGCTGAGCCAGCAGCTGCGGCGCCCCCGATGTTGCGTGCCGTACGACGACCAGGTCGACTCCCATCGCTTCGATGTTTCGAGCGGTATCGACGAAGGTCTCGCCTTTGCTGAGACTGCTGGCTGACGCCGTGAAGTCGACCGTGTCAGCACTGAGACGTTTCGCCGCGAGGCTGAAACTGGTCTTCGTCCGCGTTGACGGTTCGAAAAACAGATTCGCGACAGTCGTGCCTTTGAGCGAATTAAGCTTGATCTCGCCGGCCAGAGCCAGCCGTTTGAATTCGGCCGCCTGGTCGAGAATCATTGTGATCTCGGCACCGGACAGATCACGCAAACCAAGCAGATGCTTACGCGTCCAGACCGTCGGTGTATTCGCGGGTTCGGCGGTTGAATTCATCCTGCAAACCTCGTGTGAAGAGAACCGAGGATTGCGCAGGACACTGCCCTTTTATTCAAGGGCTGCTGTTAAGGATTGGACGACAAGCGGCTTCGATGCCTCCTGGTCGTTCCGCGAGAATCCAGCGCAAATCCCGCGGACCTTAACAGCCTGCAGCAGGCCATTCAATTCTGGCCGACACTTCGACCTGCAACGACGTCGCTGATTGGTTCCAGAGTAATGAAACGGCCTCGAAACAGCGTCTGCAAGTCGGCGTCGGTCCATAATTCGGCTCCGACCGCCGGGTCCGCAATCGATATACGACCATCCGGAAGCACATCCCGCAGCACGACCGAGTGTCGAACACCAGGCATCCAGCCCCAGTCTTTCGTGTAGGCCTTGGGGTACGGCTTCGACGGATCGATGCCCACCGACAGAATTGCCGGTCCAGACAGCTTGTCGGCAAGTTCGTCCCACTGGCACTCGACGACTCGCACGCGGAATGGCCGGTTGCGAGTCTTGATTGTGAGGCCTCGGAAAAGTCCCTGCCAGGTCGTCCCTTTCCGCGTCAGGCACAACTCGGCCATCTCCGATTCCTGAGCGGGAATCCCGTGCCAGGTGAGCAGCATCGCCGCCGCTGCCGGCGTGCACGTGTATTTCGAAGTTTGCCGGCAAACGGTGTGCTGGTCCCAGGTATTTTCGCAGACTGGCGGCTTTCCCACGATCGGCGACGCGACGGACCAGCACGACGTCGCGAATAGAATTCCTCCAAAGAAGACACGGCGAGTCTTCGATCCGTAACCGTGAGTCCAGGTAATGCCGGCCAGAAACGCAGCTGCAGGAGGGAACCAGTTACTCAGCACGACAATCGACGAGTACGGCAGATACTCGGCCAGCACTGACGACTTCCAGATGAATCTCAGGTAGCAGATCATCAGCAGCGCGACCACCACGCCGATGGCCGTTGCTTCGCGTTTGGTGATGGTTCGAGTCAGCCGCACGGTCGCCATCAAAACGAACTGACTGACCACAGCGAGAACCGCCATGCCTGCGTAGAGGTCAGTCATTCACTGCTCCGCGATAGACCGGGACCCTGAAATCCGTACGATGGGCACCTCTGGACCTTCGATGCCACATTTTCAGACAAGACAGCAACAGTATCCGATTACCGGACGCCGCCAAACCCTGTTCCGCAAAATGTCCTGTTTCTCAAACAGCCCTCGCACAGAATCTGCCATGTCCGACTTTTCTGAACAACCTGAACCGACGACTCAGCAGGGAGCAGTGTCCGTTCTGAATCGGGTCGCCACCCCGGCAACGGCCTGCTACTGGCTGGCTCTTTACGTCGGCACGCACATCCCGAATCCAAAAGTGCTGGACGCGCTGCATGTTTCTGACAAGCTTCTGCACTTCTCGGCATACTTCGGCCTGTTCCTGGTGCTGGCACTTCGGATTCGAATTATCCACGCAGCGTGGCCGACGATGAAACAGACGATCCTCCTGGCGACGATGGCCAGCCTGTATTCGGCATTCGACGAGATCACTCAGGGAATCCCCCTTATCAATCGCCACCCGGATGTGATGGATGCCGTCGCCGACTGTGCCGGAGTTGCCGTGGCAATTCTGGTGGTTGGAATCGTTGACTGGAGCGAAAAAAGAATCCGTGCTGCTTCGTCCGTCGAAGACAACACGGATTCCTGAAAGTGTTCGCCAAACCAGCCTGAGGTCAATCGTCAGCCTTGGACGAATCCTTGATCACAAACCTTGCTTTCAGACGAGCCACCTCGCTCACCAGACCGGCAGACTTCACTGACCGCAGAACTTCATCAAAGTCCTTGTACGCGGCCGGAGCTTCGTCCTTCGGATAGTTCCGGCAGTTTGTCAGGATATCCTCCCGATCGAATTCCGCATCCACGGTCTGCTGATCCAGCGTGCGGTGAGCCTGCCTGCGTCCGAGAACTCGGCCAGCTCCGTGGTTCACGCTGTAGCAGCTCAACGCCGCCCCTGCATCAGCCACCATAATGGCCGACCCGTCCCGAGGATTACCCGGCAACAGAATCGGATGTCCGGTTTCTGCGAATGGAGTTCCCTTCAACGCAAAATGCCCGGACGGGAATGCCCGTGTGGCTCCCTTACGATGAACCCACGACATCTTCCCATCGATCACTTCCTTGCGGGCAATGTTGTGGCTGATGAAGTAAATCAGCTGCCCGGTTGTGCCTGGCAGCACTTCCTGGAAAGCTTCCAGAACCAGAGCGTTGATCAACAGGTGATTCACTGTGGCGAAGTTCGCTCCCAGCGCCATGTCATCCAGATAGTCGTTTGCTTCCGCCGTCCCCAGCGGAGCGTAAACCAGCTGGCGATCGTCACCTGGCAGCGGAATGTTCCACCGTTCAAACTTTCGCTGCAGAACGTTGAACTGTGCCGCCGCCAGGTTGTGCCCGAAACCTCGCGAGCCGCAGTGCGACAGAAACGCCACGTGCCGGTCCTTCAGCCCGAACGTTTCCGCAACGCTCAGCGAACGCTGATCATCTCCAACCTGCACGACTTCGCATTCACCGAAATGGTTGCCGCCTCCGTACGAGCCCAGCTGCATCATTTTTTCGCCGAAGCGCGGAAAGTCGCCGCTGTCGATCAGCTTTTCAAGACGGTTCCCCAGCGCATCGCGAGTATCATCGTGCCCGACGTGTGACGAATCCTCGCAACGGTCTGCCCACTCCGGCGGAATCCCGAGATTCTCGCACACCGACCGCGACGCACCTTCAATCGCCACGCGACGTCCCGGTTCTTCGTCAACGTGTCGAGACTTCCGCACGCTACGCTGACCTTTACCTGCTCCGGTCGGAGTTCGTTCGCAGATTGCGTTGATGATGGCTCGACGAACCGTTCGTTCGGCGACTGCTTCTTCCGGAATGTCGAGCTGCAGCAGACTCATTGAACACTTGATGTCAACGCCAACAGGCCCCGGATAAATATGAGTCGGCGACGCCATGACACACCCGACCGGAGCCCCGTATCCAATATGAGCATCCGGATTCAGCACCAGGTCGGTGACACCCGGAGCCATCCGGGAATTGATCGCCTGCTGCAGACACTGCTGGTCGAAAGTCTCACGAATGGCCGGCGTCCCGATCACGGTGATCGGTTTCGTGTTTCGCGGCGTCGGCAGAATCGCCGTCGCGTCACCCGTTGAAATCAGCTCGTGCATTTTGTCACCAGACATCATCCATTCCCTGCTCGTTATCGTGGCCATCCTCTGATCCGCATTCTGACCCCATGCGTCGAAACAGGTTCAGGATAACTCGCCGATTCCAACGCTGCTTCCGTCGAAATCGAGAAGCGGGCCGAACCTCAACGAAACGACGCCGGGCAGCACAGAGGCTGAGCAACATAAAGGATGGGCAGCAACGAGATTGAGCAGCATAGAGGATGGGCAGCAACGGAGGCGCGGTCCTGCACACGACCTGCCGACAAACGATCCATCCACAATGATGCCGGCGAAGTTCACATTGGGGGCAATTATGTAACTGGAATCAGTCGGCCCCTGCAGTCCGGCTGGATCGTACAGCGTCGTCACCGGCTGGCCGGCGGCATCGGTTGTAATCTGCAGGGAAAAGGTACGATTGCGTCAGGCGTGCGAAAGCCCACGGCGTCATTGAAGGAAAAGGCAACCGAAACAGGAAAGGGCGCAGTACCATCAGACTCTTTAAGAAGCACCCCACTACGCTGCTTCGCAAATCAGAAGAACTGTAAGAGTCGCACCGCTCCGATTTGAATCGTCGGGCGGATTTCTCCGATTGCTCTGCGGTCCACGCATCCTGGCAAAGCCTGAACTGAAATACGTGTCTCTCCCGTGCGGTAACCTACCTGTTTCAAACGTACCGCGCATGCAAAAACCGATGTGGAGGAAACCCTCGACATCGGTCTTAGTAATCAGCAAACCGCCAGCAATTCAAAGTCTGCCATCGCAGTCAACACTCACAGAGCGGAATCAAAAGCCGCCCCGATACTGTTCTGTGCTTCGGACAAGACTCGACAACGAGCCGCAATCAGCTGCTTTTGGCGGCAGCGAGGTGACTGGATAGACGCGACTTGTCTCTGGCCGCCTTGTTTTTATGGATCAGGTTCTTCGCAGCTGATTGATCAAGCCGCTTGGAAACTTCACGGAAAAGCAACTCTTTGTCCTCGAACGAAACCTCGGCATCAGCAACCGCTGCTCGGAATTTCTTGACGAGCGTTCGGAGAGCAGATCTCCGTGATCGGTTCGCGAGGCGAAGTTTCAGACTCTTGCGATGGGCTTTTTTGGCATTAGCTGTATGCGGCATTTTGACAAATCTTCACTTAATCTAACGTAACCAGAAACATTGACAGTTTCCTGAAGCGGGCAGTGTAGCCAGTATCTGAAGTCGATTCCAGCGATCGATTCACTCAGCCGTCCGACAGAAAAGACGTCTTCAGCATTGCGTACATCCACTGTTTCGAACCATCAGAAGCAGGTTAAGATGGCAATCTCAGGATGGCTGTTCGAATTCCAGTTTCAAAAACTACGTCGGCCCGGAAACGACAATCAGTAGAGTCGGCACATTTCAGGTTGAAGACCACAGAATAATCGAAGGATAAACCGTTGACCGCGAACGTTCCCGATCACTGGAACACTTCTGTCGGACCATCAAACTGGTTCACATTGCGGCATCCGCCCGGCTGGAATTCTCAGACCGAGGGCAACATCCTGCATCTGACTTCTTCGGACGACCGCATTTCACTGACACTTCACGGCATCTGGCTGGAAAAATTCGTCGAACAACTTAAAGACCAATCGCTTCTTCTTGAAGAAATCTTCCCGGTTCGCCGCAAAGTTCAGCCTCTGGAACCACTCGATATTCCTCAGGAGAATCTGGGAGCCCAGGGAGAGGCCGTCCTCGGTCCTGAGACGCCGTGGTGGAAAAGAGCATTGACTCCGCAGGAATGGCGCCGCTGGAGAGTTCGAGCCATTAAATGCCAGAACCTCTGCGTGATGGTCATCTATCTGCAGGACGATGAGTTTGATCCAGAGGCCGACACCATCATGAGTCTGGTGATGAGATCGATTCAGTTTGCAGAACCGCTGGCCGACCCACCATTGATGTTTGCAAACCGCGTGTTGAATATCGCCCGCAGTCAGTTTCCTGAACATGTCTGCGAACTCGACGACCAGCTGCAACTGCAGCTCGGCGAGTCGAGGATCAACCTGTTTAACGTCTACCGACGTTATGCCAACTCACCCGACCAGTTTGATGAAATTGTCCAACCGGCGCTTGACACTCTGCACGATGTTCAGAATTGGGATACTTCACGGCTGAATCCAACGCTTGACGATATTCGCGAGCGGATCATGCCAATGCTCTATCCGGAATCAACCTGGCAGAAACAGTTTCCGGAATTTGCCGCTCAGCCGTGGGTGGCGGGCCTGGCCATCCTGTATGTTGTCGACGAAGTCGACGCCTACTGGTACATCCGCAACGATCTGATCGAACCATGGGGCGTCTCCGTCGAGGAAATCCACGACATCGCGATCCGGAATCTGAATGCCTATTTTGAAGCGAACTCGATGGAGCTGATGCTGACCGGAGAGGCTGACGGCGCCCAACTTCTGCTTCCAGAACGACCAGACGCTTACAACTCGGCAAGACTGTTAAGCGAGTCATTCCACCTGTCGATGCAGGAACTTCTTGGTCGCGAATTCATTGTTGGCGTCCCTAACCGGGATTTCTTCGTCGCAGTCAGTCTCGATTCAGGCACGATTATTGAGCAGGTTCGAGCAAAAATCATCGACGACTACGATAGGATGGACCACCCGCTCAGCAAACGTCTGCTACTCGTCAGCAGCGACGGCGTCAGCGAGTTCGTCGGTCGGAACGAGTAACCAGATCGAACCAGGCAAAGCCCTTGTTCGCGTCGGTTGTTTCGTCTGTTCCTCGCGATAGCTAAACTTCGTGAACGCCCGCAGGACAGGTAACAGGTGGCTTCCAGACTCTCTGCGTTTTTCTCCTCGGTGACCTCTACGTTAAAAGTCAGCACAGATGATCGGTGGGAGTTTTCTCCTGACCGACGATCAGCCAAACGGAAACGGATGCGATGACTGTTCAGGAAGAGCTTGCAAACGGACCTCAGTCTGCCGAGGCCGGTCATGAAGCGGTATCCGAGCCGGGGCGAATTTTTCTCGACGCCAACTCAACGACCCGACCGTTTCCCGAAGTCATCGAAACCGTGGCACATCATTCGAGATTTGCGTACGCCAACCCTGGCAGCAGACACGCCGAAGGCAGGAAAGCCAGACGAGTTTTTGAAGAAGCACGCGAGAAAATTGCCGACCTGCTGGGAGCCAGCCCGGCAGAAGTTGTCTTCACCAGCGGCGGAACCGAAGCCAGTAATATGGCGATTTTCGGGTTCACGTCGTGCGTACCTGAGGTCATTGCGCTGACCGCTGGCGAACATCCCGCCACAATCGAATCCTGCCGGGCGCTGGTTCAACGCGGCTGGAAGCTGGTGAACATGGATGTCGATTCGGAAGGCAGGTTACTTCCCGATCAGTTTCCGACCTTACCATGGGACCAGTTGAAGCTCGTCACACTGATCCTGGCTCACAATGAAACGGGAGTCATTCAGGACACAGCCAGACTGGCTCAGCATTGCCTGGAACGGGGAGTTCCGTTGCACATTGACGCGGTGCAGGCCGTCGGAAAAATCCCGATCAATTTTCGCGAGTTAAACGCCACATCGCTGTCCCTGGGAGCCCACAAATTTCACGGCCCGCGAGGCATTGGGGCACTACTGCTGCGAGAAGGCGTCCAGCTGGCACCACTGCAGTACGGAGGACACCAGGAAGCCGGTCGACGACCGGGGACAGAAATGGTCGCGCTGGCCGCTGGCATGGCTCGCGCTCTGGAGATCTGTCACGACGGCATGGATGCCAGAATCGCCGCTCTGGCATCCATGCGTAACGAGCTGCAACAACGACTGCAGGCCACCTGCGAACCCATCGTCCTGAACGGCTCGGTCGAGCACCGACTGCCCAACACGTTGAATCTCTCGTTTCCGGGAGTCGACGGCGAGGCCTTACTGGTGGCGTTGGATCTGGACGGCATCGCCTGCTCGCTGGGGAGCACCTGCGCCAGTGGTTCCGCCGAACCAGCCCCCGTTCTGATGGCCATGGGTCGGGCCGAAGATGCCTACAAATCGGCGGTCAGGTTTACCCTGAGTTGCGATAACCGTCCCGACGAAATTCCAGTGGCGGCCCAGAGAATCGCCACCGTCGTGAGGCGACTTCGAGAGTCTGGACGCTCGTAACGTCCCGTTTCAAAACACCTTCGAGCGAATTTGCAGCCAGCAACTCGAAACTCTTGGCTCACCGGAAAGAGACAGCTATACTCACGCCGCCGACGGAGTCCTGATCGTGCGACTCGACCGGCCGGCTCTGGAAAACCGACGACATTGCCCTTTAGTGTAACGGTAGCACGATTGACTCTGACTCAATTAGTCCAGGTTCAAATCCTGGAGGGGCAATTTGAAAAGGCTCTCTGGCAATACTCGCCAGAGAGCCTTTTTTCGTGTCTGCTGTTGATGTTTCGACGACTGACTCAACATCAACCGTTGGGCGTGCAAGCGACGTCAATCAGGCAGAAGATGTCCCGGAACGCCTGTTCCGAGCGACCCTTGGGGAAACTTGGCGGACGTTTTGGAGGAAGCACGAAACCTGCTTCCATTGCCCAGGTCATCTAGTGAACGGATGGCTGATCGATGTTTGTTGAACTTAAAGGCCAGTCAGGCAGTGCTTTCCTCGCCCCATGAACATCGAGCAGCTTCGGATCAGTGTAAACACCCATTGTTAACCTTATGTCGCTGTGTCGCATTGCCTCTTGCATTGTACGAGGGCTGACCCCACCTTTACTTAACAGCGTTCCAAACATCGTTCGCAGTGCGTGCCGGTCACCAATCAGTCAGCCATCGGTCGAGGCATAATCACCCACGACCAGCTTCACGAAATTCATTCCGAACTGACAGCACAACTCACCACCGGTAACGCCCACCTCGACGCAATCTTCTACTGCCCTGACCGGAGCCTTGAGGGCGTGGACCGGGGCCGTTCTGCCAGTCTTCGGGCAGGTCGACGATGTCGAAGACGGCGGTGGTCAAGTGGCAGATTTCGTCGCCATTTTGCCGGGCGACGTTGCGGGCCATTGAGAGGGCTTTCAGGTAGACCTCGGGACCGGTGACTGCGGAGCCGATGTTGAGGAACACTCCGCCTTCCAGATTCTGGATGGATTTGGCGAGGATCAGGAAGTCGGTGTGCGTGACCTGGCCCAGAGCCGCTCCGTCGCAGTTGGCGTAGCCGTGGATGATATCGCTGCCGATGCTGACGTGACTGGTGACGGGAACTCCACACCGCCAGCCGGCGGCGGCGATGCTGATGTCGCGGTGCGGGAGTTTCTGAGACTCGATGGCTCGACCGAGTCCTTCTCCGAGACCTTCATTGTTGCTGGCGGCTTGGGTGACGATGTCGTTCAGGCGACCGGTTTCCTGCCACAGTCCGAACTGCCCGACCTTGATCCACTTCGCGACGTCTTCGCTGGTGCCGCCGTGCAGTGCGAGTTCGAAGTCGTGGATAAGTCCCGCTCCGTTGGTGGCGAGATGCGTCACCAGGCCGCGTTCCATCAGGTCGATCAGAAAGCGTGAAAGCCCCAGTTTGATCGGATGCCCGCCGATCATGACGACAACCGGCTTGTCATTCCGCCTGGCTTCTGTAATGGCCGAAGCAACGCTGCGAAGACTCGCACCGTCGAGCGGCTGCTCTGGACTCGTCAGTTCAGCGACTTGCGGTTCCCAGAGATCGCAGCCGCGTTCTTCCAGGCTGCGAAGTTGCAGTCGCGAGCGGTCGAACGTTTCGTAGCGGCTCATTCGACCGGTTCCAGCAAGTAGATCAGTTCCTTGAGTGCTCGAAACGGCAACAGCCCGCATTGCTGCCGGCGAGGCGTCAGCGGAACTCCGATCAACGCGAGCATGTCCACCGCCTGAAACTCCGCCAAGGATTCGAGCGATCGTCCTTCGACATACTCACACAACATCGAAGTCGCCGCCTGAGAAACCATACACCCCGCCGTCGTAAACCAAGCCTCGCCAACCTGCCCATTCTGAACCGCAAGTTGCAGCGTCAACTCATCACCACAAGCCGGATTCCGAATCGAACGTTCAACCGCTCCCGAAGCCGCCTCACCACGGTGATAAGGACTCTCAAAGTGCTCCAGAATCGGATTCTCATCCATCAGTGTCCCCACGATTGTAGAACCTTGCCATTCATGGGTGGCCCGTCTTGCGGTTGGGTGCCGAAGGCACAAGAGGTCTCACCATGAGCCTTCAACCAATCCGTCGACGTTGAAGTCATCACCACCCTCAATTCCCGGCGGCCACCGAATCGGAAGTCCTACGGTTTTCATTTCGATGTACCAGCGAGCCGAACTCCATTTCCAATCCACAGCACGTTCAACCAGTCCGGCACGAACTGGATTCCTGTGCATGTAATCAAGTTTCTCTTCAACCTTCTTCCGTGACCAGATATTGAATCCGTAGTACCGAGCCTGCCAGATTGGGTCAGACTCGTCGAACTGCGACGTGTAGTTTGGGAAGTCCGTGCGAAACAGTTTCTTGAGAACATGAGATGACTGGCCCTTCCACTCGTTCATGAACGGACTGAGTTGTCGCGTCTCCGGAAACCAGACCATTGCATGGACATGATCCGGCAGAATGACAAATCCCAGACACAGTCCATTTCGTTGAGCGAGTTTTGAGCCGAGATGCCCGATGACGATCCGTTTGGCCCGATCCGAGTCCAGAAGTCGACGACGGCGATAGCACGAGAACGTGACAAAGTGGACATGTTTCTCATCATCGTAAACCCGCCGTTTAACCACCGAATCAGTTACCTTTTCCGCATCCGTCATCGTCATTTAAGCGAAGACCGCCCAAATCCTCGGATGGCCCGGCCATTCATGGTCGAGTGTCGACGACACAGCAAGCCTCGCCATTGATTCCCGACGAAACATCGTACGTTATTCTTGTTTCGCAGACGCATGATGAAACCTCTTGTCGCTCCGCGACCCAACCGACAAGCGGTAGGGCTCCCAGCTTAGTTGAGTTCAAACATGGACAGATCATCCACAGTCCATTGTCCGTCAACACTTAGAAGACGAATTCGGAAAAACAGCCCATGTATGTTCGGTCCTAATTCTCCTTGAAGCAGTACTGATTTGCCGCCATCGAGCATCAATGGGGCCGTCCACACTGACCAGAATTGGTTTTCTGGGTACGGCTCAAATGAAGTTGCCGCAAGGTCCTTACTAATTGACCTAACGATAACGCATGGTTCCTCAGTTGAAATGTGTGGCAGCCCATATACATGCCTATTTCGTTTAACGATCTCTTGTGTAATTACGTACGAATTCCCAAAAGCCGGATACACTTGCCCCGATGTTTTGTTGCCAACGATAAGAGTAGGAGCTGACTGAGCGGCAAGAGGACAAGGAATGTTCCGCCTGACATATTCAGCAGCCGCGACTACAATTTCTACTTCTTGCGGTGAGAGCATAATATGGGACGACTTTTCGCTGTGACTTGATACTGGCTGGAATGTACTCACAGTCGGCGCATAGACGCAGAACAACGCTGCAGCTCCTGCAGCAGCGCCAGACACACATACGGCGATGCAGTGTGCAATCAATGTTCTATTTTGAGACATAAATGTGCTCGTGTGTCGTAATATGTTCTCGCTGTCGACTTTTGGACAACTGGCAGCGATGGTCGTTTCTCTACCGTGTTACAAGAGGAGGGCATCCATATGAAACATAATTATTATATTGGCCTTGAGCCTGTGTGTTGAGGGCTATGCGCTCTGCGGTGGTAAGAGTTGGATTTCGGAAAATTGCGTCATCAAGACACATGATCCCAGCCCAAATCGCGTCGCATTCTGGACTATCACCGGATGGGACAGAAATTCCGCCTATTGCTCTATAGGCGACGGGCGCATGGGGGCTCTGATTTTTCGTGCATTTGCAGAAATCCGGACACAGTGCGAGAAGCTGGTCAATATGAACCTGCTCATGTACAGCGATGCAATGTCGCATTACTTGGTCGACAGGATTCGGTGAGGGCGGAGGGTTCCAAATCACGACTTGGGGAGTGCCGTTTGTGTCACAATAGATATTCCCCAATATGATGCTTGGGATTGTATAACTTGCTCGTGGCACAACTCGAAGTGACGCACAATTGGGGTTAGTGAGGACGCCAGCATAGCACGGACACTGTCCGGGTGGTGCAAGTCCAAATGGATCAGCGGTCGCAGTGGGCTTAGAATCTACATATTGATATAGATTAGATTGAGTTGCCGGTGAAGGAGTAACAGGCGTTGCTGTAAATGCCGGGTCACGGGAACTCCAACTTAATTGAGCAACGTAGGATCGTTCTCTGGCAAGAAAGAGCTCAGTACCTCGGAGACGGGAATAACTACCGAAAAGGATTGTCCAGTCAATATCGTTGACTGAGGCGGCGAAGGTGCCACTCAAATACGATACCTTTCCATATGGCGTGAAGACGAAGCGTTTCGATACAGTGCCATCATCCCGAATAGCACTTGAAGTATTCCAGTTCGCGTCTTGAGTCGCGTAATTCCGTTCACTCGGTGTTTGAGTGTCGTCAGCATCACGATCACGGAGAATTAGGTCGTCGACATAACGCATTCCCCAAATGAATTGACTGGTCGGAGTGGTGTTAGCGTCAATGCGTTCTTCGATTATCTGCCATTTAGAAGGATATGTGTAGAATAGATGGCGGGTGTCAGCGAGAACACCGGAATTATAAGTCCGCGATACCGACCGGCGATTCTCAGTGTCGTATTCGAATTCCGCAACTGTGTCGCTGGAGGATGTGTCAACGAGTTTCGTGAGGCGGTTCCAGGCGTCGTAGGTGGCGGTGAAGCTGGTGGTGGGGTCGGCGGGTTTTGGGACGGTGGTCATGTTGCCGGCTTTGGAATATGCCGGGGTGGTCCATGACGGGCCGGTGGATTCGGTGATGTCTGAAATTTCGTTGACTTTGTTTGCGGCGCGGTCCTGATTGAGATTCCAGGAACCGTTGCCATCGTCATCTTCGCGGAAGTTGCTCCAGTTGCCGGTTTCGTCCAGGCCCCAGCACTGAGCGAACGTAGTCGAGCTGAGAGACGAGTGTCCAGAGTCGAGAGTTCCTCGACTCATATCCTTCAGCCGATGAACGGCGTCGTAGGTGTAAAGCTCGTCGAACTCCTTGCTCAATGATCTGGCGACGACGTTTTCTCTCCACAGGCGGTTGCCGGAGCGTCCGTAGCCGTATTTGATGCGGTCGACGTCGGACGACGAGCCGTAGTCATACCAGTAGCTGTCGACGATGCGGCCAAAGCGGTCGAGGCCTCGGTAGATATTGCCAGTGTCCGGGTCGTTGCCGCCAGCCGTGCCGATCAACGTGTACTTGATGTCCGGCTCTGTGTAGTCGGTTTCGACGAACGTGCTCTGGCCCAGGTAGCTGTAATCGGCCAAGTGGGTGGACGAGCCATCGTCGTCGACGATAGCGGCAACTCGGGAGAGTGCGTCGGGCATGCTGTCGGTCGAATCGTAATCGTACGTGATGACTCGGCCGTCCGGGTACGTGATTGTGGTGGCCCGGATGGTGTTGTCCGAGCCGCTGGCGTATCCGTACTGCACCTTCGGCGTGGTGAGGACGTTGACCGCCGCCGAGTGGTTCTGAT
>JABMPE010000652.1 GCA_013203845.1 Rhodopirellula sp. | reverse complement strand
GTGGTCGAAGCTGCCGTTCTGGATGTAAGCAACACCGCCGAGTTCTTCGCACGAGTAGCCTCGCGGACGTTTGACGGCTGTTGAGTGTTCATCCAGATTTCGAAGGGACTCGCCGCCGTCATAGAAAAAGAGGCTCACGTCCACGTTGGCGAAGGCTCCAACTTTGGGCACATCAATGACGCAGGTTCCCCGAGTCATTGCAACGTCCCAGGTGGTTCCCCGCGGGAAGAAGTCGAACACGGTTTCTCCGAGCGGCGGAGACTGTGTGACACGACTTGCGGAATCCGTGGACACCGTTCGATAGCCGGTATTCGAACTCGACCAGCTGAACGGGTGACTGCAAAAGAGCAGATTCAGGTGCTCATCAGACCGTTCGTAAAGGAACGGGTCTTTAATGTGCAGCCAGCGCAGGTCAGAACACTCGGCAACCGTTTCGAGCGGCGAGTCTTTCAGAGCTGCCAGCGTCTCGGCAGCCAGCCGTTCGATGGTCCACACGCCGGTTCCTGGTTTGAGGTAGCCTTCAAACCCCTCCGGGTAGCCGATGCCATCTTTCTCGGTCGACACGTAGAGTTCATAACCGTTGCCGGTGCGGCGTAATGCGCTGCCTTCAATGGAAAGTACCGTTCGGTCGCCGATGTTCAGATCCGGCTTGGAAAAACTCACGGACTTCTGCCAGCGACTTCCGCCATCGTTCGACGAAAAGATCGCCAGTTCGAGGCCTCGTTCTCCAGCGGCAACGCCGGTGCGGGAGTCTCCGTGATTGCGATACCGACCGACGACATGCAGGTCTCCGTTAACGTCTTCGATGGCGTTGCCACCACCGAACCAGAAGCCGGTTGATGGCTGCTGGGCGGGCACGATGATTCGTGCCAGTTGCTGATTAACGAGAGCGTTCGCCAGATCGATCAGTCGCTCTTCCAACTCAGTCGGTAGTGTGGTCATTGAAGTCGATCCTGGGATGACGCGTGTTTGTGTATTGGTTCCGAAACTTGGGAGATTCACATGTGAGTGATCGAGTTGCATCCGTGCGAGACGGGGCGTTGTCTATCGGCTTCGTCTTCGAACGGCAACGAAGTTCCGTGACGATGATTTCTGAGTACCGTTTTTAATGACAGCCGCGGTTGTCGTAACCCATATTTTGCGTGCTTTACGCTTCTTTACGGCGTGAGCAGGCACTCCTATCATGACGGCTTGAATTTCGCCGAAAACCTGTCCACTTCGAACAGTTTCGACGATTGATTGCCGACGGTGGCAGGGCGACTGCAAGGGCTCTGGAGAAACAGATATTCGAGTAGTTGCAACGTAAGCGGGCACAAACATGCGGGCACAACATGTCAAACAAACGCACGAGGGCAGCGAAAGGAGCGGAGCGACGTCGACCAGACCCGCTCGTCCGAAAGATACCTAATAAAGAGGCAGTCTGGCTGGAAGGCCCCGTTCCCACGGGTTTTTGGACGTCAACTGAAAATCAGCGCACTTATCTGTTATGGCTGGGACAGCGGCTGGGTTTTCGGCAACTCGCCGATTACTACAGGATCAAGACGAGTGACTTCAAAGCAAATCGAGGCAGCGGTGCGTTGCTACATTGCTGGGGCAGTTCGTCAGTGACGGCAGTCATGCAGACCTTTCCGGAACACGAATGGCAGGAATGGTTGTTTGTCTCGTGTCCCCGTTCGTTCTGGGCCGATCGAAAAAATCATCGTCGCTACATGAAATGGCTGGGTGAGCAATGTCACGTCAACCAGCCGGATGACTGGTACCGGATCACGAATCGAGACTTTCGCGAACACAAAGGTGGAGCGTTCCTGCTGCATTACGACAGTACCATCTCGGAAGCGGTAAAGGCATACCTGCCGAATCGGAACTGGAACGAGTGGCAGTTTGGCAAGACTCCGAAAGGCTTCTGGGAGTACCGTGCCAATCGCGTTCGCTATATGAAATGGCTTGGGAAGCGGCTGGGCTGCAAAAAACTCGACGACTGGTACGGGGTGACTCGAAAGGAATTCGAGCAGAACTTCGGCAACCAGCTGATGAAGCACTACAATGGTTCTCCCCTGGCCGCTGCGATGGACTGTTTTTCGAATCATGACTGGCTCGAATGGAAGTTCGCTCGTGTTCCGGTCGGCTTCTGGAAGAAAAAGGCAAATCGAGAGCGGTATTTCGACTGGCTGGGAAAGACGCTGAAAATTCGCCGACCCGAAGACTGGAAACAGGTCCGACGAGCAGACCTGAAAGACAACTTCGGCGGCGGGCTTCTGGCGATGTACCGATCAGTCGAAACACTGCTGGCGAAGTCAGGTCTCACGAAAGCAGTCACGAGTGGTACCCGTCGTTGAAGAACTGACAACCGTTCCATCGCCAGCCGATGCGCTGTGTGCGTTTGCTGGTTCCTGTGGACTGATGCTCTTTGACAGTGCACTGCAACGGGACCGACTCGGACGATACTCGTTTCTGACGGCCAACCCGATCACGACGTTTGAAATCCAGCGGGCGACGTTCGCCAGCAATCCGTTTGCGGCCGTGCAGAAAACCGTCGCGCAACTGAGCGACCACTTTCAGTTCAGTCGGCTGCCTGATCTTCCGCCGTTTCAAGGTGGCGTGGCCGGAATGCTTTCGTACGAACTGGGAGGCAGCTGGGAACGGATACCGCGGATACGCACGGACGAGTTCGAATTACCGGATGCATGGTTCGGCATTTACGACTGGGTCGTCGCCTGGGACCACCAGCAGAATCGTGCGTGGGTGATTGCTCACGGCCTCCCGAAGATCGATCTGCAGGATTCCGATACCGAAGGGCTGTCTGTACGAGATGCTGCGCCGGGCGAGCGTTTCGATCGGGCCACGACGCGAATTCGAGAGGTGACAGTAACACTGAACTCCGTCAGTGGCCGATCGAACGGAGTTGTTAGCAGCGTTGTTCGTAGCGTTGAACGTTTTCCTGAAGCAGACCTTGCACCGCAGCATTGCCTTCCCGGCTGGGAGGGTGTGACTTCTGACTTCAGTCGCGACCGCTATCTGACGGCGGTCGAACGGGTTATCGAGTACATCCACGCGGGTGATATCTTTCAGGCGAACCTGTCGCAGCGACTGCTGGCTCGTTGTGATCTGCCGCCAGTCGATCTCTATTCATCACTGCGAAGTTGTAACGCGGCACCGTTTGCCGGCTTCCTGGCTCACGACGACTGGGCCATCGTGTCCGCGTCTCCAGAACGGTTTCTGCGGGTTGAAAACGGTGTCGTTGAAACTCGACCGATCAAAGGAACCCGGAAACGCCGAACAGGTCCGGAAGCGGATCTCTTTACACGCGACGAATTGCGGCAAAGCGAAAAGGATGTCGCCGAGAATGTGATGATCGTCGACCTGCTCCGCAACGATCTGTCGCGTGTGTGTGAGCCGGGTTCGATCTCGGTACCGGAACTCTGTGTTGTCGAGACCTACGAAACCGTGCAGCACCTCGTCTCTGAAATTCGCGGAACACTGCAACACGGCGAGAATTCCGATGAGAAGTCATCTGATATCTGGGCGTTGCTGGCTGCATCGTTTCCGGGTGGATCGATCACCGGTGCTCCGAAAGTGCGGGCGATGGAGATCATCTCGGAACTCGAACCAACAGTCCGCGGTCCGTACTGCGGCAGCCTGTTTTATTCCGGCTTTGACGGCACGTTCGACAGCAGTATTCTCATTCGGTCGTTTGTGTGCCGACGAGGCTGGGTGCAGTGCCGAGTTGGCGGCGGCATCGTGGCTCAGTCCGACCCGGTCGCTGAATACGAAGAAACGTTGCACAAGGCCGAAGGGATGTTGCGGGCACTTCAGCGTTCCGGTCTTTGTCAGCCTCTTGCGAAATAACCCACGCTCTTGCGAAGTAACAGCGGCATGATCCTGCTGATCGACAATTACGACAGCTTTGTCTTCAACCTTGCCCGGTATGTCACTGAGCAAGGTGTTGAGGCGGAGGTCGTTCGTAACGACGCGGTCTCGGTTTCGCAGGTGATCGATTCGAATCCGGATGCCATTATTCTCTCGCCAGGTCCGTGTACTCCTGCGGAAGCGGGCATTTGCGTTGATCTCGTTCGTGAATTGCAGGGGACAATTCCGCTGCTGGGAGTGTGTCTCGGCCATCAGGCCATTGCGGCAGCTTATGACGCGATCATTGTGAGGGCTCCCGAACCAGTCCACGGTCGAATATCCCTGATCACGCACAATGGCCGCCGGATTTTTGAGGGCCTGCCGAATCCGTTACGCGTGGCGCGGTACCACTCGCTGGTTGCTGACCCACAGTCGATGCCGGACGAACTGGCAGTAACATCGCAGACCGACGATGGACTAATCATGGCGTTCGAGCATCGCCAGTACCCGACCTTCGGAGTCCAGTTTCACCCGGAATCCATCCTGACGCAGATGGGCCACCAGCTGATACGGAACTTTCTGGAGATCGCGGGGATCGAAACACCGTTGTTCCCGTCTGGAGATTCGCTGGGCGCATCAGGAATCGGACGATACATCGCCACGGAACTGGACCCCGAAGTTGACCACCGATGGGACAACAACCCGGACAAACCGCTTCACTGGTAGTTTCAGATTACCTGAACAGCCGCCGGTTGATGGCGTATTCGATCGCCGATTGTTGGAGTGCCGTCTCAACCGTACAATGATGCCCGTCTAACGCGAGTCGCGAAGCACAAAACTGAGTGCCCGCGTCACTGGATGCGACTGGCGGGAAAGCATTGGATAAGTGATTTGAAAATCGTCTCCGTCATAACAGACGCCGCTTTTTTCTGCAGTCGATTTCCGCTTGGAGATTTCAAGGCTTTCGTAACGTCTCCACGAGTCGTCACCACATCGACCATCAACCAGACAATCAATGTCAGAATTCACTGGAACCACCATCTGGACTTCGCAGGGCCGAACATCGGCAGCGCTGGAAGTCTATCTGTTGGGAACGGTCGACTTTGATGCGGCAATGGCTCTCCAGGAACGGCTTGCGGTCGAGATCTCGGCCCGCTCGGATCGTCTCGGTGCGTTGATCCTTTGTGAGCACCCGGCGATTGTTACGGTCGGTCGAGATGGTCGCATCACGGACCTGCCGGTCGACACTGGCGACTTCACCGCACGCCGGATGGAAATTGTTCGAGTGAACCGCGGCGGTGGCACACTGGTCCATGCTCCGGGACAGGTGGCGGCTTATCCGATCCTTCCTCTGGAAAGACTGAATTGTGACTTCGCCGATTTTCAGAACAGGCTTCAGGCGGCCATCGTCGAAACCGCGACGGAACGGCGAGTATCGTCTCGCATGATTGAAACACCACTTGGCACCATTTGTCGCTGCGGCCAGTTATCGTGGATCGGAACGTCGGTTCGAGACGGAGTTTCCGGTCACGGATTATTTCTGAACGTGTCGCCGGTGCTGGACACCGTTCGGCTTGTTCGCTCAACGGCGGATGGCGTCCATGTGGCTTCATTGTCGATGCAGAGGATGGAACCCGTGCCGATGCAGAAGGTCCGAGAGTCATTGATGCGACATATCTCCAGCCAGTTTGGCTACGAAGAAACACACCCCTACACCGGCCATCCGATGCTGAAGCGGACGTGGCGAAAGGTGATGCAGCATGCTTGATGGTTCGGAACAGAATTTTTCACTGCCAGTCGTTTCAGACGCGTCGGCGAGCGCCGCAACCGATAGCGATTCCACAACTGCAATCCCTCAAGAGAAACGTCGATTGCCGAAGTGGTTGAAGCGACCACTCCCGCAGCCGGGCATGTACTACACAGACAGCGTCATTCAGGATCTGCGACTGGAAACCGTTTGCGAAAGTGCGAAGTGTCCCAACCGCACGGAGTGCTGGTCGCAGCAGACCGCCACGTTCATGATCCTCGGCAATGTCTGCACGCGCCCCTGCGGTTTCTGTTCGGTCCCCAAAGGCAAGACCGAGATCGTCCAGCTGGACGAGCCCGAGCGTGTCGCCGAAGCTGCTGAACGGCTTGGGCTGAAGTACGTTGTGATTACGTCCGTCACACGCGACGACATGACCGATGGCGGAGCCGACCATTTCTACAACTGCGTGCTGGCGGTCCGTGAGCGAACCGGCGCCAAAGTCGAAGTCCTCACACCCGACTTTATGGGAAACCGTGACGCGATCAGTCGAGTCATTGCCGCCAGGCCGGACGTTTTCAACCACAACACGGAAACCGTACCACGGCTCTATCATCGAGTTCGACGAAACGCCGAGTACCAAAGGACTCTCAATCTGCTGGCTCAGATCAAAGAAGAAGCCCCGGACATGCCCACCAAAAGCGGGATCATGCTCGGCCTCGGAGAAACGATCGAGGAAGTCATGGATGTCTGTGCGGACTTGCGATCCGTCGGCTGCGACATGATCACGATCGGCCAGTACCTGCAGCCCTCGGGCGTGCATCTTCCGGTCGAGCGTTACCTTCCGCCGGAAGAATTCGACGAAATCGGCGATCGAGTCCGGACTCTTGGATTCACGATGGTCGCCAGCGGTCCGTTTGTTCGGTCAAGCTACCACGCTGGTGAAATGGCTTCCGAACACCAGCACACGGCAACCACCAACCTTTAACCACCAACCTTTAACCACCAGCCCGTGATGCTCAACGCGCAGGCCGGGATCCGCTGGACCAGGTTGGAAATGTCTGAAATGTGCCCATCCAACGAAGCGGATAATTTGGCGGCTCGCTGACGGTGCTTTCGTTCCACGAAACGCCCCGAAATTCCTTCCAGCTATTCCATCCGGCCTAACCGAACTTTCGCCCCGGACAAGCCTGTAAAAATCGCCGTCCAACGACTTGTTCGGGCATTCGCCAGTCTCTATTCTGCTCATTCGCAATGGCGAGCCCAAGTGGCGGAATTGGCAGACGCGCTAGGTTCAGGTC
>JABMPE010000651.1 GCA_013203845.1 Rhodopirellula sp. | reverse complement strand
ATCACGCTGATGTCGTGCTTCGCGCCGAACTCGGTGAGCTTTCTCAGCCCGTCAGCGGCCAGCTTGACCTGCTCCTGATAAGTGCCACCGCTGGCCGCGTTGACTCGGATGGCGTGGCAGCCCAGAAACTTCGCTGCTTCCACCCACTTATGATGGTTCTCAACGGCTTGCTGACGCTTCGCTTCGTCGGGATCACCGAGCTTGCCTTCGCCATCAACCATGATCAGCTGGCTGTGAACGCCTTCACCTTCGGCCCGCTTCTTCATTTCGCCCAGGTAAGACTCGTCGCCCGCTTTGTCCTTGAAGAACTGGTTGACGTACTCGACGCCGTCGATGCCCCACTCGCTCTTGGCGGTCTTTGCGAAGTCGAGGTTGTCGATGGTCTTTGCAAACAGTTCTTTATGCAGCGACCACTGAGCCAGAGACAGCTTCCACAGCGGTTTTTTGCTGTCCGCTGCGAACAAAGGTTGAGCGGCCAGACCGGTCAATGCGAGCCCCGCTGCGGCTGAGAGACCTTGTGCAAATTCGCGTCGATTTATGCTGTTTGTCATGCCGGTAAATTTCATATCTGGAGTCTGATGAAGAGTAGGCCTGGGCCATCACGAAGCTGGCTGGTCCTGACGGGTCTCCGAACGAAACCATGCGGGATTCTACCTGGGAGCTCAGGAACTTCGCCATGTACGGTGATATCGTCAGTGGCCCGACAAAGAACTCAGTTAAGACGGCGACCGCGGCTCCACGGCGACGCTTGAGAGTAGACGATTCGCTCGGAGCCGGGGCGAATTCGCTCGACTTTGGGATGCAGTTTCCGCTTGCTGCCGAGAAACCGGGTCACCACAAGTCCGACGATAAAACCGCCGATGTGAGCCCACCAGGCGACTCCGGCTGCCGCTTCTTTACTGGCAACAACTCCCTGGTAAAACTGGACGAAGAACCAGAAACCCAGAAACACCGGCGCCGGTATGCTGTAAACGGGAAAAAAGATGACCAGCGGAACCAGCGTCAGAACGCGAGCCTTCGGATACAGCAGCAGGTAAGCGCCCATTACTCCGGCGATCGCTCCGCTGGCACCGATTGTCGGAATGATCGATGTCGGCGAGGCCGCGTAGTGAGCCGCGCTCGCGGCAACTCCGCACAACAGATAGAAAATGAGGTACCCAAAGTGTCCGTAGCGGTCCTCGACATTGTCGCCGAAAATCCAGAGGAACCACATGTTTCCGAAAAAGTGCATCCAGCCTCCGTGCAGAAACACGCACGTCAGTAGTGTCGCCCACGCTGGGATTGCGGATGGAGGATACGGGAGTTTGCCTTCGGTTCTGATGAGTTGAAGCCCGAACGGAGTCTCAACGGGCCGGAGAACGACGGTGTTTTCCGGCGGCGAAGTATGGGACACTCGGGCCGGAATCATGCCGTACTGGTCGATGAGTGACGGTTCGTCCTGTTTCTGATTCAGCTGCAGAATAAAAACGACCGAGCAGATCGCGATCATCAGGTAATTGACGACCGGCGTTGTACGAGACGGGATGTTGTCCTGAAGTGGAAGCATGAAGCGTCAGCTGGTCAGGCGGGTTGGTTCTGGTGTTGCGGACGATGTTATCCAGAGCCGGGAGTTTACCGCACCAGCAGCTTCGTGCGAGCCGACCGCTTTCTCCCCACTGGGATGCGAAATTCTACATCAAGTCTAAGATGCGGCTTTCCAGCCGAACCGGCCTTTGCCCTGAGGAACTGCGATGTTTCGAAAACTGGCCACAACATTTTTCCTCGCGATTCTCCTCGGCTTGACGGCTGCGCGAGGCGACGTGTTCGCTGCGGAACTGACAGCGTCGGATGGCCAGGCGGCGATGAAGAAGGCGGTCTCGTTTTTTCGCGACAAGGTCTCGGCCAGCGGCGGCTATCTCTGGCAGTATGCTGGCGATCTTTCAGAACGTGAAGGAGAGGAGCAGGCGTCTGTGACTCAGGCCTGGACGCAACCGCCGGGAACACCATTCGTCGGAGAGGCTTTGCTGGAAGCCTGGCTGGTCAGTCAGGAAGACTATTTGCTCGATGCCGCTCGCGATGCTGGCCACGCGCTGGCGATGGGACAGCTCGTATCGGGCGGCTGGGACTATCGCATCGAGTTCGATTCGAAGAAGCGAAGCGGGTGGGCTTACCGCGTTGATCAGGACGCCGCCAGTCAGACACTCAACTTATCGAAGGCATCTGTCTCACGAAAATTTAAGAACGTGACGACGCTGGACGATGACACGACTCAGTCTGTTCTGCGGTTTCTGATGAAACTCGACATCGTCCTGCAACGGAAAGACAAGCAGGTCCACCGTGCCGTTGAATACACGCTCGCAGCGCTGCAGAAAGCTCAGTATCCCAACGGAGCGTGGCCTCAGCGTTACAGCGAGTTTCCCAGCTCAGAGGACTTTCCCGTCAAGCGGGCGTCGTATCCAGAGTCGTGGCCACGCGAGTACCCGAAGGCCGACTACCGAAGTTACTACACCTTTAACGATGACACACTGGCCGACCTGATCGACACAATGTTTCTGGCAGAGCAACTCTACGACGACGCACTCTACGGCGCGGTGGCTCGCAAAGCGGGTGACTTCATTCTGCTGGCTCAGATGCCCGAACCGCAGCCCGCGTGGGCTCAGCAGTACAACGTTGCGATGCAACCGGTATGGGCGCGGCGGTTCGAACCGGCTTCCGTCACCGGCGGAGAATCTCAGGGGGTGATTCGAATCCTGCTGACGTTGCATCGCCATACTCATGACGACAAGTATCTGGCCCCAATCGAGAAAGCACTGGACTATCTGGAGCGTTCGCTGCTCCCGAACGGCCAGCTTGCAAGGTTTTACGAACTCAAAACAAACCGACCGCTGTACTTCACGAAGGACTATGTCCTCACTTACGACGATTCGGATCTGCCAACGCATTACGGATTCAAAGTCAGTTCAAACCTCGCCCGATTGCGAGCTGACTACGAAACCAGTCTGAAAGCACCACCAACCGCAGGTCCAGTCTGGACAACTCTGCGATCAGCACCGAAGCCATCCGCCAGCCTCAACAACGAGGCGAAGCAGCTGGTCGACGCAATGGACGCGCGAGGAGCGTGGCTCGAATCCGGACAGCTCAGAGCAAAGGGCAACGATCCTCGTGAGCAGAAACTGATCACGACAAAAACCTTTGCTCGGAACCTGCGGACACTCAGCCGCTTCGTTGGCAGCATGAGGCGGCAGGCAAAATGAGCCAGTTTGAAAACGTCCGAACCGTAGGGTATGTCGAGCGAAGCGCTGGCGTACCATCATGTCTTTCTCACCCTATGATTAACCAGAATGGAGCACGACGATGAGCCCTGAAGAAAAAGCCAAAGAACTCGGAATCGAATTTCCTGAAATTCCGAAGCTGTACCTCAACCTTTGCATTCGGACCGGCAATCTGCTGATGACGTCCGGCCATGTCAGTGACATCAAAGGAAAACTCGGCGCAGACCTGTCCGTCGAAGAAGGGTACGCCGCCGCAAAAGAATGCGCGATCAAGATTCTGCAGTCGGTTCACGATGAGCATGGAACACTCGACGGTTTGCGAGTCATCAAAGTCTTCGGCTGTGTGAACTCGACTCAGGATTTCACTGATCAGCATCTGGTGATTAACGGTTGCTCTGACTTCTACCACGAGATCTTCGGGAAAGACGGAGACGGTTTTCACGCTCGCAGCGCGCTGGGTTTTGCGTCGCTGCCGACCGGGCCGGGCGTCGAAATCGAAGCCATCTTCGAGATCAAAGACGCGTAGCTATGGCCGTCAGTCTTCGCCCCGCATGGCCGTCGCATGAGCGCTGGCCATGCGGGGCGTCGCGGATTCGTGCACCGACGCTGATTCGTTTACAGACTCAGAGGGCATCGGAACCTGATGCGAAAGCAGCTCTGCAGAGGTGTCAGCCGACGACGTTTCAGGGACCACGATCGCCACACCGAAACGAGTGGGGGCGATCTGCGCAGATGTCTGATGATCAAGTTCCAGCGGCGCGGTGAATCGTACGTTCGGAAAACGACTCGCGATGTCGTGTTGGTACTCATCGTCGCCGTCGAATTTCGTCCAGACGATGACTCCGCCGCGGCGGTTCAACTCTTCGTCGTCCATCCACGGGTTAATCGACTTGTCGAGATTGGCAAAAACGCTGGCTGGTTTATCACCATAGAACGCGACGTTGGATGCTTCCCACCAGGGGCCACCGATGATTGCCGGAGACTCGCCGGTCGCCTGACGGTACAGAGCATCAACTTTGAGCGCCAGTTGCCGACCAGGAAAGTGGATTCGCGACGCCTCACCGCGAACATGAGGCAGCACTGAATTGCGTCCGGCAAAAACGAGGGCAATCAGCCCGGCGTAGACGGCGCTACGATACAGCGTTCGACGAAACGTGTCCCGATTCAGATTCAGCTGAAGAAAGAACAGCAGAACGACGCCAGCGTACGACCACATCGCCGTGCCCCACATCGATCGAATTTTGACTCCCAGAAGAACGCCCACGATTTCGACGAGAATGAAGGGACCGCAAGCAAACCAGAGGAGAAAATCGCGATTGAAGCGATCTTCGTCGGACTCCATCGCTCGAAATTTCCACCGAAAGCCGATTATCGGAATCGCCAGAATCAGCATCGGCAGCACGGCTCCCGCTTGAGATGCTGCGAATTTCAGTGGAAGAATCAAGTGCGACGACCATTGATGCTCACTGCCGGAACGCTGCAGAAAATAGTTGACGGTCGGGAAGTGATTATTGACCAGCCAGATGACATGGGGAGCAAATACAGCCAGAGCTGCCATCAGACACATTGCCGGCCCTGGTGTCTTCCAGCATTGTCTGCCGGCAGGATGTATCAGCGAAAACGCCGCCATCACGATCGCCAGAACCGCCATGTCGTACTTACTGAGCATTCCCAGGCCCAGGCAGACCCCGGCCATGCCCCACGACAGCAGATGATGCCGTTTGACACCTTGATACAGGCAGAGAATCGTCAGTGTCCACCAGACTCGTGACGTGAGGTTGTTGTTGAATTCAGTCGTCGTGAAATTGTAGTAGTAGCAGCCTTCAAGCAGCACGATGGCGAGCAGTCCGGTCGCGTTCCCACGCATCTCACGACCAATCTGAAAGGCTCCCCAGAAGCAACCGAGTGTCGCCAGCTGGCATAAAACGTACGTCGGCCAGACGTCATTCGTACTCAACAGGCAGGCGAACTCCGCGATCCATGCCGGCAGCGGCGGATGCTTGTAGTAGCCCGGCTGCCACTCGTGTCCCCAGTAGATCATTTCCAGCGTGTCGAGTGGAGCATTTGGCTGTGTCAGCACCGGCAGTATGGTCCACAGCGTCGCATGACACAGCGCAAACAACAGAAAACAACGGACGGGATGCCGTTCCAGAAAGCTCGCGGATGTGCCGCTTGCAGGATCTAAAGTCGCCGCCATGCGAATTTCCGCCTCGTCAGGTCCAATAGCCTGTCAGTCCAGATTCAATTGAGAGAAGTTGCGGCTTAAGCGACGTCACGTAGCCGTTCGGCGGG
Source organism: Rhodopirellula sp. (assembly GCA_013203845.1). Taxonomy (GTDB): domain Bacteria; phylum Planctomycetota; class Planctomycetia; order Planctomycetales; family Planctomycetaceae; genus JABMPE01. The sequence continues at coordinate 16,312 of JABMPE010000651.1, read as the reverse complement.
CTGTGAGGCATCGACTACAACCTGGCAGTCGGGTGAAAGTGCCAGAACGGTGCTGCCGGACTGTTCGTGATCGCTCAGCAGTTGGGCTCGCGCTTTACCTGGAAATATCCGATATCGCCAGCATAGATCCGTCAGTTCGACAGTTGCACGAACAAAGTCGATCATGCGAAGTCGGGAGCCGGCAATTTCGTACCACGCATCCAGCGGAAACTCGTACAACGACTGACTGGCCGAAGAACTGCCAATTGACTTCAGCAGCACGTCCAGTCTGGCCAGAATCTCGACATCAAAAATCCAGCGTGAGCTGAACGGTCGAGCCAGAATCGCGTCAAGAATCGGCCCGGTACGAAACATCTTCGCACCACAGAGTGCGTCTCGGATTCCAACACCGACAGCCGTGGCACTCGACAGCGAAAACAATCGTCCGGTCTGACGGCGAATGGCGTCGCGGTCGATCGTGTGTCCCATCAGCGGTAGTCGGGTTCCCCAGACAACCTCGACCTTGGGATGTCGCGACAGCACTTCGAGAAAATCAGGAATCGTCTCCAACGGCGTTGCCAGGTCGGCATCCCAGAAGGCGATGGCAGAAAAGTCGCGTTGAGTCGCCCACATCATGCCCTGTCGGACAGCCTCGGCTTTTCCACCGTTTCTGCCCAGCCTCAGAACGCTGACCGACGAACCCGCTTTCTCGCTGACCGCCTGAGCAGATCGCAAGGTGGCATCAGAACTGCCGTCATCAACGAAAACCAGTTCGATCTCGTCGTTGTCACAAACAAATTCTGCAAAAACATCGACCTTAAGACGGTCCGCTTCATTGAAACACGGAACGATCACAGCGCAGGTTGTCGCTATGCGCGGAAATTTCATGACTCAATCTCTAAAGATGCTGGTTCTGCCTCACTACCCGCGGGCGAGTCCTTGCTGGAACTTCCGCCCGCTTCAGAGTTGCTTCGGCTTATAGTGGCGAATTTCGAAACACCGCAACGGCATAATTCCCGGCAAGCCGGCTCGACGACTGCAATTGCAGGAAATGCAACATTGCCAGTCAGTTTTTCCACAACGCTTTCTGTCGTTGCAAAAAACCTGAATTCGTCCGGCTCAGTGGGAATTCGCTGATTCAGCAGGAATGTGGACATAACTACCCGCGGTCGTGTTTCAAGCAATCCGGCGAGCCTGTTTCCGTCTGTCAGCGTTGGTGTCACGATTGTCGGGTCAACCATCATGATGAAGAGCTGAGGCTCAACCAGCCGACTCACCGGCGGTCACTAACTGCTCTTGTGGTGATTAATCGATGTGAACTAGTGTGCCCGGTTTTCGGTGTGTCGAAGTGTCTGATTGGAAATCTGAAACAGCCGGGCGACGGCCCGATTCTATCGTACAAAGAAAACGCTGCGCGCAATGGCTAGCCCCCGTACGACGCAGCAAGTAGTGCAGCAACGAGAATCAACTCCAGGATCAGGAGCTGGCGACGCACTACCTTCACTCGGATGGACCGTGAATCGGACACGTCCAGGAATGAGAGCCTATATATGCAACTGCGTTTTCACATGATTTGCATTCCGGGTACAGCACGAGTTGCGGCTCTTGCTGCGTTAAGCTTTGTGCAGCACACGCCTTACCGTTTGAGTATTGTCCTCAACGGCCTCGAACAAACAGAGACGGAATTCCTGGAGCGAGTCGCAGACAGGAACGAACGGTTGGAGTTGCATCCGTGTCGATCTGCGATGCTCGTTTCCCATGCCGATATGCTGAACCGGTTGTCCGAAGAGGAGACATCCGATTGGTTCTGTTTCATGGACTCTGACATATTCGCGAGCGCGCCGTTTTCCCAGAAACTTGATGCAATCTTGAAGACGTGTGATGTCTTCTCATCCTGCTACCCTCTGGCATCAGGCTCGAATTCACTAATGGCCGGTTACTCTTATCTGTCACTTCGGTCACCTATGGGAAAGCAGTTAGCGACTACTTTTTTCTGTGCGTATCGAATGGATGTCCTGCGACAAGTGAAGGAAGTTTGCAACGTGGGTTTTGAGGGTACTCCCATCAATGCCATTCCGAAGCGATGTTACAAGTGGATTTCCGAGGACGATCTCAGAAGTTCAGACGACATGGATACTGGCAAACTTTTGACACTACTGGCTCATTCGTTTGGATATCGCACACACTATGACGATCTGAATGAGTTGGCCCATATTGGTGGAATAAGCTGCCGAACCTGGGAAAAGAAGCTGAAGTGGAAATTGAGCAATTACTTCCGGGGACGATTCGTGCTCACGGATCACGACCTGTCCCCGAATGACCGACGCTTCGCATTGTTTGATTCGAACTTAAGAAAACTGCGAGCGTCGACTGACATCAGAAAACGCGATCATTATCTGCACAAGACATTGCGACACCGTGTGGCGAGTTTTTTTGCTGCTTATGTCAACTGGAAATATGGCGACGGACCTTTGCCGGAAATACGACTGAGTGATCCTGATCTACGCAAGCGTGTGGAAGCTGTGTGCCGGACGCTTGAGCAGATTGACCAGGACAACTGCGGGCTGGCTTGGGAAAACGAAGCTGCGGCTTGAAAAGATGCCGGTTGGCCCTGTCTCAGACCGATCTTCCTGAAAATCAGGTGTTGAGCAGTCTTGAGACTTTCGCCTAAAACAAAACTCTTCACATAAAAAGGTGCCAGTCCAGATTGATCCGGTCGCGACTGTTCGACAACCAATAGAACAAGGATGTTTCAGTGTCTTCAATTCGTAACATAATGCGACAACTGCGTGCCCCGCTGGATCGGTATCGAGCTTTCCAGCAGTTGAATGAGTTCCATAGCAAGAAACGCTCTCTCGAAGAATCCATCGATAAAGGCCTGAATTTTGGCGGACACGGACACTTCAAGATTCGCACGATCCAAAAGCGATCTGAAATTCTGAACCTTGCTAAGAAGGTCAGCGAGATCCAGCCGCGAAACATCCTCGAAATAGGAACCTCCTCGGGTGGCACTCTGATGATCTGGGCACAGATCGCTTCGCACAAAGTCGTCAGTTGCGACATCAATGACCTTTCGATGCAGGACAGTTTTTTCCGTGCCTTTCCGCCACCGTCGTCTAATTGCGAAGTCAATCTCCTGTGTGGAGACTCGCACACCGAAGAGTTTGCCGAGCGGGCATCAGCCGCATTTGACGGCGAACCGGTGGATTTTCTGTTCATCGACGGAGATCACCTGTACGACGGCGTCAAGAATGATTATGAGCTTTACCGCAAGCTTGTCCGGCCTGGTGGATTGATCGCGTTTCACGACATCGTTGAGAATCAGCCGTTGCCGGAAAACCAAGTCTATCAGTTCTGGAAAGACGTTCGAAACACCGGGGAAACCATTGAACTGGTCGACTCGGAAGACCAGTGCGGATTCGGCATTGGCGTGCTGAAGGTCGCTGCATAGACCAACAATCGAGTCATAGCTCTACGCAGCTGTCGCGCTGACGATTCAATATTGCGAATTTCGTCGCTGGTGGTGAGAGCGGTTTTTTTCGTTTTTTTTTCGGGGGCGGTGAGGTGGCGAGTTTGCTCAGGTTCTGACGCGGTCGCTGCGAGCGGGGACAGACACGCTCAAAGAACGTCGAACAGGCCGTCACCGGACTGCTCGGCGGCTTCCAGTCGATCGCAGAGGGCTTCCAGTCGATCGCAGAGATCCAGGAGCTGATTCTGCAACACCCGACCACCCGACACATGTGCCCTCAGACTTGCCGATTACTCCGCGCGGCGTAATCGCCCAATTAGCAGGTCAGGCAGCTCGTGCGACACGGCCTGACGGCCCGCCGTGGAAATCTCATCCACCCGCCCCGGATCATACTCGATCTGAGGTCTTCCAGCTGATGGGGGATCTGGTCTTGCGATACCCTGATGGGCGTCCGCTCGGCGAGATCGAACCGCTACAGGACGTCGCCTGATCCTGCGGTAGCAACTGCTTTTAAAGATTCCAATACTTCTCAATCCAAGGGGAAGGAAGGACTGTTTTGTAGATTCGTTTCAGAAGTGGAACTCCGCGTTGGCTATCCCACACTCCATCGATTGCGTCCTGCAGTTTAGGACAACCATGAAAAATAATAGTTTTTGCTTCATTTGAGGGAATACACGGGGTAACAAATCGCCTCAGATACCATTTCGGCACACAATGTCTCTTAAAGCTGACGCACCAGCTCGCTGGCCAGAAATGCATTTTTCCATGCTTCTCAACGACCTTATCTGAAAGATATTCCTGAGACGCGGTGTGGTATTTCCGGTAAACTTCTTCCGAATGCTTTTCAAAATAGTCTTTTACATATCCCAGTGTGCCAACTACCCACGAATAAACGGCAGCTCCGCCGACTCTCTCGCCATGATCCCAGTCCTTGATGATCCAGAACTCATTTTCTTTTGGCAGCTCAAAAAATCCATCCATGCTGCCAACGATAAGAGTGTCCAGGTCAAAAAAGAGAACTCGTTCTCCATGCAGGTCTCCAAGGTTATCCTCGCACAGGCCGGCTTCTTTCTGATAGGCGTATCTGCATGGCTTATCCTGTGGCAGATTCATCTTTGGCAGTGGTTTGGCCGTGATGCCTGGTAACAGCTCAGCTGAGTTCTCTGTAAAACAAATGAAATTGAGAGAATACTTGCTGCTGGTATTTGCTTTGATCGCCTTGAAAAGGCGATTGACATCAACATGGGTGTACCCTGATCCCCATTTTATACAGATGACATTTACTGTTTGTGTTGTCATTCCTGGTGAACTCCATAAAAATCACATGTCGGGACGCAGGCTTGCACTATCTGAAAAAAAATACTTGCTGCTATGTTTTATAAGGTGTATCTGGCTCTCTGCAGTCAGCGGCCCTCGGAACCGAGCATTGGCCGGATCGGGTTTCCGGCAGGTCGAATACAACGCGAAGTTTCCAGTGAGATAGGGGGCAATGCACCGGGTGAGCGATGCGGGACTGAAACAACGGTGTAACGGGATGCGGGAATTCATCTTTTGGGCGAGTTACCATACGGGATTTAACGTTATAAAGTGATTGCAGTCTGTGTGTTTCAGAACAGGCGGTAACGCGTCTTTATTCTGTTGCTCTTTGAATAGTTACGCTTGCGATGCTATTGAAAGTCATTTGGGGCGTCTAGGGTGAGTTTTGGTTCGCATGGTCACGCGGAGTACAGTCGCCTGTGTTGTCACTGGCCGGTAGGCTTACACCGACTTCTCGCCTGATCATTCGGGTTAAAGGCCGTAGACGTGTTCGGACCACGACACCGATTTCCAGCGGTCGTTTCGCATTGAAAGATCAACAATAAATCGAGCGACGGTTGCTGCGGAATATTGCTCGTGAGATTTGCGCCAGGCGTTTCGAGCCATTTCAGCTGCTCGCTCTGGCTGTTTCAGCAATCCGTCCAGCTTCTGAACAAGATCAGCGGGATCTGAGAAATACAGAACTTCATTGCTGTTATAAATCTTCTCCAGTCCGCCACCTGCGGGAGTAACAGTCAGCAGACCATTGCCGGCAATTTGCGCGATGCGATCCGAGGAATAAAGGTCGATATCGTTACGACGGCTCAGGTTCAAACCCATGCGGCACTTTGGCAGGAGGTCTTCTTTTTCTTTACCAAAGACGCCTGGGTTTCCGAGGCATCCGAACACGCCAAACCTTAAGTCGGGGAGCGAATCGACGATGCTCTTCAGGAATCGAATACGTTCCGGAGCGTGGCGATCGCTGCCCCAGAAAACGAGGTCGTATTCCGGATTGGGATTTTCGAAGGCTCGACTGCGTTCGATCGATGCGTAAACTGGATTGGGAATGAACGCAGCCGGGCAGCCGTCACCAGCGAGAGCCTTAAGCATCTCACCTCCGGTTGTCGCAAACACTCCGTCAAACACGTCGCGCCGCTCGAAAATGTGGCGAATAGGCTCCGACTCCCAAAGGGGGTCAATGTACCACAGGGCGATTCGGATATTCGGGAGTTGCTGTCGTATTTCCAGCAGCGTCTCGCGTTTGATGTATTGCGCATGTCCCAGAATCAGCAGGTCGGGTTGCACGTTAATGCAGGTTGTAATCAGTGCATTGTTTGCTTTGCTTCGCCCCTGATTTTTGCCACCGGTCCAGGACAGCATGCGTGCCCGGTCGTTAATGCTGAATGGGTAGGCGAAGCAGCCATTCTGAATCAGTCCGTGTTGAATCTTCTGATCGCAGTTGTAGAAGACCGAACCATCCTTACTCAGCTGAAGATTTGCCGCATGCACGACACGAAGACCGGCAAGACACTGGGACTCGGGGAGTTCAAAAGGTGTGAGCATCGTCCCAGGCGTTCCGAATTGAGGTTAGATTTTGATGAGACTTGGTTTCAATGCGGGATCGTTGTGCGAACATCGGCAGGGGACTCGACATGAAGAACAACCAGGCAGTCCAGTGCGGACGCGCCCACTGTACGGAGAAATTTGACTTTCTTAGACTCGTTGCTGAATCAGCGACTGATAAAACCGTGCAGTCTCAGCGATCATTGTGTTGAGAGAGAATTCCTGTTCTGCCCTGGCCCAGACAGGCTCAAATTCCGCACGCAGTTCGGAACCGCTTCGTGCCATGACTTCGACAAGACATTTCTGAAGTGAATTCACATCTTCACAGGGAACGATGAATTGCTTCGGGAGGATTTCGTTGGCCGCTGGAACGTCGGTTGAGACGACTGCGCATCTGGCGAGAAGCGCTTCAGCAAGAACATATCCGAATCCCTCTCTGCGGGAAGGGATAACGAGAAGATCAGCGGTACTGAGGATTTCTCGAATATCGGACCGAAAGCCAAGAAGTCTAACGTTCTGGCTGAGGCCGTATTTCGCAATCAGCGTCCGTAGTTTGTCTTCCAGAGGGCCATTTCCCACGATCAGAAGTTGTCCATCCTGCCCCTGCCACGCCTGGATCAGTATGTCGAAACCTTTGACATCCACCAGTCGCCCGATCGCTACGGCAATCGGGCCAGATTCTGGAATGGAAACGGGGCGGTCTTGCATCTGATGGGCTATTCGGCTCCACGCTGCGGGATCAATGCCGTTGTAGATGACCGAAACGTTTTTGTGGCGGATGCGTTTCGCTACTCCGTGACTGACGGCGATAACCCCGTCAAAATGGCGGAAGACGTGGTGGGAACTCTTCTGACCATGAACGGTCGCAATTCGGACTGCAGAAAGGCCCCAGCGGCAGCGATTGACGATGGCCGCGGCTCGAGACGAGTGGGCGTGAATAATGTCTGGTTGGCAGGCCCTTGCGATTCGCCAGAATCTGAAAATTGTCGATGGGCTTCGCCGGCCAATACGGCGTCCGAGGTCTTCGAACTTAACGTTGGAGGATAGCTCTGATTGATAGGAAGCTTCACACACCGCGGTAACGTCGTGAGATTCCGAAAGTCCATTACAAAGATCAATAAAATGCCGCTCCATCCCACCACCACCCGGCCCGCTGGCCAGAACCTGCAGGATTCGAGGTCGCACGCGAGCTTCTTTTGGTGGCGGTTCCGAGCTGAGAATATCTGACGTCGACTGCAGGACCATCCCGTCACCGGTTGTATGAGTTGAAAAAGGCAGGACGGGTTATCCTGCTTTGGTTAACAGTGGGTCAATGCCAGTTTGAATCCGAATATTGGTGTGTTGCTACTTCTTCGATCTCAACAGAATACCGATTAGCCACTCGCAGCGTCTGACGTCCGTGTTCGGACGGCGTCTGTGGTACGAGCGATCGAAAGCTGGGCACAACCCTGCACATGGACATTCAGAACGGATTGTCATGAAGAAAATCATGCTGGCATTTGGGACTCGTCCCGAAGCGATCAAGATGGCCCCGCTGGTGCAGGCTCTGGAGAAACATCCGGACTTTGAACCGCAGGTCGTCGTCACGGCGCAGCATCGTGAGATGCTCGATCAAATTCTTGAATTGTTCGCGATCACTCCGAATGTCGATCTGAATCTGATGCAGCCCGGTCAGTCACTGGCGGCGCTGACGGCGCGTATCGTCGACCAGCTGACACCGGTGATCGCCGATCTGCAGCCCGATGCGATCCTTGTCCAGGGCGACACCACCACCACGTTCTGCTCGGCCCTCGCAGCATTTTACCAGGACGTTCCGATCGGGCATGTCGAAGCCGGCTTGCGAACAGGCGATATCCGTGCCCCGTTTCCCGAAGAAATGAACCGAGTGCTCACCACGCGTCTGGCGCGTTGGCACTTCGCGGCGACGGCAAACAATCGGCAGACACTCCTCAACGAAGGTGTCGATCCGGCATCCGTATTTGTGACCGGCAATCCGGTCATTGATGCACTGCTACAGGTTCGAGACCGTATCGGGTCCGGACAGCAAAGCGTCGCCACCAGAGAACTGACCAGCCAGTTCGAGCGTCCTTATATTCTGGTGACCGGGCACCGCCGCGAGAGTTTTGGTGATGGCTTTGAATCGATCTGCCGAGCGATTGCGACGCTCGCACAGCGTCATCTGGAACTCGACGTCGTTTATCCGGTACACCTTAATCCGCGAGTTCAGGAGCCAGTCAATCGCATTCTTGGCGGGCTGTCCAATGTGCGTCTGATTGCTCCGCAGTCGTACGAACCGTTCGTGGCGTTGATGTCTGGTGCCCATTTTATTCTGACGGACTCAGGTGGAGTTCAGGAAGAAGCCCCGTCGCTCGGCAAGCCAGTTCTCGTCATGCGGGATCAAACGGAACGTCAGGAAGGTCTCGACGGCGGAGTCCGACTGGTAGGGACGAGCGAAGATCGCATCCTCACGGAATGCGAGCGGCTGCTTTCCGATGAGAGTCACTACCGGCAGATGGCCGAAGCGATCAATCCGTACGGCGACGGAACCACATCGAGCCAGATCGTCGCACTGCTGACGAGACTCGTACCGTGACAGCGTCCCGACAACCGGTACTGCCGGAACAGCGCCGTGCTTGTTTCAGACTGCTCTTCTACCGGAGTCGAGTCTGTTCCGATTGCTACTTTCGCAGTCGGACGTCGACGCTTTCGCTGTGAGCGGTCAGGCCTTCTTTGGTAGCCATCGATCGCAGATCGTCCGCTGCTTCGGCCAGCGCGGCTTCGTTGTACCAGATGACCGATGAGCGTTTCAGGAAGTCGTTCGCGCACAGACCATTGGCGAATCTCGCGGTTCCGCCGGTCGGAAGGACGTGCGACGGACCGGCCACGTAGTCGCCCACCGCAACGGGCGTGTGATGTCCGAGGAAAATCGCTCCCGCGTTCTGCACGCGGTCCAGCATTCGGTCTGGGTCGGCGGTGGAAATGTGGAGATGCTCAGGAGCCATCAGATCGGTCAATTCGGCTGCTTCGGCTGCATCCTTCGTGAGAATCAACGCGCCATAGTCCAGCAGGCTGATGCGGGCCAGATCGCCTCGCGGCAGAAGAGCGAGTTGTCGGGTCAGTTCTTCTCGAACGGCTTCGATCAACGGCTCGTGCCACGTGATCAGCACTCCTGAGCCGGGGCTGTGCTCCGCCTGGGAAATTAGGTCGGCGGCTACAAAATCCGGTCGAGCGGTTTCATCAGCCAGCACGATGACTTCACTCGGCCCCGCGATACTGTCGATGTCGACTTCGCCAAATACGTGTCGTTTCGCCAGAGCCACGAACAGATTGCCAGGCCCGACGATCTTGTCAACGCGTTTAATGCCGGGAACTCCGTACGCGATGGCGGCCACGGCCTGCGCTCCGCCCATCCGATAAACTTCGGTGATGCCCAGTTCATGACACGCTGCCAGCAGGTCCGTGTTGTAGCCACCGAAATCGGTTGGCGGGACCACCACGACGATTTCTTTGACGCCTGCAACCTGAGCCGGGACTGCCGTCATCAGCAGAGTTGACGGGTACGCGGCGGCGCCACCAGGCACGCAAATTCCCACACGCTGCAACGGCAGGTAACGTTGCCGGAGTTCGATTCGAGCATCGCCGTGTTTGCGAATCTGAGAGACGTCGCTGGTCAGAATCGCCTGCTGGAAGTCAACGATGTTATCCCGAATGCGGCGGATCGTGGCGAGGTATCCAGGATCGGCGGCCTTGTGAGCTGCTTCAAATTCTGCGGGCGATACTCGTAACGTTTCCGCAGTGAGTTCTTTGCCATCGAGTTTCTTCGAGTAGTCCAGAACGGTGTTCAGCCCGCCGGCGCGTACGTCATCGCAGATTCGCTCAACGACCTGCTGAGGCGACAGTGGTTCGCCAAACAGTTCCATGGTTCGCTGCCGACCGGCATCGGAGACGATGTTTCCGCGGGGGCTCAGTTTGTCGCGCAGCTGGTCCAGCACTTCGCGAGCATCGTTGTGGCGGCAGTTAATTGTCTGAATCGAAAGAGCTTCACTCATCAAAATGTCCGTAAAAGAAACCGTCGGCTTGTGGCTAAGCCGTGGATGATAGACGGACAAAGCGGCTCTGCCAGCAAGCCGGTATCAAACCCGCAAGTTCTGCAGTAAGAGCCATGGCGCAGAAGTCGCTGAGTTGGCTGTCGCGCTGGCGCGTTGCGACATGCCCGACTGACGTTTTCAGACAGGTAATCAGGTTGCGGCGAGCGTTTTCAGTTGCCGGATAATCAGCCACTGAAGAAGAACCGCAGCCAGAAACGTGCAGACGCCAATGATCGCCAGCAGCGTCGTCGGAGCATTTCGGCCGGCAGTCGCCAGAAAAATCACGTTCGGCACCACGACAATTGAAATGCCAAACGGGACGGCGCCCCACTTCACAACCAGGGAAAGCAGGACGATCACGTGTACGGCGAGCAGGTATTGCAGCATCCAGAACCAACCGTTCTCCTGAATGAAAATTCTCTTCAGTAGATAGTTTTCGAAGAATTTTGGAGCGATGAAGGCGCCGACGACAAACACAATAATCGCTGGCAAAAAGGCCGGAGCGACTCCCGCCAGTTTTCCCAGGGCAATGCGAGTCATTGTTTTGGGGAGCAGGGACAGGCACGACCAGGTTTGCCAGCGAAGCTCTTCGCGGAACAGTCTCGACAGGTAAATCGGAATCTCGACGACCAGTGCGGTCAGCATCGACGCCATCAGTGTGGCGCCGACGTTGTCCGCGACGTCCGTACGAACTCGCTTCGAAATCATCAGGCTCATGGCCCCCATCAGAATGGAATAGGCCAGCAGTTTAATGACGACCGCCGTCACTCCTCCGGTCAGAAAATTGAAATCTTTCCAGACGATGGCGTGATTCCAGACTCGGCTTTGCGATGCAACGCGTGTCGAAAACAAAGCCATCATTCCTCGCGCCGGTGTGCTTTGAGCTTCATTGCGGGTACACGGATCAAACAGCAGCCACGCCAGCCCGAAAAAGAACGTTCCGCAACACAGATCCACAACGACCTGATAACTGAAGGGGCTGCCGTTGAAGCCTGTTGTCAGGATAACTTCGAGAGACCCCAGAGGCGTTGTCTGTTCGATCGTCTCGGCGATCTCAAAAACAGACTCTCGGGCCGTGATGGTGATCTCACGGTCGCGATGCATCTGCCGCGCGGTATCGCGGAGCAGGTACGGCGTAATAAAAAGTGCCGCGAGTGCTGCCGTCGTCAGTGAAGCCGCGAGACTTGAACGGGCACAGACGGTCGAAAGGAACGCTCCTAGTCCCGCCATCAGAACGGCGAATGCCAGCAACGCCAGATAAGCCGCCAGAATCTGGTTAATGGCTACGCCGCCGAGCGTGATCGCCAGAATTGTAAACGGCAGCTGAACCGACAACAGCAACACGACGCCCAGCAAACGCGGAGTCACTTTTCCCAACAGGATTCCCACGGGACTGATCCCGGCCATACGCAGCAATCCGAGCGTCAATTCTTCCTTTTCTTCCGTAATGACTGTCGAGAAAAAACTGACTCCGGCGAGGTTCAGCAGGAAGAAATTGACCCAGCACATGTAGCGAAAAACGTCTCGACCCGGTGCGCTGTAGTTGGCAATGTCGAGCTGCACCTGCACAACGAATAACAGGATCAGCAGCGCGAAGCCGAAACGAATCAGATGAGTCCGCGCGAGCCGCGTGTCGACCCGCATTGCTCGCTCGACGAGTGCGAAGGTCCCGCGTGCAGCCATCAGCGGACTCCCTTTTCGGTCAGATCCATAAAGGCCTGATTGAGGTGCCGCTGGGCTCGTGCAAAGCCGTTGACCGTAATCCCTGCATCCATCGCGATCCGTAGCACACTGTTCGAGTCAAGCTGCTCCGGATCAAAGGCGATGCGAACGTCCGACGAGCCTTCGATCTCTTCGACACTGACAATGCCGGTGGTCGCTCGGAGTTTGTCGCGCAACCCGTTCAGCGGTTCCGCCGGAGTCAATCGGAACGTCGGATAGTCCGCCTGATGATCCAGTAGTTCCTGCATCGTGCCGCAGTATCGAATGGTGCCACGATCGATGATGGTGACGCTGTCACAGAGTTCTGCCAGCTCGCTGAGAATGTGCGAACTGATGATGATCGTTTTACCCATGCTGCGGAGGGCTCGCAGCACGTCCATGAGTTCAATGCGGGCTCGCGGGTCAAGCCCCGAAGCTGGCTCGTCCAGCAGCAGAATATCAGGATCGTTAACCAGGACTCGCGCAAGCCCGACCCGCTGCTGCATTCCTCGTGAGAGACCATTGATCAAGTCCGCTCGTCGACCGCCCATGTCGGTCAGCTCGAGCACGTCGTCCAGCACTTTTGTTCGAGTTTTCAGCGGCAACCCATATGCCGCCGCAAAGAAATCGAGATATTCATAGACCGTCATTTGTCGGTACATGCTGAAGTGGTCCGGCATGAAACTCAGCCGACGACGCACTTCGAGATAGTCGGTGGCGACATCGCGACCGAAAACCTGAACCTTGCCAGTCTGCGGTCGCAGCAATGTGCAGATCAACTTGAGTACCGTTGTCTTGCCTGCTCCGTTGGGGCCGACAAATCCGTGCAGCGACTGAGACGGCACATCAAAGTTGATATCGACCAGCGCTTTGAATTTCCGGAACGAGTGCTGCACTCCGCGAAGCACAACGGCCGGCTCATTTGAATCAGGTTGTTTCGCAGGTGCTGTCATAGTTTGAGAGGATGCTTCAAGAGTGTTTGTTGCGTTGTTTTCAGGACGGATGGAGCAGGACCTGCCGTTGTCAAACATTGAATGCCTTGTTGAACGGTGGCATCGAGCTGGCTCCGCTATCGATCTGGCTCTTCCGGAACAACGAGGTCGATGCGGTAAACGATCCTTCCGTTATGCCGGCCGAATCCCGCTTCGGAATCGGCAGCATTCTGGCAGACGAGTTCGTCGGGAAGATCGGCGTGAACGTAGAGTCGAGCTTCATCCGGTGGCAGGGTGAAGTCCGCAATATCCATTCGGCGGCGCAGTCGCAGATCGCGAGCAATCAGCCAGGGAGCGAACTGGTCCAGAGCATCGTCTGGCGTCGCCATTCGACTGGACGCAAACCTTTGAAACTGTCGCGACAGATTGATTCGTTCAATCAGTCGCACGCCTGGTCCTGCGACGAGGTTGCCGGAGCCTGCCTGCAATACTTCGAGATTGACGGGGTAAAACGAATCACCGAAAAGGATCACAGCGTCGCGAACCCGGCTGGGGAGTATGCCATCAATCTTAACCTGCAGGGATTTCAGAATGTTCGACTTCTCCTGGAGACTGCGACTGTCCTGATTGTCCTCATCAATGTCTGCAGCTTCCTGGTCAGCCAGCTCGGCACTCGCAATCACAACGTTCAGTTTCCCAAGCGGCAGATCAGTTCTGGTGGCGAACGTGCGATACGTGAACGGGGGCATGTCGACTGAAAACCGTCCGTCCCGCCCGTTCCTGATGACTCCGGAAACTCGTTCGATACTTTCCACGGTTGACGTAATCGGAAAGGCTCCGGCAGCGCGGAGGGCATAATCGCCACCGGAGGTCACGAAGAGGCTGTTCCACTGCTCGACGTCCCACCGTCCGTCAGGCAACTGTCGTGCTGTGGCCACCGAAGTGGTTGAAGTCGATTCGCCGTAGCCGCGAGCCCCCATGACGGAAAACAACCAGCTGAAGCCGACAACAATCACGACAAGGGCCAGCAGGCTGTAGCGGTAGTCGATTCTCGAACGGACCAGCAGATATACCCCCGGAAATAATGCCAGCAGGTACACACCAGCCAGCAGATAAATCAGCGGCCACTCGTGATTGGGTCGGAGAAACTCTTTGAGTCGCGTTGGAATCAGCCGATCACTGTCCCATTCCGCATAGGCTTCGAAAAACTCTTCGTCACGTCGAATAAACTCGGTCGACGTCGGATCAATGTCAAAAGACGAACCGTCTCGATCAACAACAGCGACAAGGTCCTGACTGGTTGCATACATCGTGTCATAGACGTACGGCTTGTTAATCTGATCGCGAGTACGATCGTGCCAGTAGATTCGCCCGGCACCGAAGCGAGTCGGTCGCGGTTCGATATTCAACTCGGGAACTGGCACGTGGGGATACTTCCCACCCGGCTCCTGGAGGACGTGCAGAATTCCGCCACGAAATAACCAGTCCCGGAAAACATCCCTTCTGGTGGCTTCCCAGCGGGGCGCATGGTCCATCACAACCAGCCGCAGCGCATCAGTTGCGGTGACGGTGACGGGAAACCAGTCTTCGGGAAATCCCTTCAACCCCTGCTGAATTCCGCTGTTGGCGATCGGGTCGTTGAGGATGACTCTCGCACCGCTGGTCAGCTGGGGCCGCTCGGTAAGGAATGTATCTTCCAGCCCGTCGCCCCACCGAATTTCCCACACTTCGCCCTCGTCGAGCATGTACGGATAAAACTGTACCAGACGGACCGAAAATGGCCCTACATAGATGTCCTGAAGAAGCTCCGCGCCTGACCAGGTTCCGGTCGCCGAAAGAAGCCGTCGACAGCGCAATGTCCCTTCGAATGGCTCATCGGAAGGGTTCTGCACGCCGAGTGTCAACAGGTTGAACGTTCGCGGCGCAGCGCGTCCGTCAAAACCCCAGTCGGCATATTCAACTTCAATTCTCGCGGCCGCGTGAATTTCGATGGGCGATTCAATCACGCGCAGGAAACAGCACAGGACAATCAAACGGCGAACCAGCCGCAGGCCGTGGACTCTGGGGACTACATTCTGCAACATCCGAGCGACGTCCCCGTTGACTGCAGCGACACACATGCTCGGATTTGTTGAGAGGCGACAAGGCATCAGGTTGCGAATTCAATCCCTGCAGAATCTGGTACGTCGCGGTGCCGTGAAGCTTAACGTCCAGCGTTGATGGCTGGCGAAAATCATCTCGACTGAACAGCACTCTAAAATGACTGCGGCGTACATGGTTGTCGAGTGAACTGCCACTGTTCCGCTAAATCGAGTCGCGAGGCTGGAACCTGCGCGGTCAATCCAGGTATCCTGACGGTATTCTGTTTCGCTCGAACCGTGTCGAGAAGAACTTCCAAAAATTCAGAAACCTGTTTCGGATGCGTGACATCGTTTGGTCAGCGTGCTGTCAGTTCAGCTGGCTGGTTAACCCGATCTTACACGAAATCAATTCGGCCTCTTTGTTCAGATGGCGGTCGCTATCGAAGGAGTTCACTGTGAATACAATGCAACGACTACGAGCTGTCTTCCGAGCAATCACTCTCTCTGTGATTTGCGGGACGCTACTGGCAGGTTTGGCAACGGACGCTTCCGCACAGCTGGATTCGGAGACGCCAACGGTGACCAAAGGGAAGGTCGCAGAAGTGATTCGCAAGGGGCGAGCGACGTCGCTTGTCATCGAAAGTGAAGCTGGCGGTGATCCAATTACCGTGCCGATCACGCCTAAGCTTCAGTTTGCCGTTCAGGCGAAAGGTGACCTCGGATTCCTTGCCGAAAAGCAGGTCGTTTCGGGAAAAGGAACGCTGACCAATAAATCACTGTTCGTCAAATCATGGACGGTGCACGTGGGACTGTCCGCCAGAAAGATCAAGCCATTCGTCAAAGAGTCGGCCAAATCGATCGGTCAAAGTCAGAACAGTTACGATTTTGCCGGGACCGTCTCGTCGCGGCAGCAGGACAAGGACTATCCGGATTACGAAACTCTGGTGACGAACATTCGCGAGCTGAAAGGTGGGCCGATCTACATCGATAAAGGAGCGGAAGTGACTGTCTCTATGACAGAAACGGATCTTGTCGAGGAAGGTGCCAGCGTCGAATTCATTCAGCAGATCGCTAAGGCAACGCCGTGACGGATTTTGAGCCTGTAAAACAAGGGTTTCATTAAGCGAATGGATATGCGAAAGGACCAGATTCCTGGGAATACCAGCTGAACACATTTCAGTCAGAAAGGAATCTGGCCCATGT
>JABMPE010000650.1 GCA_013203845.1 Rhodopirellula sp. | reverse complement strand
GTCATGGTCGTCCTCCAAGATTCGGAAAACAACCACGCTACCGATCATGCAAAACACATTCAGGCACGCTCACCGAAAAGACACTATCATCTGTCCGTTGATGCCTGCGGAACTCAAGTCAATGTCCGGCCAGACCACGAAGAACCGCTCAGCGTCAAGTCGCCGATCGAAGACCGATACTGTTGTTGACAGGACAACAGAATCTGGTGCAACGAACGATGCTGCTGAGGATTCAGGACGGCTTGTTGGTTACGCCAGAGTATCAACCAGCAGTCAAGAATTGCGGCTGCAGGTTGACGCCCTGAAAAACGGTGGTGTTGATGCAAAGCTGATTTTCACCGACAAGCTGTCGGGGGCGACGTCGGAGCGACCGGGACTTGACGCGTGTCTGAAAGAGTTGCGAGACGGGGATACGCTGCTGGTGTGGAGACTTGATCGACTCGGGAGGTCGGTGCGTCATCTGGTGACGCTCGTCGAAGACCTGCGGGAGCGGGGAGTGGGGTTTCGCAGCCTGTGTGATGGAGCGATCGATACGACGACGGCTTCCGGCGAACTGGTCTTCAATATCTTCTCGTCACTGGCTCAGTTTGAGCGGCGACTGATTGCTGAACGAACAAAGGCCGGGCTGGCAGCGGCCAGAGCACGGGGAAGATTCGGCGGACGTCCACGCATCATGCCGGACGATCCGCGAGTGGTCACGGCGAAAGCACTGCATCGGGATCAGACGATGGAGATTCGTGATATCTGTCAGTCGCTGAAGATTTCCCGTGCTACGCTGTACCGATTCCTGAAGCTGTAGCGTAGGACGTTGTTGTGGTCAGGTCTGACTGGTGAGCCGTTCGCAAAGGGTGACGAGAGTGATCATCAGAAGCTGCTCTGTTTCGTCAGCAGACAGATCACGGCAGAGAGACTCCACACAATCACGGAAAGTCTGTCTGGCTTCGTAAAGCTGTACGGCACTCTCGACGGTGCCGGTCTGTGCCGACTGCATGGCGTGCAGCATCGGAGCGACGACAGACAGCAGGCTGTCGGCCTGCCAGTTGAGCATCAGGCAGCGGGCGGTATCGAACTGTTCGATTGGAATGAAATCAGAATCTGGCACGCGTTCAGTCTCGCACTGATAAACCCGCCGCGCAAGGTTCGAATGACTTCATCGAAACGGCAATTTTCAGGACGCTGTTGAATCAACCAACGCGTTCTGCCGAGGAGCGTCTCCTGAAAATGTCCGGTCACTCGTTGTGGAAAATCCGTCTTCGTGGCAGAGTGGGGACGATGAGTCTGAACGGTAAGCGCACGGTGAAGTGCATCTTGCAGGGGGCTTTATGCTGAGGTGATTTATTTTTCCTCAGTGTGGAGTTCCGAGCGATGGCGAATCAGCGGCGTAGTGTGGAGAAAGAAGCTTACTGGCGGGGTCAGCTTGAGCGGCAGTCGGCGAGCGGTCAGTCGATCAGAAGGTGGTGTCACGAGAACGGCGTTTCGGAGCCGACGTATTACGTGTGGCGTCGGAAATTGCAGAACCGTGATCACGAGCGTGGATTGCCTGAGTGCGACAGTCACGCCTCATTATCGGAGGCCACCGTGGCGCCCGGCTTTGTCGCCCTGGACGTTGTGCCCTCGGACGTGGTGACTTCGGCGGCCACGTCCGCTGACTGCACAGCGCAGCTGGAGATTGATGTTGCTGGCAGAGTTGTGATTCGGCTGCGTGAGGATGCTTCGGCTGAAATTCTGGAGCGTGTGCTGAATGTTGTCTGCCGCCACGGTATCGCTCGGCAGGGTGCGGCCAGGGGCAGCCGTGGCGAGGTGGAGTCGTGCTGAGTATTCCCCGAACGACGCGTGTGTTTCTGGCGACAGAACCAACCGACATGCGGAAGGGTTTTGATGGTCTGTTTGCTCTGGTCGAAAACGTGATCCGCGAGGATCCGTTTTCCGGTCACCTGTTTGTGTTCCGCAACCGGAGGCGAGATCGCCTGAAGGTGCTGTGGTGGGACACTGATGGGTTGGCGATTTTCTACAAACGTCTGGAGCGTGGAAATTATCAGTTTCCCACGGACAGCGTGGTCACGAAGTCTGGCACTACTTCGTCGCGTTGCGAAATACGATCGGACGAGTTGTCTTTGCTGCTGGCCGGGATTGACCTTGGCAGTGTGAAGCGTCGCCGGCGTTATCAGCGCCCGGTATCGGATAAGTCGGCGGCGGATGGCCAGTTGACGAGCGACAGACAGCCGGTGTGAGCGGCTTGACGGTGTCTGGTCCTCTTGAACTTCGTGCCGGGATAATCACAGCGGTCATCGAAATGTTCGATGACCGTTTTCTTTTTGAGGTCGGCGAATTTTGAAAAAGGCGTCGGCATCGGGCAGTTCGCGGAAATAAATCCGGTGCCAGAAGCGTCATACCCGCATGAGTCAGGACGACCTTCAATTACCGAATGATATGGAGCAGCTCAAGGCGCTGATCGCCGGGCAGG
Source organism: Rhodopirellula sp. (assembly GCA_013203845.1). Lineage (GTDB taxonomy): Bacteria > Planctomycetota > Planctomycetia > Planctomycetales > Planctomycetaceae > JABMPE01. The sequence goes on along the minus strand of JABMPE010000650.1, from coordinate 20,364 downwards.
CCGTCGCGATTGCCGAACGTGACGATGCGATAGCCGAACGCGAGGCTTCTCTGGCCGAACGCGAATCGGTACTTGCTCAGCACGCGGCGACGATCACTCAGCACGAGACAGTGATCGATTCGTTGCACGAGACGATCGAGCAACAGTTGCGGAAGCTGGAAGGTCTGCATCAGCAACTGGCTCGGCTGTTACGCAAACAGTACGGGCCGCAGAAGGAACGCATCGATCCGGATCAGTTGACGCTGTTTTCTTCCGCAGAGCTGGAGTCGCTGGTCGCGGAACTTCAGCAGGGCGTGACCGATTCCGTTTCGACGGACGATGGCAGCGACGACGACGTCGGTGCGGCCAGCGACGGTGAAGTATCTGATCGAAAGAAGCAACGCAAAGGTCACGGACGCCGCCCGTTGCCCGATCATCTTCCTCGCGAAGAAGTCACTCACGAACTCACCGCCGAAGAACGCACGTGTCCGTGTTGCGGAAAACTTCGCAAAGAGATCGGCAGCGAAGTCAGCGAGCAACTGGAGTTTGTCCCGGCGTCGCTGAAAGTGATTCAGCATCATCGGAAAAAGTACGCGTGCGATGCCTGCGAAGAAAACGTGGCGATCGCCGCGAAGCCGCCGCAACCGATTCCTAAAGGTCTACCCGGTCCAGGACTGCTGGCTCACACCGTGCTCTCGAAGTACGGCGATTATCTGCCGCTTTACCGTCAGGAAGACATCCTCTCACGCAGTGGCATCATCATCCGACGCAGCACACTGTGCGACTGGGTCGCCTCGACCGCTGACCTGCTGCAACCGCTGTACGATCTGATGTGTGACCGAGTTCGCTCATCGCACGTCATCCACACCGATGACACCGGCATCAAAATGCTGGATATCGGCCAGTGCCGCAACTGCAAGTTCTGGGCTTATGCCGGTGACAAAGACAATCAGTACGCGGTTTACGAGTTCAGTCTGACGCGAGAAGGCCAAGAGCCATCACGATTCCTGGAAGGCTTCAAAGGTTACCTTCAGGCCGACGCCTTCAGCGGTTACGACCAGGTGTACGCGACCGGCAAGGTGATCGAAGTCGCCTGCATGGCTCACGCTCGCCGTTACTGGTGGGAGTCGATCGAGACCGATTCCCGGCGTGCTCACGAAGCGATCTCGTACATCGCCCGGCTGTACGCACTCGAAGCACAGTTCGATCAGGCAAAGCTGGAAGGCGACGCTCGGCGCGACGCCAGGCAACAGTACGCCATCCCGATCCTGAACACCTTCGAGGCATGGCTGAGAAAAGAGCAGCACCGCGTGCTTCCGAAAAGCCCGATCGGCAAGGCGTTCACCTACACGCTGAATCAGTGGGCGGCACTGTGCCGTTACACCGAAGACGGCGCTCTCTCAATTGACAACAATCTGGCCGAACGCCTGATGAAGCCTCCAGCCATCGGACGCAAAAACTTCCTCTTCGTTGGCAGCGAAACCGGAGGCGATCGGGCTGCCATTCTGCTGAGCGTCATCGCCAGCGCCAAACTCTGCGAAGTCGAACCCTGGGCCTGGCTGAACCATCTCTTCAGAGAACTCCCCCTCCGACTCGCGACCGCTGATCCCGACAAACCACCTGACCTGACCGACCTGCTCCCCGACAACTGGCTCAAGTCTCACCCCCAACACCGCTGGCAAATCGACGAAATCCGCCAGAAAGAACGAGCACGTTCCAGACAGCAGAAAATCAACAAGCGAAAGCGACGATGAACCGCACCCTGCGGTTCACCGGACGCTCACTCTGAACGAGCATTTCTTCGACGACGACGGCGTACACGATGAGGACGACTGCGATGTGTGTATCGAACGAACCTGCTCTGTTTCTTCGAGTTGCCGCTGCGGCAACTGCTGCGAACGGTTGATCCTCGAATCTTCTTTGCGGGACGCTGAACGGGAACCTCGCATCGCGAACGAATGCAGTCCGTTACGGGGAATCGACGATGAGCCGGTTGGGCACTTACTGAATGATCGGAGCAACGACATGGCCTGCCACTTTTTCGATCGGGAACACCGACTCTGCACGATCTACGAAACGCGACCGCTGATGTGTCGTGTGTTCAACTGTGACGCCGAGCGTCACTCCGGCGAACTTGTCGAACTGCTGAACTATCAGCCGGACTCCGCAAAGACACCGCCCGTCGATGAGTAGTCGCCGCTTCGTAATCTCACTTCCTGCTATCAATGGTCTTCTCGCTGTCCTTCTCACCGGATTTCTTCCTCGGCACTGATGAACGCGACCTGATCGAACGCAGTGACCGTCCGCTGAGCGTTCTGCAGGCGATTGTCAGTCTGACTGAGCAACAGCGTGCTGCGATCGCTCGGGATGTTTTTAGCTGTGATACAGAGGAACTCAGTGATGACCTTATTCTGCAGCGCGTGATGGAAACAAACACCTGCGTTAATCTGACGCCACCAGTGGAAGTCTGGATCGACAGCGAGGGATTTCACACGCTGCACGTCTACGACGAACCGGAGGCTGATTAACCATGATTCGAAAAAGCCCCGCGTCCGATGTCGCCGCCTCGCAGAATGGCTTCGCCGGTCGAGCGATTAAACAGGAAGATCCACTGCTCGCCGAAACGATTCTCGGAGTAACCAATGTATGTGCGGGTGTCTCCATCATCGACAATTGGCGGATCATCATTGCCGAGGGAGTGACGGTTGAGGATTGTCAGTAATGGCTCGAACACAGGGACACTCCGTACGTGCAGTGTGACGGTCGCAGTCATTTGCTGTCGCGCAGCATATCTCTGTCAATCCGATCGTGCATCGAAGTCGAATTCCTGCTGAATGAGACGCGGTGGCAGATGGACCAGTTTGCGACCTCTGGCCGCCCGCCAGAATTCACCTGGTTCCATCTCCAGAATCCGCTGGATGGCGCTGGCCTGGGCTTTGGTTAGATCCCGTAGAAAGATGGTCTTTGTCAATCGCTTTGCCTGTTCAACGAGCGGGCGCCAGCGTCGACCGAGTAACTCCTTCAGCCGCATCCGTTGTTCAAAACGGATGTTGTAGAGACTGTTGGTACGATACTGGTACGAGACGAATTTCGCATAGAACCAGTCGTCTGGTTTCAGCGGCAGAATCTGTGGGCCTTGGCCCCAGTGTTTGTTCCTGGTGGCGGACAGAGCACTTCCAATATCGCTGATGGCGATGGCCTGTTCGAATTCAACGCGGACAACGGGAGATCGCCGGATTGACTCTTCCGTGATGAATGGTAGACCGTCGTCGGCGAGATAGTGCTGCATACATTCATTCGCCATGCAGGCATCGACGAGTACATGAGCGATTTTCCCTGTGCGGCATGCCCGATCCTTGAAGTCGTCATCAGATTCGCCGGGGAATCGCAATTCAACGGGCACGGGATTCGATTAGAAGAGATTTCCCTGTCGAGCTGGTCCGTCAGGTTTCGGGCCTCGATCAGGTTCCGGATCAAGAGCTGCCGTTTCGTCCTGCGAGGATTGGCAGGTTGAATCACTCACGTCCAAACGCTGTTCGAGTCTGGTGATCCAGCGTGGGATTTCCATGATTGCCGGCTGCACGCTCGCTGGCGTCTCGGCGGCAGTTGGTTTGGCCGCATTCTGATCTTCAAACAGATCCCGCGTGACCGTTCCAGTTTGCAGTGACCTTGTGAGTGCCGGTGTCTGTTCGACTGGAATATCGCGAATGACACCGCGTCGGCGTCCATTGGGAGACTCGTGAAAGAATGGAGCGACGCGGTAGGCAAAGCGGTTTTCGCAGGTCAGTGTGTTACCACAGACGACCCAGCCATAGAGATTTCGCAGCCCCATATTAATGCTGCAAATCCTGACGCATCTCGCATCGACGTCCTGTCCAAACAGCTCGACATTCGGGTTTCGTCTGGCGGCGTCGATGAGCATGCGGCCTGTACCGCAAGCCGGATCCGATACCAGTAACGGCGAGCGATCATTAGCCTCTTCGTCTGGTTCGTCGATGGAAAGCTGACTCATCAGTTGTGAAATAGAATCCGGCGTGAAAAACTGGCCGGACTCCTGGTGGGAAATGGCGGACTGAAAGAGGTCTCCGAGGATATCGCCATCAGTTCTGGTCATCGCGTTGATCAGTTGAGCAAACAGCTTCGCGATGAGATCGATGCTGCGTTTGCCGGGCTTCCCGGCTTTGTGACGTTCGACCATCGTGAGGTACTCGTCTTCCATTGTCTCGGCGGCCAGCGCACAGGTGCTGGCGGTGAGAAAGTCCTCGAAGGCGGCACTTCGACTGACGCCGGAACGCTGGCTGATTTCTTCCAGTTGCCTGAAGAGTGGTTGGGTTTCGCCGTAGGAGAAGGATTCATGAGCCAGAACGTGGTGAGGGTAACATTCAGAAAAGCCTGTCAGAGCTGGCAGGCGTTGGAGAAACTGCGGCAGTGCGGATGCCGGAAGCGGCTGCACCTGCTACATCCTGATTTTCGGTCGGTTTGCTCGATGGTTGTGTGACTGGGGACCGTGTCACACCAGCAGCTTTGTCAGGAGTTTCCCCGGGAAACTTTGCCGCACGTTCGACGTGTCGGGCAGCGGAACGGACTCCATCGATTGTCATCGCAGGATCATCGGCGTTGATTTCAGGACCGTATCCCATGACTTCGGCCAGCACGTCACGGAGCCGACGCAATTCGAAAGCAAAGCTGTCCTGAAATTCATCCAGAGCGGTACGCAGCGTTTGCACTTCGTCGGCCAGTCGTTCAACGGCGTCAGGTAACGCATCAGCATCCGGTGAATGAGACGGTTGTTTCGGCGGCATAGTACGAGTCTGCCGCAGCGGGAAGCCCTGCGCAAGCATTTGGACAACGGAATTCAATGGGGCTTCGATGGTCAGGGTGACGAAAGGTCGGTGGTTTTGGTGCGTATCTCCTGCATCGCGAATTGGCAGTTCAGACCGGAATCGGTAGGCGGCTGTCGTCAACCAGACACTCAGATTCAGGAGAAGTGAGAAGTGCCTTTTCCGAATCGGGCCTTTGTGTGGTAAACTGGCTGCATGGTCAAACCCGAAACATCACCGACGCTGATTGAATCTTCTCCCTTCCTGCAGGATCCCGAGGAGCGGAATCGCCGGATTCTGGATGTCACCGAGCGGAACAGTCTTATTGAGGGACTGCCGGCTTTGACGGAACTCACGCGGAGCCGCATTCTGGCTCGGTTGCAGGCGATGGATTCTGCAGAGCCTGGTGCAGAGCCTGCCGAATAATCGTTTCGAGCGGCGCGTAACCCTGACCGATCAGAGCGGTGCGGGCGGCTTCGATGTATTCGTGGCACCCGGATTCCGAGGTGTCATAAGCCAGCAGCGGTCGGCCTGTCTGTGCAGCCAGCAGGTCCGTCAGCAGTTTGATCGTCCGGGCATTGCCTTCGCGGAACGGATGGATCGCCAGAAACTCGCCCTGAATTTCGGCCAGTCCGGCACAGAAGGCATCCTCCATTGTCAGGCTTTTGGCTGGATACTTCATCAGCACGTCTGACTCGAATGACTGCATCGCCTCATCGAGATAGTGAGGTGGCGGCCAGATGGCTCCGGGTTTGCTGATCTGCACCGTTCGCCAGCGACCGGCCCAGGCAAACAGATCACCGAAGATGCTCGCGTGAATGTCCCGAATCAGAGCACCTGTCATCGGCGTATCGACACGCACCGTCCGCAGCAGGCGACCATACGTCGCTGCCAGCCCTTCCTCTTCGCGGACCTGCAGTTCTGTCAGGTCCGTGATGCCGACCAGATTCACCAGAACCGTTTCCCCGGCATCAACAAACTGGGCTTCGACGTTTCCAGAAACGTCGTACCTGTCTCGACGGGGATGCGGTTGATTCACCATGCACCCATCCTACCTGCTGTGACCGTAAACTCCGAATCAGGTCGTCGCCGTTCTGCTACTGAAAGCCGAGCACTGCTCACACGCTCAATCCATGCGGCTTCAACGTGTCTCTGGACGGAGTGTCTGCATGGTGAAGCCGCGACTGGGCAGGCCATCGACGAGCAGCCGGATGCAGGCGTGGTATTTGGGCAGTTGCAGCAGGTCGGTGGGTTCGACGCTGCCGCCGAGCTGTTCAGCGATAGCTTCGGCATCGCTGGCTCCGATCTGAAAACTCAACAGCGTGCCGATGTTGCCAAACACGGCTGCGCGGGTCGCGTCGTTCATCTGATCGAGATACTGGCACGCCAGCGTGAGAGCGAGCCGATACTTGCGGCTCTCGGACAGCATCGTGGCGAAGGATTCGGTGGCGAAGTTCTGAAACTCGTCGACATACGCAAAGAATGGCTGACGGGATTCCTCGGAGACATCGGCCCGGCTCATGGCCGCGAGCTGCAGCGATGACACCAGAAACGATCCCAGTAGAGCCGACGCATCTTCGCCCATGCGGCCTTTGCTCAGGTTGATGATCAGCAGTTTTCCGTCATCCATGACGCGGCGGAAGGAAAACGTGGATTTCCTTTGTGAGACGATGCCGCAGAGGAGGGGATTGCTCAGGAACGGGCCGAGTTTATTGAGCACAGCCGGCAGTGCTTCCTGCCGGTAGCGATCGGACCAGCCGGCAAACTCGAATTCCCAGAACTGTCGGACGCCTGGGTTCTCGATCCCGCGTGTGATCGACTTTCGAAAATGTCCGTCGGTCAGCAGTCGCTGAATATCAGGCAGCGTGGCGTTGTCAGCTTCGACCAGAGCCAGCAGGCAGTTTCGCAGGATGTGTTCCAGTCGCGGAGCCTGATCGAGTTCAAACACCTTGCGGAAACAGGCCAGCACAGCGGACGCGGTCAGTGCTCGTTGCTGCGGAGTTGCGTCGCGACACTCCAGCGGATTGAAGGCCGGAGGCGTGATGGCATTCCCCGCGTCAAAGTAACACAGGTCGTTGCGTCGGCGTTTCGGGATCGCTGCGGCGATCGAGTCAGCGAGATCTCCATGCGGATCGATCAGGCAGACGCCACGTCCGGCACGGATGTCGGACAGCAGCAGATTCCCCAGCACGGTCGATTTACCCATACCTGTCTTACCGATCAGCAGCAGATGCCGGAAACGGTCGTCTTCTCGCAGCCCGAAGTGCTCGCGACGCTGGCGATAGACGACGCGACCGAGAACAGCGAGTCCGCGTTCGGTTTCAGGCACGGGCAGGATCGTCGGTGGTTCCAGTTGCCGACACGAGGCGGTGTCGAGTCGAGCCGGGGTGCTGCCGACGACGGGCGGATGCCACAGCGTGGCGACTTCTTCCGCTGACAGCAGAAACGATGGGCCTCGGCTGCTGCCCCGGTGCTGAGACTGCTGACGGATACGACCTGCACGAAACGACGCGAGGTCCGGCACGGAAAACACAGTGAAGGTTCCGGCAATTTCGGCGAGTCTGTTCCGCGCAGCCTGGTGGGCGTCGGCTGGTGCCTGGACCGTGATCGTGGCGGTGACCGAAAAGAGTGGCTGGTTCAGTTTGGCAGCAGCTGCCTGCAACGGTGATTCCCGTTCGTGTCGACGATCGGGTGAACGCGGAAGCTCGGAACTTCCTTTCTTTGAGGGGAACTGGCTGACTCGGAGTAACGTGAAGATCAATCGGGAAGCCATCCGCCACACAGGATTCCCTCGCGTGGCCAGCGTGAGAGCGAACCTGGTCCAGTTTGGTCGAGTGACCAGATCACCTTCATCAAGGTGTCGCAGCACTCGACGAGCCCGTTTGCCGTGAGACTTGTGGACGGGGCGAACCTGCAGCGTGATCACGGCTCGCACACGTTTGCCGCTGCCGGCCGGCAGACAGTCCAGCAGACTGGCGACCGGATCGATCAGCGACCGTCCGTCCGCTGTGAGAAATTCCGCGTGCCGCCGGATGGGAAAGACATCCGGACAGAGCTGCAGTGACAGCGTCCACGACTGACAGCCGAGTGGCGGATCCAGTGTTGAATCCGGTTGTCGCGTGAGCACGGCATGCGGGTAATGCGTCAGCAACTGGCTGCGGGTGCTGCTGGCGATTTCCGGAGCGACGCGCAGAAACAGGCCAGCCGTTTCCGCCGGAGACGCGAGGATCAGTTCCAGCGGTTGACGTTGCTGATCGAACTGTTGCAGTGAAGCCAGCACCAGCTCGAACGATGCGGGACCGCATTCATTGTCCGCCGGTGTCGCGAGAGAAAACAGCATCGCCACCAGCATACCAGAAGCAGCGGCGGCGGGATTCACTTCGCGTTGGGCAACCCGCCCCGTCACGGATTTCAGTCCGATTGAGGGCGGGCCTGCTGTGGCCGGTCCCTCGACGATTCTCGTCCGCGTCGCACATCGGAGACTTCGCCCCGATTCCGCGGTCCGCCGTTTCTGCTGCCACAGCCAGAAACGAAAAGGATTCCGCAGTGCGGTAGCAGCGGATCGTCCAGCACGGTCGCTGCCGAAACCGGCACGCCTCAGGTGGGCCTGCCAGCAGGAACTCCAGAATATCACACCGACGTGCGGTACAGATAATTATTCACAGCTCGCTCACGTTCGTGCCGCAGTCTGGCTGGCAGCACGTTCCCGACGTAAGGCCGAAGCAACACCGTCGACAACCTGTGAGGTCGCCGCGTTCTGATCTGCCGGGATGATCATCCGCTTCAGGCCGCGATGGTCTCTGAGGACGGCATCGTGAAACGGATCGCTGCCGAGAAAGTCGCTCAGAGTCGCACCGATGAAAACGGCGCGTTCAGGGTTGGCCATCACGTCCGCCGCGAGTTCCAGAATGTGATCGAGACGATCACGGCTGCGGGTCGTGATGAACAGCACCAGATACCGTTGCGGATCCAGAGCATCGAACGCTCCCTGATGCCGGTCGTAGCCGCGAATCTTGCGCTGGATGGACTCGACATTGCGTGGCGTCCGAAGGCGTTCCGTGCTGCAGTCGAGTTCCACGACGAAGTGAAATGGTCGACGATCATCGCGACGTAATTGAAACGCACAGTCGGGACGGAGCGTCAGGTCGCCGGACGCAATCTGCAGCGAGTTCTCACGCCAGAACTCCCGGAGTTCGACTCCAGCTCGATGAGCCGTCACCGCAAGATGCACGATGACGTCGGACAGTGCCAATGTGTGATGATGATGGGCATCAGCGATGGCTTCAAACTGCCGGCGACGGGGGAGTTCGACGTTGACGCCGTGCAGCGTCTGCCAGCCAGTACGAGTCAGTCGGAAATAATTCGGCGAGCGACCATTACTCGCCAGAGCGTACGAAAATGCTCGAACGTAGCCGGCATGGGCCAGTTGTCGCAGCCGACGCCGGGCAAAACCGACATGGGAAAACGGTCGCACAAACGACTCGCTCAACATGGCCATCTGCTCGGCAGTCAGCACGCAGCGATCCAGTGCAGAAAGCATCTCGATGTCGCGGTCGCCAAGCTTGAGGCTGTTACGTTTTGCCATGCTGTGTGCGGTCAGTGTACCATGCAGAAGAATTACCCGCTTCAAAATGGCACAGCAGTCTTCCCGTTACATGCAGGGCATCGACGAACTCATCGCGGAAACGCCGTTTGATCGCGTGGCGTCGCACTATGGACTTCCGTTGCCGGCAGATGGCACGACCGAATACCGGCTGAACTGCGTGTTCGATGAGTCCTGCCGCGAGGACACGTATGGGCATCTCACAGTCAAGCTGACTGATCCCGCGAAACTGATCTTCTGCCATAGTTGTCGAGTTCGGGGCAACCTGCTGACACTCCTGCACGGGCTGGAGCGTCAGGCACCGCCGAGCGGTGGCCGGTTACGCGGTGACGAATTCAAAGCGGCGGCCACGAAGCTCCGTGAGATTGCCGGCGCGACTGCAAAGCCGATCCCTGTCTCTGCTGCTGACGAATCATCCACACCGCCGGTCGAGCCGTCCGCACAGGCACCCGTCAATGTACCGTTGCGACGGCACGACAAGGAAGGTGCCAGAGCCCTTGACGATCTCTATCGGGATCTCATCAGTGACCCGGCGGAAATGTCTCCACAGGCGGCGGCTTACTTTCGATCGCGACCGTGGCTGACAGATGAACTCTGTCGCAAGTGGGGTGTTGGTTATCTGCCGAAGAACGGTCGGTCACTGTTTCGCGGCTGGTTCGTCTACACGCAGCGAAATGAACGGGGCGAAGTGATTTCGTACTCGGGCCGCGACGTACAGTTTGATGACAAGTGGCGGAAGTGGATCGCCGCCGGTCGCCCTGAGGAGAAGAAGCCGAACAAGCACCGTTATGTTTCCGGTTATTACCGGGGCGTCGAACTGTACGGTCAGTCGGCAGCACGACTGTCCGAGCCTGCCATTCACCAGTCGCTCCAGGAACTGGGCCTGGTCGTCGTGGAAGGAGCCAACGACGTCCTACGTCTGGATGCACTGGGAATTGGTGCGGTGGGACTGTGTTCAAACCGGGCGACGGCAGAACAGATCGAGAAAATCGATCGCTTCGCACGTAACGCCGCTGGCGGTCACGTCGTGTTACTACCGGACTGCGACCAGCCGGGCGAGGACGGATTCAAGGAACTGCTGTGGGAACTCAATGAACGTGGTCTCGATGTCCGACTGGGCTGGTCGAAGGCGATGCACGGAGCAAGGTTTGCCGGAAAACAGCCCGAGAATCTGACCGACGCCGAGTGGGCCGGGCTGTCCCTTACTTTGAGGCAGAACCAGCACGGTGCCTCCGGCACCGGAGGCGTGAGGAGCACGCGTCCTGCGGAGTGAGTGACACCGAACGCGGCGGCACTGAGTGCCGCTGGGGGGAGCTTCCGACCGACGTCGTGCCGCTCGGTCGTCGTGGTGAGGAAGAGGCTGAGGCGAGAGGCGTCGAGGCGAAAGCAGAGAGGTGATCCCGCGACCGATCGGTCGCGGCGCAGACGGCTTTGCCGTGAGCACGAGGAGTGTGGCACCGCGTCGCCTGCCGAGGCACGAGGCCGCGACCACTGAGGTTACGCGAGTTGCTCCGCCGACGTCAGTCGGAAGCTCAGTGGTCGCGGGCGCAGCCCGTCGACGCGGTGCCCTCATCGAGGCGCTGGAGAACCGCTGCTTGAAGCGAAACACGGCTCCTGCTCTGCAGGTCCGTGGGGATGTTCGCAGCGAGGTCTCATAAGAGACCGCCTTCCGACAGGGGATCGAGGCGTTTCTGAGTGACGCTCCCGCGTTGCGAAACGGTCACGACGAAATTGACCGGTCTTTGTGAGCGGCTATGCGTGCGTCTGTGATGTTGATGTCACCGAGTTATCAAGACGGAAACGTTCCAGTTCCTGATAACAGGCCAGTCGTACGAGTGGATCGTCGAACTTTTCTCGATCGATAAAACTCCGCAGTGTATCGCTGCCGCGTTCGTACGCGGTCTGTCGGAGAGACTGCTGCTGGTCTTCCGGCAATGCTTCCCACTCCTGCTGCAGGCGGGTGCGTTTTACAGACTCGACTGCCTGTTCCGCCTCGACTGCCTGCTCCTGTTTCCGTGACGTCGCCTCCTGCTGTTTCCGATGTTGTTGTTTTTCGTAATCAGAATTCGCTTCGGGCCAGAAGTGCAGTGTCGCTCCGAAAGCTCGGGCCTGTGGGAAATCGGTTTTCATACGGCGGATCACCAGCGGCAACAGTTCCGGCACGCGCTCAGTTCCGAGCCGTTCAATCAGTTCCTGTGCCTGCGTGAGTTCTCGCCGGTTGGGCGTGTGCTCGTGGTTACCATTCCACAGACGGTAGAATTCTCGGACCAGCCCCATCTCGGCGTCTGGCTGGTGATCAACTTGCCGTGACGTATTCGTGAGCGTTCCGAGTGGTGTCGCCGTGCCCGATGACGCACGATCAAACACGATCAGCCACTGACCGGGACCGTGTTTGCGATAGCGTTCACTGTTTTCACACGGCTCCAGAAAGCCGTCCAGTGTCTCCAGTTCACGCAGGCCCGCTGCAAGGCGTTCCTTGATCTTGCCGACGTGTTTCAGTTCCGACACGCCGAGATGACTGGCAAAGGTCGTCAGCTCGATCTCGAAGTGCGGTGTGGTACTCAACTGCCGATCCAGAAACCGGTACATGCGACGGGAGACCGGCAGCTTCAAACTGTAGAACTTGCTGGTATCCAGTTCTTTCACATTACCCCGCTGAATGTCGGCGAAGACTTCTGACGCCCACTGAATCCAGCTGCGTTCCGCATCCGGGTCTTTTCGTCCCCGCGTCTGTCTGGTGAAGCTGTAGGATTCCAGAATGCCGGTAGTGAATTCCTTTTTGAACGCTCCGCTTTCCGTCGTCCACGAGTTTTCATACTTCAGTGTCAGCCCCGTCAGCCGATCCAGTGCAATCTGCAGGCGGCGATTGCTGGAGCCGTTGGCCGGCCAGCCCATCAGTTCAAACAGTTCCGCATGACGGAACGACACTCGCGGAGCGGTGAAGTCATTCTTAAGCCGCGTCAGACTCAACAGGGCAATCAGCACTTCGTCTTCGAGCGGTGTGGGAAATCCATGTTTTGATGAAGTCCGTCGTGTCAGTTTTCTGGGCACGGTTTTCTGCAGATCGGCATCGTAGGAATTCACGACACACACGAGTTCATCGAGGCGTTTGCCATCCGCAGCCACTGGCTGCTGGTGCTGCAATGTGGCGATTGGAAAATCGATCAGGTTGAGTTCGTCACGTCCCGTGGCAGTTGGTGACGGGGGCCGGTCCTGAAGCGTGTCTGCTGGCATCGACACTTAGCCTGCCAGAAACTGAGCGATACGCCAAGGCGCTTCGCGTGCCTGCGTCGGGAGAGTGGGTGTTATTGTTAGTATTATTTCTAATAACACACACACCGTACGCGAGGACGGGCCTATTGATCTCAATCAGCCACGCAGCCCGTCAGTCAGCCGAAAAGCTCGAAACCGTGAGATGGAAAATGTCCGCAACTCATCGCCATTCGGTCCGTAAGTCATCGCATTTTCGTCCGCAACTCATCGGAAACGGTCCGTAAGTCATCGAAGAATGTCCGCAACTCATCGTGAAAATGTCCGTAACACATCGTTCGACGGGAGATGCGTCGAACTGGTCAGCGGGAAGCCAAAATCTTCGAATCAGTCACGGGAAAATGTCCGTAAGACATCGCCAGCACAGTGACCGATAACGATACGTTACGGACAATTCGAGTTTCGTCGCAGCAGGCAGCGAAGAAGTCATCATTGAGTTGCCACATTCTGTCCGTAAGGCATCGGAGAAATGTCCGTAACTCATCGTGAAATTGTCCGTAACTCATCGCCACTTTCGATTGACGGAATGCTGGAACGATGGGGGAGTCACTCCAGTTTTGCCAGATCGCGACACACACCTGATCCCGAAACGCATCGTGCGACGGTCACCTGCAACCACATTGAAGCAGGGAACAGCTCCGTTCGGATCGCATCACTGTCATGCTCGCGGACGAAGTTGAGTTTCCCGGGGAAACTTCTTCGACCTGTCTGTCGATGTGTAATGTTGAACGACGGGATTCAGCGTTCACCGTCTTCCGTCACCATCCGGCGGACTTCACGCAGCGCTTCCAGTATCAGTTCCGGCGTGACGTCGGTTGTTCTGAACGTCATCCGCACATCCGCCGTCTTCGTGCGGAACGTCCGGTATTGCAGGTTGTTGTGTTGCGTGGAACTCCGTCCGGGATCGGCCAGTTTCTCCAGCGATTCGGCTGTGTGCCGACCCGCCTGAATGCTGGCCACCAGTCGCAGTTGTCGAGTTTCCGGGAAGGATCGCAGTGCATACAGATGCCGTTTCGTCAGTCGTCCGGTGGTGTCGCTGCGGGCGACGTCCTGCACTTCCGGGGACAGTTCGAGAATCGACAGTAGTTTGGAAATCTCGCCTTTGGATTTGCCGGTGGTCTGGGCGAGCTGCTGCTGCGAGTAGCCGTTACTGTCCCGCAGAATGGCCAGTGATTCGGCCAGCTCGAACGGATTGAGATCGCTGCGCTGCCAGTTCTCGACGATCTGCTGCAACAGGATTTCGCTGTCGCGCGGTGTTCGCACCCAGCAGGGGATTTCGATCAGTCCGGCTTCGCGGGCCGCCCGGTATCGGCATTCGCCCGCGATGATCCGGTAACGATCACCAGCTTCCACGTATCGCACCGACACTGGTTGCAGAATGCCGAACTCACGGATCGACGCCGCGAGTTCGCGGATGTGATCCGCGCTGACATTCTTGCGAGGCTGAGCCGGGTCCGGCTCGATCCGATCCAGCTGTATCAGGAACGCACCACTGAGGCGTTTGCGTCCCGTCTGATCCGGCGAGAGGGGAGTCGACGCATCCTCGTTATACGGAGACGGAGGACGACTTCCGAAGGCGTCGCTGGCCGACTGTCCGGCAGCTGCGCGTGAGCCTTTGGGTACGGGCTTCGATTTCGTCGAAGAACCGGCGGGCGATTCTGGTGGCATGAGAAGTGGGGGAATGAAGTGTGAGCGGTACGCGGTCGGTGACCGCCTTCTCAAACGCAGCCAGATCGGGGATCACGGCCTCGAAGGCGTCATCACCGAAGTGTCGTCGCAGTTCGGTCAGGTACGTCTGCTGATACGCACGGCGGGCCTTGAAACGCGACACCACGTAACCGAGTAGTTGCAGGCGGCTGTTGAAGCGGCTGCAGATGGAGTCCATTGCGGCAATGATGTGCTGTGTTCCGAGTGCTCCCCAGCGGGCGGCTTCCAGCGGAATGATCACAAAGTCCGAAGCACACAGAGCGGCGGTGCTCGTCAGCGACAGACTCGGTGGACAGTCCATCAGAATGAGATCGTAATCAGCAGCCACCTCCGGCAAAGATTCCGCCAGCACGAGCTGCAGGTCAGCGGCTTCCCACTGTTCCGAGTCCGTCAGGTTGAACGCTTCCAGCCGTCCCGACGACGGCAGGATGTCGATGCCGTCGAATTCCGTGTGTCGAATCAACGTTCGAATCTTCGGATCGACCGACGGGTCAAACAGCTGCTCGACTCCGGGACTCAACTCACCATCACTCAGGAAACTCGCTGAAAGATTCCCCTGCGGATCCAGATCAACCAGCAGCGTCCGCCAGCCTTGTTCCAGAGCCACCGAAGCAACCAGCCAGCAGACATGCGTCTTGCCGACGCCGCCCTTACGGTTGAGAACGGTGATGACCTGGGCAGAGGCAGAGTCTTTCATACACGCCCCAGCGTAACACGACCCGCTCCCGTCGCGCGAGTTGACAGAAACCGGCAGCATGGCCCAGTTGCAGTTGGCTTGCGCAGAACCTGATTGTCTGCTGAACTGACGACGTGCGGGATGTCACCACCACCAATTTCGGCCTGCTCATCGCCTATGTGATACCGGGATTTGTAACGCTGCTCGGCGTGAGTACGTTCTCGCCAACAGTTGCGTCGTGGATTTCCAGTGGGGGAGAGCTGCCAACCGTCGGCGGGTTTCTGTACGTCACCATCGCGTCCGTCGGAGCCGGACTCACGGTCAGCACAGTCCGGTGGCTCGTGATTGACTGGATTCATCATCGGACCGGCACTCATCAGCCGGACTGGGACTTTGGTCGGCTGCCGGAGAGGGTGCAGGCTTTCGATGTGCTGATCGAGATTCACTACAGATACTATCAATGGTACGGAAACATGATCGTCGCAGTGCTCAGCCTTGGGATTATGCGAACGGTCGTATCCGGCTGGAGCCTTTCCGGCTCACTGATGATTGCCGCCGTGGTGGCTCTGTTCGCCGCCGCTTCGCGTGATACTCTCAGAAAATATTACCGACGTGTAGATGGTGTCCTGGCGGCAGACAGACGCAATAAACGCACAGCCCGCTGACGGAAACCACCCAGGCGATTTTTACTCCGGGCGGAATTCGAGGAGATCATTGATGCTGCATTCGAGTGCAGAGCATAGCTTGTCGATGGTACCGAGAGTGGTGTTGTACGTCGGCCGAGAACCAAGCGCTTCGATGGTGGCACGCCCCAGACCGGTCCTGCGGGCGAGTTCCGGGTAGGTCAGTTTTTCTCCCGTGCGCAGTTCGTAGTCGCGCATGACGTCACGCAGCTTGACGACAATCACTTGACAACACCGCCACAGTCTTGTATTGTAGATACAAGACTGTTCCCCTTGAGTCTGGTCGTTTCATAGTGTCCGAAACGTGAGACTACTGCCTCAAGGGGGACCTTGTACATCGTGTGCGACGCTCAGCGTTGACACTTCATCAATGTCGGCCTCGGGGAGTTTCAGGAGAAGAGTACCATGACAAACGGCGGAGACAAAATTCACAACACAACCACTGACACGAAACAGCAATCGGCAGTGGCACAGAGTGACAGCAAACAGGAACCGAAGAAGGAAGACAAACAGCAGAAATGATGCGCTGCCATTTGATTTCCGCGTCGAGCCGGTCGCAGCAGTATTTGTGGCCGGCTCTCTTCATGCGCTCGTGGCGAATTCAAATGCCCCGGCAGTCAGATACGAGTCCCGGCTGAACCAGTTTCAGGATCGGCGTTTCTGTTTCGAGTGCTCGCAGTCGCCGCAGTGTAACCACTCCGCGTCCTGAGGCCGTCAAGGGCGCTTGCGAAGCGGTCGCGCAAGAGGTTGGGCTTCGTTCGATGAACTCGCCAACCTGCGGCCCGCAATCCCTCGCTTCCCTGACGGCGGACGCGGGTGGCTCAATCCGGCGTGCTGCGGAGCACTCCGCTGGCGATTTATTTCCTTCTCCCGTTTCTCATGGTTTCCCGCAATCCCGCTTACCAGTACATCCCGGCTGAGATCGCCGCGATCATTCCACCGCTGTACTCCACCGAAAACGACGCCGATCCGGTGGCACACATTAAGCTCTTCACTCCAGACAGTTCATGGACCTGGTACATCGCGCGATATGATCCTGAACAGCGACTGTGCTTCGGCCTGGTGGTCGGACACGAGCGCGAGCCGG
Organism: Rhodopirellula sp.; assembly: GCA_013203845.1. Lineage (GTDB taxonomy): Bacteria > Planctomycetota > Planctomycetia > Planctomycetales > Planctomycetaceae > JABMPE01. Next base: position 3,539 of record JABMPE010000650.1, on the reverse strand, counting down.
GTTACTTCTCACTGAAAGAACTCGAAGGCATCCGTGGCCAACTGGGTCTGCCCGTTGAACGCGATCTGTTCTGGACCCCAAGGCCACTGTCGCGATGCCAATGATCCGTCCCTGAACCCGGAAGATCACTGCCGCGTGGAAGTTCCAACCATTGCTGCGCGAATCGCCTCAGTGTGAGACATTCGCTCCAGGGCCACCGTGTGGTCGCGTCACGGTTTAACGAATCGCCCGATGCACACGCGAATCAGGCTGGCCGATAATTCGCACCCATCCGGTCGGTACAGAACCAGGCACAGAAACCGTGCAAGCGAGCAGGATGTATCGCAAACGATGTAATCGACTCTTGTCGCGAGCACTCTCAGGCCAAGGAAAACCACCAATAGACCACCGAACTGATGGTTCGGTGGTTGTCGAGTGCTGCGGGTTGTCGTTCGCGATGGTCGCGAAGCCACGAACATCATCAAGGCAGCCCGCCACCTGATCTTCCTGAAGGGAGAGAACTCGCACGGCTACATTCGCCGGAACGGCAAGGGAGTCTTCCTGCCCAGACTCAACACAAGACAACGGACTGAATTGATAGCTTTGGGAGAATTGATCTCTGAAGATCGTTGCCTTCTTTTCGTTGAGCATGTTCTCGATTTCTCCGTCGATGAATCGAACTCCTCGGAGAAGGTCTTTGAAGTGGGTAAAGCGTTTTAGTTTCCGCCAGCCGCTGGAAGCACTCTGAGCCAACTTGAACATGGTCGCCAGATACGCTTTGTCTGATCCACAGCCTCTGGGCTTGCGTTGTCAGAGCAGGATCGTGGCGAACGCATTTTCGATCGGATTGGTGGCTCGGATGTGGCACCAGTTCTGTGCCGAACGTTCTCAGAAAAGCTCCGTGATCGTACAAACTTCTAAAGTCGTGTCGGCTAACTGCGACACGCGTCCCATCTCCAGTTTTCGCTGGAAGCAAAGGTGCGGCGATTGGTGGAGATGGCGAATCAGTAAACAGTGCATCGAGATCAAGCTCGCTTTACAGCTCCTACCCAATCGCAGACTGAGCGTCGGCGTTGAGAACCAGTCGCCGCTGGCTGACTACCGACATCGAATTGGCGCCGTCAATCTGCCACGCATGAATGCAAGATTGATGCTTCCCACCGTTAACCGACACCTGCAATCACGTCCGGTACCTGGACATTAGAGGATGTGTTCTGTAGCTTATCGGGACGTGAGTTGTGGCCATGTGTGCGTATGTGGAGACGGTCATGTTCAGAGCAATCAAATCCCACGGTTCCTTCGTCATCTTGCTCTTAATTCTCAGTCAGCAATGTCATTCGCGAAAAGTGCCGCTTGGTTTCAGGCACAACTCCAACGCGAGGTTGCGAAACGCGACTGAGTTTCGGCTCGCGGTATCAAGGTCCCATCGATTCTCATCACATCATGTGAAATCACGATCGGCAGACAGCAATTGATCCTCTGCCAGCTTTTACGCATAGGTCAGTAAATGATCGGACTGGCTCGTTTGTTCCACGCTTCCAACTTGCACAGGAGAGTCTAGATGTTCTCTGTCTCTTTGCGAAAAAAACTTTGGAATCAGTGGTTTCTTCGGGGTGGGCGAAAGGCCCCTGCGCGAGCTGGCAAACGAGCTCCGTTGTCATCAGGTTTGCACACTCGCTTAGACGAGCCTTCAAGGGTCGAGGCATTAGAAGTGCGGTGCTTACTTACAGCACCAGGGTGGAACTTCATCAACTTTGATGAATTTGGTGGTCCTAATGAGGAGACACCCATTTCAAACCAGTATGAAGCCTCCCATGGGGTCACGTTTCAACTTATTCTTGAAGAACCGGACTTCACGCCATTCGACCCGCCGAGATATCCAAAGACTGATAAACCAGGCAATGTGGCTAACTGGGCGTTAACCAATGATGCCGGAAATAATACAGACACTGATGAAGCCTTAGTCGCAATAGAGGTGTACAACGGCGACTCGTTCGGTGACATCGATCTTCCTGAATCAGCTTTCTTGAGCAATCCGAAGGCACTACGCCCTTTTGTGAAGATAGACGGATCGAAACGCGTTCGAGATTTCGTGATCGACTTCGAACGCCCGATTGACGAACTGCGAATGGCAATCTTGTCGGTCAACGAAAAGTTCAGCATCACCGCTTTCAGTTCCACAGGACCGATTCCAAAATCTGCCATCCGATTTACCAGTGTATTTTACCAAACGGGTGAGGATGCGGGCGAATACAATAACATCAGCGGCAACGATGCGACTGCTAAGCGGTATGTTGTGATTGAGGCTGACGGGGCAACTCCACTGCGAATTAGTCAGCTCAGGTTTGAGCTGACCAACGGCGAAACCGGCAAACTCGGAGGCCCAGAGTCGATAGACATGCTTGCTTTTCATACGGCAAATGAAAGTCCGGTAGCGGTGGATGACGTCCTTGCTACTGTTGCTGAAGATTTCGGTTCTCGCTCGATTCCAATGTCCACACTGACAGCTAACGACACCGACGTGGACAACTCGAACGCGGAGTTGCACGTCACGGCGGTTAGCAATCCGGTAGGCGGTACAGTGCACATCGTTGGTTCGAATGTAGTCTTCACGTCCGCATTGAACTTCAACGGTACGGCCAGCTTCGACTACACGGTCAGCGACGGAGCCCTGACAGATGTCGGCACCGCCACATTTAGTGTTGGGCCGGTGAACGATCCTCCGGTTGCAGTGGACGACAACCTGACTTCGTTTGCTGAAGACAATGGCATACGGACGATCTCGTTGGGCAATCTTCTGGCAAACGACTCGGTAGGACCTGCCAATGAAGACGGTCAATTGCTGACGATCACCAATGTTGGCAATGCAGTGGGGGGCACGGTCGCGATAAGCGGGTCAAACGTAACCTTCACTCCAACGTTGAACTTCAACGGCCCCGCAGGCTTCGACTACACCGTTCGTGACAACGGCAAGACTTCCGGTTTGAATGACTTTCGGACGGACGTGGGGACCGTCAGCTTTACGATCACTCCCGTGAACGATCCTCCGGTTGCCGTGGACGACAGCCTGGCAGCGATTGCTGAAGACTCGGGCGATCGGACGATTGCGTTTTCCGATCTGCTGGGTAACGACTCTGCTGGTCCGCCCAATGAAAGTGACCAGACATTGACGGTCGTCATCGTCGATAAGCCAGTAGGGGGAGCGGTTCGGATTGCCGGCTCGGATGTGATCTTCACGCCCGACTTGAACTTCAACGGCACCGCGAGCTTCGACTACACCGTTCGTGACAACGGTACAACTTCCGGTTCGAATGATTTTCGTACCGACGTGGGGACCGTCAGCTTTACAATCACGCCCGTGAACGACGCTCCCATTGCCGTGGACGACAGTCTGACGGCGATTGCTGAGGACTCGGGCACCCGCACGATTGCCAAGTCTGCTTTGACGGCGAACGACACAGACGTCGACAACACCAACGCAGAGCTGAACGTGACGGTCGTCGGAAACGCGGTTGGCGGAACAGTGGGCATCGTCGGCTCGAACGTCATCTTCACGCCTG
>JABMPE010000649.1 GCA_013203845.1 Rhodopirellula sp. | reverse complement strand
CTCCCGGTCCGGCCAGATCGTTGGCGTCTCCCAGCTCGCGCAGCGGCTCGCCGACCATCAGCAGCTCGCACCGTCCGAACACGCCGCCCAGATGCAGCATCCGCAGGTCGCCTGCCGCGAGCCCGATCTTCAGTGACAGTTTCGTGCCTTCCACTTCGGGAAAGTCGAGCATCTGCTCCTGAATGACCAGGCTGGCTGCGGTGGCTCGTGCCGACGCATCCGTCAGGTGGTCGTTCTCGTTCCGGTCTTCGAATGTCGCCAGCAGCGCGTCGCCAGCAAACTTCAGCACGTCGCCACCAAAGTCATCGATGATGTCGATCAACTGGCCGAAATAACGATTCAGTGCGGCGGTCAGTTCTTCCGCTCCGACCGCTCCTTTTTCAGCCAGCCGTTCGGTCAGACTGGTGAAGCCGGAAATGTCTGCAAATAGAACCGCGCAACGGGTGTCTTCCGACGAAGGCAAAGCGATTTCGTTCGCGCGACTGGCAAAGCGGGAACACAGCCGACCGGGTGCAAAGCTGGCGAGTTGTGCCAGCGTGTCGGCTTCCAGCAGGTTTCCGCATTCCTGGTAAACCAGATCGCCAACCAGCCGTGAAATACGGTCCAGCATTCCGTCGACGTCGCTCAAATCTGATTTGCTGAGCAACGAGCTGCTCTGACTGTACGCATCTCCGATGTGCAGACTCACGTCGCTGGTGCCTGACTGAGCGACTCGTTCCCAGACAGCGGTGGCGTTGCGCGGGCTGAGTTCGTCAATCAGCGTATCGAAGCTGTCGAGCAACAGCGACAGTTCAGCGTCGGCCAGCACCGCAGGCGACTTGACGATTTCAACCATGAGAACTTCCGAGCGTTAGCGGCAGCCAGGACAGAACTTCCCTGCAGACGCTCGAAGCCTACGTTACCCGCGTGTGGCAACTCGGATCCCTATCACGAATTTCGCCGACCCGCCAAACGTTTCTAACGATCACACGACCCCTGTCGGAGACAGCAAACGGCCAGTCGGATTGGCCCTGTGGCACAGACAGACTGGGCTGACTTTGACGATTGTGCGGTTTGAGCCTGCCTCTGACGATGCTTCAGCGTCGGTATTGGCACAGCCCGTGAATCCGATTGAATCGTCACGCTCGGCAAAGTCGATTCAGTCGTGGGAGCTGAACCAGTTTTGGCGGGACAGCGCTCGCGTCTGGCGCTGCGGGTTCGTCTGCAGTCAGCACTCCAACCGCATTCGATTTAGATTCAACCTGAAGGCAACACGGATGTTGAACCAGTGGAAAGCTCTGACCGCAGTTCTTGTCGGGACCGTTCTGGCGGGCTGCCAATCGGATCGATGCTGCCTGATTGGAAGTTATGTCGAGTCGGCATCCACTTCCGCCGACACCACTCCTATCCCAGCGAAAGAATCTGGTCAGTCTTCTGAACCCAGTCGACCGATCGTGACTCCGCCCGCTCTCGACAGCGAACAATCGCTGGATGAACCATTGCCGTTACCGCTGCCCGTTCCGGGAATCGAACCGACGGCTCGTGTTTCACGTTCACGGTCTGAGTCACTGTATGCTGGCTGGCGTCCGAGTCGTGTTGAGCCCGTCAGTTTTCAACAGTCATCGGATGCCGCACCTGATGGAACTGCTGCTTCTCAGTCGACCCCGGTTGTTTCGGATCGACCGTCCAACCATTTCAAGATTCCGCCGGATCTGCCAGGAGCCGACGCCAGCCCACTTCGACTTCCCGCCTACGATAAAAATCAATCGTTCGATCAACGCCGGTCTTTGATCCAGTCGCTGTTTCCGAAACTCCCGTATGATATGACCAGCCAGTCGGCGGTCGATCGCAACGAGAGTCCATTGACGCTTGCGGAACTGCAGCAACTCGGCCTGGCGAACAGTCCGGTCGTTCAGCAGGCAGCTGCCGACGTTGAAACCGCTCGCGGAAAGGCCGTACAGGTCGGGCTCTATCCGAATCCCACGATCGGGTACGAGGGTGATACCATCGGGACCGGCGGAACGGCGGGCTATAATGGTGCGTTCCTGTCGCAGGAACTGATCACCGGCGGAAAACTGACGCTTGCTCAGGATTCCGCACTGCTGGCCATGCAGGCCACTGAAGCGGATCTCCGCAAGGCTCGTATCTCACTGGCCAGCGACATACGTCGCGCTTATTTCCAGGTTCTACTGGCTCAGGAACGACTGACGTTCAGTCACGCACTGGCGCAGCTCAGTGAAGAGGTTTATCGAGCACAGATCGACCTGGTGGCCGGAGGTGAAAACGCCGCGTACGAACCTCTGCAACTTCGCGTACTGGCGGTGCAGGCCCGCAACACCGTCGTGCAGGCGAACACTCGTGTGACGGCAGCCTGGCGACAGCTCGCCGCGACACTCGGGGTGCCGGACATGACACGAACGGCAGTTGCGGGCACCATCGAAGCTCACGCTCCACAACTCGATTATGACACGGCACGAGCAATGATCCTGTCAGGGCATACAGATCTGGTCGCGGCCAATGCCAGGATCTCCAGCGCTCAATACAATCTGCAATTGCAGGAGGTGATACCGATCCCGAATATCGAGCTGTACACCGCGTTTCAGCATGATGACACGTCGCCTGTGAACAACACCTCCTTCAATCTGCAGATTGGATTGCCGCTGCCGCTGTATGATCGCAATCAGGGCAACATCACCTCCGCGCATGCACAGGTCCAGAGGTCTCAGCAGGATCTGCTCGACGCACGCAACTCGTTGCTGAATTCACTGGCGGAAATTTATGGTCGATACTCAGCGAGCGTCACCATTGCCAGCAGCTATCGCGAACAGATCCTGCAGGATCAGGTGCGTGTTTATCGCGGCGTTTACGATCGTTTCCAGCAGGCGGGGGGAAGCGTGGACTTCGCACAGGTTGTCGTTGCGCAGCAGACCCTGGCTCAGGCAATCAGCAGTTACCTTGACGTTCTCGGCGAACAGTGGGCTGCAACCGTCGACCTCGCCGAAATTGTGCAGGTCGACGATCTGTTCTCAATGGGAGCCGGGCTGGACCAGTAATCACACGAGGCGATTCCGGTTATCGTGATAAACCTGGGCGGGTGCGATGGCCTCCTGAGATCAGCGACAGGTGATTACGACGACAGAAACTCCAGACGGCCAGTATTGCTGAAGCCATCCTCGTACGACATTCTGGCCGACACGTTGGCACTGACGAGTCCTCAAACGAACCATTCCGCAATGGTCGTTCGCCTGATGAGTTCGCCTTTCTCTCGTGGCTGGCTTTGATTTATCAGGATGGCTTACTCCTGCCTGACTCGTCTTTGCTCCAGCAGCCATTCGTAAAGCATTGGATTGTCGTAAGTCTCCGTCCAGGAATCGTGACCAGCCTCTGGGTAGATCGTCAGTTTGGGATTGCCTCCTTTTTTCCTGAGGGCATCCACCATTTCCTGTGATCGTTCCAGTGGTACGCCTGTGTCTTTGCCGCCGTGAAAAGCCCACACCGGCAAGTGAGCAAAGCTTCGAGTCCAGTACACCTCACCACCACCACAAATGGGGGCAATGGCCGCCAGACGAGTCGGGGCAAAGGATGCCAGTTGCCATGAACCAAATCCGCCCATGCTCAGGCCCGTCACACAAATACGATCCTGATCGACTTTGTACTTGCTGCTGAGATCGTCCAGCAGTGCCACGAGTTCAATCGGCTCCCAGCGTCGATCACTTCGACACTGCGGCGACACAACAATGAACGGAAACTCCTTTCCCGCAGCAATGAGTTTCGGTGGACCATGTTTTTTGACGAGTTCCAGATCATCGCCTCGTTCACCGGAACCATGCAGAAACAACAGCAGTGGCCACGAGTCCTGCTTCTCGTAGTCCTTTGGCAGGTACAGCAAGTAATTCATCTGAACCTTCACCTGCGTCTCAAGGGAAGCCGCCTTCTGGCTTCCTGAATCATCAGCGAAAATGCTACTGCCTGCAGAGAACAGAAGAATGAGAAGCAGTCGGAGTGATTTCATGAGGTGGTCTCGTGACTGGAGTTGACGAAAGCCTGATTCTACCGGGCTGACACCCGGTCGGACAGAATTGGCGGAATCGTACTGACAACGAGACCATGAAGTTAGTTGCTCAGACTCGATGAGCAATGACTCCCGCCATTGTTACGAGCCCTGCTGACGCATCCTTGAGCGTCATAGACCGCCGCAGTTCGAGTACCATTCGCTCGAAGCGGTGAGTGTAAGATCGTCCGGGAGATGCAAAGGGCACCGGAACGGCATGCGTGCTGTTGCAGCGACGGCATTCGACGCCGTGGCACCTGAGCCGACACAACCACCGGATGCAGCCCCACGGGAGGGCCTGCCACGTTCGAGGGATGAATCCGCGTCTGATAATGCTGGTGCCGTGGCAGTGTGGGCAACGTAACCCTGCGCCGTGATGGGCCACCGTCACGAAGAGAACTCCATCAGACTGCCGAAACGACTGATGCTGGTAGCCGAAAATTCCACGTGCCTGATACCATGCGTTCGTGGCCATGCCGGTCCCTGATCTGAGGATGTGATACCCACACATCAAACCGGCATGCCCACAACTTCACCACCCG
>JABMPE010000648.1 GCA_013203845.1 Rhodopirellula sp. | reverse complement strand
GGGGAACAGCGTGCGAGAGGACCGTCAACTCCGGCCACCCGCCCAAATCCTCGGGATCCCACGACGCGCTGATGATCTCCACGTCACTGTTGTCCGTAAGTTGGCGGCGTCCCGATTGGCTGACGGCGAAGAGCTCCCAGCGCTGATTCCCGTTCGGGTACGTCCCATCGACGGTGTCCACCGTCAGGAACCACCGCTCGCCATCGTGCGTGAGCTCGCTGGGGTCCGCGTGGTACGCCGCAATGAGACCCAGGCTCTGTCTATTTGAGCCGTCCGACGCCATCGACCAGATTGTGCTGCTGAAGTTGAAGAAAATGATCCCCGTGTCCGGCGAGGGGTCCTGGGGCGGCTCCTTGGGCGGCTTCTTGGCGCTGGCCACGCCCGCACCCAGCATCAGAATGGCCGCCGCTGCAGCGACGAGCCCCAGCACTGTCATGCCCTTCCACACCTTACGTCGTCTTACGTCTAACATCCCTCACTCTCCTTACCCCTGCGGTGTCCTTGACCTCAAGAGTCAGTCCTGCACACAATGGGAAAGCCATGGTTCCGGGGGCGCGAAGCGCCTGTCCGGACCGGGTCAGGCCGGCGGGTGGATGCCTCCAAGCTCTTGCCTGCCGGCCGCTTTTCTGCGTCTACGGATTCGGACACTGAGTCGCGGTCCACGCACTCCGGACCGTGCGGCTCAGTGGCGTGTCTCGTCTCAACAGAACTGCACCGACGTGAGTTCAGGTGACGGAAATCACAACAGAGACACCGATCAGCACGGCACCGATCAGTCGCATTGTCATTGTCCGATGACTGGGCGCGGATTCTGTGCCGATAAGGTGCCGGGTAAGTGTCCACGTCAGCAGCACGCTCCACAGACCGCGTAACGAGTACACGATATTCACACGAGTCGCGTCTCCATACAGTCCCAGCGTGACCGTCATCCCGATTGCCTGGACGGCCATCAGCAACCCGCCGATTGCCAGTGGGCGGATCACGCCTTTCTGTCGCAGTTCCGAGGGGCGATCGCCGAGCCTCACAAAAGCCAGCGAAAACATCGCCGCAAATCCCAGTGCCAGGGGTAGAAAATAGCCAGCTCCCCAGGCCGGTGCCCATCGCTGAATCAACAGGTCGAAGATTGTCATCGAACAGGCCGCCAGCAGAGCGAAGCCAACCGAGGCGAGAATCCTCGACCTCTGGATCGACTTGTCCCGAGCCTGCACGAACCCAATCCCGATCACTGCAATGGCGGCGGCGATCCACACCCTGGCCGACAGCTCGTCATTAACAAAAAACGGAGCCAGCGCGGGAACAATGAGCACCTTGACACCCAGCACGGGCGCCGCAACCGAAATGTCGCCGCGTTCGACGGCCAGCAGCGTAAACATCTGACCGGCAAGAAACAGGCCGCCGATGATTGCCGGCTGCCAGAGCAGACTCGCCGGTTGCATCGTCCCACCCATGACCGTCAACAAGGGAAACACGCACGCCGGTCCCCAGCAGACAACAATCAACGATGTCCATGTCGATGCACCGCGCAGCTGGGCTCGCTGAAGATTGAGCAAGCCAAACACAACCAGCACGCTGGAGCAAAATGGGAGCAGAAGATGAATCGCGACAGTCCTTTCACGAGTGTCGTCGCACTCTCGCAGAATCTGAAATCCGTCGCGAGTCGCGGAACCGAAATAATGAACGCTCGAAAACAAAGAATGAACTGCCCGCGTCGCTTCCCGACGGACTGTGGAACGGTTGCGACAGGCCGTTCAAGATGATTCACACCTCGACACAGACCGTCCCTGGCCAACTCTGGTAGCTCTCGATTCACAGGTGCGAGTGTTTTCCGTTTGGTCTTCCAGGAACGTTTTGAAATGCTGCTCGAAGCTGCACGCGCCGAGAACATTCCCGTCTTGCTTCTCAGTTCCGGTTTATGAGCGCTAGAATCAGGACGCAACTCAGGTGGGCAACGCAGCCCCGCGTGTCGACGACCGCGGCGTCGATCAGCAGAAATCTTCAGCCAATGACTTGAGCAAACAGGGAGCGATCATGGAAACCGGTCGACGACGTTTTCTGAAGCAAGCGGGCGCGACGACGCTCGCAGCAGCAACGGCAACCACTGTTCACGCAGCGGCGGCGACACGAATCCGCGTGGGCGTCATCGGCCCCGGCGGCATGGGCATGAATCATGTCCGGAATCTCGCGAAGCGGGACGACGTCCAGATCGTTGCCATCTGTGATGTTGACCGTAATCGTCTGGAAGCGGCGGCGGCTCACGTCGAGTCAGAAACCAGTAAACGTCCGACAACAACCGGAGACCTGCGGAAGCTGCTGGATGACTCGTCTATTGAGGCGGTCTTTATCGCAACCCCGGACCACTGGCATGCTCCGGCGGCCATCCTGGCACTCGACGCGGGCAAGCATGTGTATGTCGAGAAGCCGTGCTGCCACAATGTGCGAGAAGGCCGGTTGATGGCCGACGCGGTGAAACGTTCAGGCAAAGTCCTGCAGGTGGGAACTCAAAGCCGCAGCACCGCCTGCGTGGCGGACGGAATCAATCGCGTGCTGAACGGTGACATCGGCGACGTGCTTGTCGCCAAAGCCTGGAACAGTCAGCGGCGCGGCACGATTGGACACTCCGAGCCAACCGATCCGCCCGCGCACCTGGACTTTGATGCATGGACCGGGCCAGCACCAAAAGTTCCTTATCGAAAGAATCTGCTGCCGGGTGTCTGGCGCTGGTGGCACGCGTTTGGCTGCGGCGACATCGGTAACGACGGCGTCCATGATATTGATGTTGCGTTGTGGGGGCTTGGCGTGTCGACTCACCCGGACAGGGTGGCCTGTTTCGGCGGCAAGTATTTCTTCGATGACGACCAGCAGTTTCCCGATACGCAATACGCTCAGTTTGAGTATTCACCGGACGGCTCCGTCGGCGAGCGGAAACAGCTGATCTTCGAACAGAGAATCTGGACTCGCTACACGCAGGACGGCTACGAAAACGGAGCGGCTTTCTACGGCACCAAAGGCATGTTGATCATGGGCCATACCGTCGGTTGGCGGCTGTACGGCGAGCGGAACAAGCTGATCGCCGAACGCACGGGCCAAGCCGACCTGGTCGCTCACCACACGAACTTCTTCGACAGCATTCGAGGAACCGCCAAACCCAACGCCAGTATCGACGTCGGTCACCGTGCCGCGACGATCGTCCATCTGGCCAACATCGCGGCTCGTACGGGGCGCGTGCTGAACTTCGACCCGACCACCGAGCGTATTACCGGTGACGCCCAAGCCGACCAGATGCTCCATCGAGAATACCGCGACCACTGGGGAACACCGCGAGTCTGACGGTTGGACTGAAGCCGGACGACGCAATCGAGGCGTTCGTTTCTACTCGCCTTCGCTAGTTACCTTCGCTTTGCTCCAGCAGGTCGCGGTCATAGTCGTCTTCCAGTTCTCGAATCTTGCGGGCCATCTCGTCGTTCTCTTCGATGATCGCCGAAATCTCCTGCTCCCATTCGTTGCTGGTCGTACGCAGCTCGTCCATGTTCGTGGACAGCTTCAGCATCGCAGCCAGACGACGAGTAATAGCCTCAATGCAGAACGGGTTGGTTCCCTGCAGATAACCCGGAATCTCCGCCACGAGCGACACCATGTCCAGACCCTGCTCGGGAGCCTTCGACATCAGGTATGTCATGAACGAACCCGGTCCTGCATACGCGGTTCGACGCATGCCGAACTGAGCCATCTCGTCGTGCAGTTTTTCATCCGAACAGGTGACGTACATTCTGGGCTCACGAGTGTGCGGAACCATGCCGCCGAACGAACCAACAAACATCAATCGCGAGACATCGCACTGCCGTGCCACCTCGAAAATACAATCACCGAACGTTCGCCACTTCAGGTTGGGCTCCTTGCCTTTGAAGAGGAGCATGTTCGACGAAGCGGCGTGGTAGAACTCATTCGTCGGCATGTCGACCGACTTGACAACGCCGTCTTCGATATCGATGTGCGGGCGAAACTGCGCCGCGTGCTCCATCGATCCGGGCAGGTTGAAGATGTAATAGGGCTCGACATCGATCTCAGCGACCGGCTGAGCATCCAGCAGACGAATCAACCGACTGACCGTCCCGGTCGACGCATCGCCTCCGTCCATCCAGCCTGAAAAAGAAAGCAGGAGCGTCCCACCATCCAGCTTTGGCAACTTCTCTGAAATCAGCAGGTCTTTCACAAAATCTTCCCTGAACAGGATTCATCAACTCATCTTCAAACGACAACTGGAGATTCTGAACCGACAAAAGATTTCTGAACAGGAGACTGCAGTAGAAACCGAGACGAAATTCGAATCCGGCCTCTGATGTCTCTGCTTTTTTCTGTCGAAAACCGACTTCACCTGGCAACCTGCCATAGGCATCTGGGTACCCGTCGCGAATAGAAGTGCTGGGAAGTCGGCGTGGCTGGTGGTCAAGCCGCCATTGCATGACAACAACTGGGGGCTCGCTGACGCTCGACCACCAGCCACCCAACCGCCCTGCCAACCAACCAAAAACATCAAAGCTCACTGAATGGTTTTGGTGGTTTCTCAAGCGATGATGTCGCTGACGACTCGACCGTGGATGTCGGTCAGCCGGAAATCGCGACCGGAATAGCGATACGTCAGCTGCTCGTGGTCGAGTCCAGGCAGGTGCAGAATCGTCGCGTGCAGATCGTGGACGTGGATCCGGTTTTCGACAACGTTCATACCAAACTCGTCAGTCGCACCATACATCGTGCCGCCATTCGTTCCCCCTCCGGCGAGAAACATCGAAAACCCGGTGTGATGATGGTCGCGACCAATTTTCTTCTTGTCTTTGTTGTCCTGGGCGTAGGGCGTTCGACCGAATTCTCCGCCCCAGATCACCCGCGTGTCTTCGAGCATACCTCGCTGTTTCAGATCGGTGATCAGTGCCGCAGTTGCTCTGTCACTGTCGGCACAAAGTTCTCGATGCCGCTTGTTGTTTGCTGAATGTGTGTCCCAGGGTTGCTTGTTCTTCTCGGTGACATAGTGCATCTGCACGAAACGGAGGTCCGAGCCGTGGAGCTCGAAGGCGTGGCTACCAACGTAACGGGAATTCCGGATGAAATCCCCCGGATTGCTGGCTCAAAACCACATTGACCGAACACCTGTTCTGCAAATACGTTTCGTTTCCCATCAGGACGAACTTCAGACGAACTCACCCAAAAAACCAGCCGACGCCCTCAACGTTGAATCGTCCATGAGAATTTCCCAAGCTCCCCGAGCGAGTTTCACCGCTTTCGTCCTACTCTGGACTTGCAGTATCCTCGACTCGCGATGCCAGACAGCCGTCGCCGATTCCTTCGACAAGATTCAGTCGGAAGTATGGCGACCCGGTGGTGGTTCATCAAAAGCGGCGTCTGAAAAACCGGACACGCCACCTCACAGGAAAAACGCAACAAGGGCTAGCCATGCGAACCACGAGGACTACTGCGACGACGACGTTGACTCGTTCTTCGGCAAGGCATTTCTGGCAGGCATCACGTCGCCGTTCTGGGTTCCTCGCGCGGCATTAAACGACGACCTTTCGCAGGCTGGCTACTTCCCGGAACATCCCTACGAGAATGCTGACGGAAGTCTACTGCTCGATAAGAACCCACGCGGTGCGCACGACTCGCTGATTGTTCTGCAGGGACAGTACGGCAGTGACTTTGACAGTATCTCCCACGCCAATGGTCGCGTGCTGATGGAAAACTCATCGCGGTTCGGGATCGACTCTGAATTCTTCTATCGCAATGAAGCAGTGCCGACCGGCCATGCCGAACTCTGGACTGGCGACGCCAACCTCACCTACCGATTTGCTCAAAACGAGAACTGGCAGTTTCGTGCGGGCCTGGGGGCCAACTGGCTGACCTACAAGGGGAAGTCAGACTCGGGTATCAACTTCACCTATGGAACGGACTGGTTTCCCAGCGATCCGTGGGTTGTCTCGGGAGTGCTCGACTGGGGCCGTGTCGGAGATGCCGGCTTGTTCCACGGCCGAACAACAATCGGCGTGTCGCGCAACGGCTGGGGCGTCTTCACCGGTTACGACTTCTTCGAAATCGGTCACCAGGAAATGCACGCCTGGGTCAACGGCATCGAACTGCGTTTCTGAAAAGAAATGCCTGGTACTGCAGACGTAACCGGTCAGCGTCTTGAGCCTTTTCGAGACCAGCCCGGACTCGTTCCTCAACGAGCCCGAAAACATGGCCCGTCTTAGCCATCTTCCGGTATTCGATTCTGTTGCAGAATGCCGCTGGCGACGCCGCATTCGAAACCGCTGCCCGGACATGCAACACCGAAACGGGTGAGACAACTCGTTCAATGGACGGCGTGTCAAAGTAAACGGCTGCAAACACCCTCACACCGAAAATTCGCTTACCGTATGGGTTGTGACATTTAAGCTATCCCGCCTGATGATCCGATGTGGAAGTCGCAGACTTCACACAAGGAGGCAGGGATGGCCGAAAGTATTCGAATCGTGGTCGGTAACCCGTCAAACCAGACGACGCTCTACCGTCCTTCCCATCAGGCTGATCGTCTGAGAAATCTGTCTCCCGTGTTCAGCCGGCAGGTTCGACGTCTCTGCTTCACGACCGCGCTGATGCTGTTTTTCGGGCCGGTCGCGGCTCAGTCGCAGCAGTTTGAATTCGACGCGAGAAGGTCACTTCAGCCCGCAGGCACCAGCGTAGACCCTCGCGACTATGACTTTACGGTAGATCGCCGCGACTTCGAGGGCGTGCCACTCGAAGAACGTCTCAACGGCGACTCGCTGGGAGAACTCCGGCGGAAGTGGTTGATCGCCCAGCGTCAGAAACAACTAAATGCGCAGGCTCCCAATCTGCCACCGGGACTACTGCCCAACGGCGACTTCTCGCCGGACAGCAACGCCAGGTCAGCCGCAGCCCTGCTCCCATCGAACAGTCAAATTAACCGCCTGCCTGGAACCGATTCGCGAACTGGATTGCCGGCTCGCTTCAGCTTTCCCGAGCAGAACTTCGAGCTGAAAGCGCCGGGTCCGGAATGGGAGCACCTCCCGTTTCTGCAACGTTTGAATCCCGATGCCGTCGTGGCCCTGGGTGTCCGCTTCGAAGAACAATATCTGCAGGTCATCGCCGAACAAATCGGTATGGAAGCCGACATCAATACGAAAACGCTGCAACAAATATCGGTTGAGAACATGCGACAGGTTCTGGCAGACGTCAGACCTTCAAAGCCACAGCCACTTCAAATCGATGGATTGGACGGGCTGAAAACGACGGTCACCGGACAGTTGAAAGTGGCCGGCAGCTTAAGGCCCATCACTTACATCACGTGGGTCTGCATGCACAACGGTGTCGGCTGGCAACTGATTTCCTGGGCACCACCCGCTTTCGCCCACAAACTCGATGAGACATGGGAAACGATTCCTCGATGCTTTCGCCTACTCGATCACAATCGTGTCGTAAAAACCACCCGCGATTTTTCAACGCGGCTTTACTCGACACGATTCGGCGTCGAAGCCGACCTTTCGGGCACTCAATTCTTTGTCACGCCTGAGCTGTTTGATAAATCGGACGATTCCCGACTGATCGCGATTGGTGGAGTCGACAGCTTCCTGGGCGTTTATCCATACGCGCTGCCCCAAAATCCTCCGTCGCGAAAAACCATTGTCGAAGGTCTGCTGACTGTATTTGAGGCTGACGTCGATAAAGCACGCCTGAAGGCCAGGCGAGTTCAACACGGCTCGCTGGAAGCCATCGAGTACCACGAACAGCCAACCGCTGCGGAGCCTGACCGGCGACGGTTCTTTCGCATTTGCTTTGCCGAGTCTTATGCGTGGCTCATTCATGGCAGCACTAACACTCACGAGAACATAAACATCAGCGAGTGGACGACTGCAGCGGATCGAATCCAGCTCACCCCACCGCTCTCAGTCGACTTCGCCCAACTCACGGAAATGGAACGCAGCCGCCACGTCGCTCTGTACTTTCAACTCGGATTGATCAGTGCGGACCAGGGCCAGATCGACCGCATGGCCGAGTACACATTGCTGGCTCACACGGTCAGTCCTGACGATCTGTCTGTTCGGGAAGCCGTGATTGATCGCCTGATCGCCGCGCGAAAATTCGAGACCGCCATGCCGCTGCTGGAAGACCTTCCGCCCGGCATCGCCATCGATCCCGATCGACGCGCTCAGCAGGCCTGGACGCTTTCGGAAGTTGGTCGCAAAGAGGAAGCGTTGCTGAAGTATGAGGCTCTGTTTCAGGCGAACTACGAACGTCAGGATCACCTCGCACTCTATACGGAGCTGCTGTCTGACGCCGGGCGTACTGACGATGCGCTGGCAATTGTCGACCGTCAGATCAAAACGTCACCTTCAATCGATCTGGCTGTCGCCCGCGCTCAGATTCTAATTGCCGCAGACCGTAAGGACGAAGCTGTGGCGGATCTTCGCAGCCGACGAGACAGTTCAGCACTCGCCGGAGACGAGTATTCGATCGCTCTGATCGACGTGCTTCTGCAGGCCGACCACCACCAGGAAGCGTTGAGTGAAGCGGTGCGTCTGGAGAAGTCCGGCGAAGCGACTCCTCAGCTTCTGATGCTGAAAGGTCTCGCTGAGTTCAAGCTCGAACGCTACGTGGATGCGCGTAAGACTTTCGAGACGACGCTCGAAATGGCTCCCAATCTCACCATGGCAAAGCAGTTTCTGGAACTCGTCTCGTCACGACTCGGCCAGGGCGACGTATCAGCGGTTCTCGAAAAGCTGGATCCGGTGCCATTACCCAGCGAGGTCACGATCAGACATCCCGCTCCAGCCAGTCTCCGTGAAGACGATAATTACTGGCTGGAACTGGACGCGTGGTCGATCGCTTTTAAGCCCGGTGAAGAATTTCGCAGAACTCGTTCTCAGGTGATTCACGTCCTGAATCGAAATGCGGTCGAAGCATTGGGTCGTCTGCAGTTCGACTTCGATTCACTATCGGAGCAGTTCTATGTGAACCGGGTTGAAGTCTTCGATGAAACCGGCGAACGAATCGGAGCAACCGATCCCCGAGACTGTTTCATTCTGGCAAACGAGAACGATGGACTGGCCACGAACAAGAAGACGTTGAACGTTCCGATCCCCGGACTTCGCCCGGGCTGCCGAATCGAATATCAGGTCACCTGGCAGCAATACACCGCTCCCGACAAATTTCCGAGCCGCCGCTACGCCACTGCCAAACAATCGCCGACATCTCAAGTTGTCGTCTCGGTGTCGGGCGACTTGTCGACGTTTCGGTGGACTGGACCTCAGCCAAAGCAAATATCCAACGGCTTTCTCTGGAACATGCCGGCGACACGTCGCAACAGCGAAAACATGATTGATGACCTGACGGTTTCTCCCGACACAATCTGCCTGGGAGATGGACAGCAGTCCTGGCAGCAGATCGGCCAGGAATACGTCAGCGACATTCGCGACCGCATGGACCTGTCACAACGCGCAAAGAAGATCGTCATGGAACAACTGCCGGACAAGGACTCCCTGTCGACCAGTAAGCAGGTCGACCGCCTCACGGAGTGGGTTCGGCGGGAACTGACTTATCAGGGAATCGAATTTGGCCAACGCGCCTGGGTAATGCCGCCCATCGAAGAAACGCTGCGAAACCGATACGGCGACTGCAAGGATCATTCACTGCTGTTGTGGCAGCTGTTGCAGGCGGCGGGAATCAAATCTCACCTCGCACTGATCAATGTTGGAGAACCGCTGGAATTGCGGCTTCCTTCGGCTGGACAGTTCAATCACATGATCGTGTATGTCGAGGATGACCTGGGCGCTCGATTTATCGACTGCACCGACAAAGACGTTGCCGGGGCGACGCGCGTTCCGATGGGGCTTGCGTTGAACGTCGCCCTGGTGCTCGATCCGGAAAATGCCCGCCTGATCAGGCTGCCAGATTATCCTGACGACTACAACCGCGTGTGGGTCGATCGTTCTGTGACCCTGGACGAAAATGGTACGGCGAAGATTGACGAAACTCTCTGGTTCGGTGGGTACATGGCTTCGTTCATGCGACAAATGATGACATCCGGCGACCGTGAAGATCAGAAGTCGATTGTCAGATCGTTACTCCCGACGACCGCCAATGCGTCAATCACGAACCTGCAATTCGAGAACCCGGATGACCTTTCGCAGCAGCCGGTTCTGCGAGTTTCCTATTCGACTCCGCACTTCATCAGCGCCGTGCCTGGTCAGCTGGTCGGTCGCGTCAACGTGCTCGACGGCCTGGGTGGAATCTCGATGCCTACCGAAGAAACGAGAGAACAACCATTCCGCGTGAGGATGCCACTGGACACAACAGCGAGAATTCGCATCCAGGCACCAAACGGATTCACGGTTTCTGCCAGCCCGGAACGTCAGGCCGTACAGACGAAAGTCCTTGAGGCTGTCCGCGAATCGTTGATGGACGACGATACTCTTGAAATGCGATTCCGACTCCGTCGACGCACTGCCCGACTTCAGCCGTCCGCCTGGACCAGTTGGCGAACGACCTGCCAGCAAGTCAACGACCTGCTGACACCGAATCTCCTGCTGACAAAGTAGTTCACTCGCCATCGCGATCTGCAATGGCCACTTAAATTCCGGCGAGGCCTGGCCGCTGGGGCACATTCCGCAGGCGCATAAAAAAGCCCCGCGTGTCGGGCCAGATCACGCGGAGCCAGGACCAGCTCCGAAGAGCCGATCCGAAGGTTCAGTTGTCGTCGTTCCGGTATTCAAGCTGCCTCAGGTTCTCTTTGAGTCTTGAGCGATCTCAGTCCTGGTCAGCTCCGGTTGAATTCAATTTGATGGTCAAACCATCCTTGATGTCGAAGTCGATCTGTAAATTACCAAAATGAGGGATCTCGATTCGAACCATCGAAGATGATTCCATTCGGCCACTTTGTTGAGTGCCAGTATCGCTCCCTTCTTCAAGATACTCCATCGTCTGCTTCATGTCTTCGGCTGTAGCCGAACGACCAGATTTTTCGAGACAGTCTTTCAACGCTTCTCTTGCCTGTTGGCCAGTTTCCGACACCAGGGTACGAGCCGCATGACGCAGCGGCGCAATTGCTTCGTCGTACATCCCCTGGTTCCGTAAAGACTCTCCCATTAACCACATGTAAGCCCCTTCAAAAGGAGCAGGATTCTCAATCCGCTGCAACTCGGCCTGAGCGTCTGCCGGCAAGCCTAACTCAAGATACCCTTCTGCAGCGGTCAACCGCCGAGCAATTCTGTTGATTTTATTGACGACCATCATCGACTCCTCTCTCTGGATCAATGTCACGAGCCGCCTGCGGCCAGCTCATGCTCGTCGGTCCAACACAGCAAGGACTGTGCCAGTTATTCGCCGCCAGTACCACAATGCCTATCCAGTTGTAAGACATCCTGTTGCGAAGAAACCGCTGTCTGATCCAATCCCTCTCATGGTCTGCCAATCTGGCAACATAGACGACACTCAAGGGGTTGAGTTCCCAAAATCTTTGAGCAATCCCGCTCATGCTGTTTAACCAGCCAATCGCCAGCATTGCCCTCCGTACGATCGATCCGCGAACGCAAATCACGTTGTCATCCTTCAGCCTGCGGCAGAAATCTCTGCTGCCAATAATGTTTCCGAGCCGTGGCGACTCAACAGAATTAAGTACGTCGAAATCGATCGACCTACTGGAAACGTAACTCTTCGCTGAGGAAAACAACTCAAGAGAGCTAAACCCGAATTCATTCTCGGCTGCGTCACCGTGGCGGCAATCTGCCAGTTCAGCGGCGATTGATCGGTGGCCCAGAAACAACCAGACTTCATTCCCCTCATTGACTTTGCCGACGACCACTCGAGTCATTCGTTGAGCTGCTACGGCTCGAAAATCAAAGCGACGCCACACCTCGAGCACATCGCCAACCACGGCCCGCAGATTGAATCGCTTCTGCACCAATTCAATCTGCGGGCCAAACCGCTCGGTCATTTTCGCCGGAAAGCACAGCCACGTGAATGGCTTCCGGGACAAACGGAAGCAGGCTCTTCTGCCGACAACAGCTGTTTCCGAAACGGCTTCAGAAAGCGGGTTACCAGACGGCGATCGTTGGTAAAAAGTGGCACCCTGGACATGGCGGCATCAGCGATCCGCAAGGCTTCGACTTCTGGGATGTCCTTCAGCGACAACGATCGTACTACACCTTCTGATGATCAGGAACGGCGATCAGCATACATGGTGCGACGCCACTGCGGCGTCAGGACTCCTCCACACAAACTGATCCACTTTTACAATCTCGATGAGTGAGAGCTTTACGATTGGAAAAAAGACCCACGCGAAATGCCCAGCCTCTACAACGAACCGGCCTATGCTGGCGTTGTGAATGAACTGAAAGCCGAACTGGCTCGGCTCCAGAAAGTCTACGCGGTGCCTGACGACACCGGTTCAATTTCAATGAACCCAGCCAGCCTGAAAACTTGCGTTTCAAACCTCGCGTTGAAGAAACCTCAGCGCGATTGCGAAGCGAAAAAACATCGCAGAAATCCGACAAGGACACGAATTGATTCTGCGACAATACCCGGGGCGAATTCTTTCCGGGACAAATTTTCTGCCAACGGGCAATGTTGCCCGTCTGTGCTTTTGCGCCGAGCAGTAATGCCCGTCAGGCCCGCAAACTCGATCAGAGCACCAGCTCTTCGGAGAGTAGTTTCCGGCCTTCAGAAAGATGCCTCTGAATCAACTTCGTTACTCTGATCTCGCAACCCCAACATACACTCGCGGTGGCCGAGGGAAATCCGTCAAGAAGTATTTCTTCGGAAAACTGACGTTATCTGCAAAGCTTGAAACTTCGGCATTTTGGGATTGGACATCGACATTCGACCGGTAGACTAGGCGACTGACACATCGCTGGTTTCGTTCGAAACCTGCACTCGACAACAGCGTTTCATTTCGACCGATTTGCCGACGCAGAATCGGTAACCCGTCGCAACATCCACCTCGGAACGAATGAAACCTGCCGTCACGTCTGTATTCGAGGCTGGAGGCTCAGTTATGCTGACGTTCTTAGTCGATCAACAGGACAGCTTAAGCGTCTCGCCATCAGGCCCTGATTGGCTGGCTGCTGAGTATCCGAGCGGCTCTGAAGCTAGGCTCCGCAGGAATTCTATCAAGGGCGGACTCCCGCGACCTGTAGTCCAACGATTGACGTGCAGCAACGTTGCACCGCTCCCAACGTCTCCCCTTCACGCTCCCGTCTGTTTCCTCTCGGATTTCATTCACGGCACAACTTCTGCATATCAGTGCTCGAAGAATAATTCGGTGTTCAGGAACGCTGTTCTCGAAAGTTCTCGTCGATTTCGGACGTTGCAAATTGCACAAGGTGTCCGAAGTTGCGCAACCTTGCCATCTCTGACTCACAAGCCATGCAGGAGTCTCACGTAGCCGATCATATCCTTCAGGGAGTACTTACCATGCAGTCAACGCTCGTCGGAAGTCAGCCTCAACAATGTGCGACGCTTACCTGGTTACTCGTTGGCGATATTCGAGAGATGCTTCAGGATCATCTTGATGCGGAAGCCATCCGCTGGCTCAGGCCAGTTCTCGATGCCCTGATTGACTCGATGTGTGAGCAGTCTGAACGCACAAACCGCGACGGCTGGTACGACGATCTGCTTGGTTCTTTCCCCCACATGGTCGCCCGCGTCGCGAGTATCGAGGTGGAGCAAACCGAACTTTGCAGGTCGCTTCGAAAACTGCGACACCGCATCGAACGGGATCTTCCACTTGAGCGACTTGCGGTCGAAATCGAACGGGATCTCAGCGCCTGGGTCGGTTTGATGATGGAACACAGCCACCGCGAAGTCGTGCTTCTGCAGGACGTCTGGTACACCGAAATTGGTGGCGAAGGCTAAGTCTTTCAGCACATTTCCACCTCGATTTTCAGACAGAGCGTTTCCGCTGATTGACCGTTTCCGTCCCGGAGCACAAGCCATGCAGGAAGTCGAACTGACCGTCGCTGACGTCATGACCACACGTCTTGTAACTCTCACTCTGCGGCAACACGTCCTCGACGGAATCGATCGACTTCTGCAGAATGAAATCTCCGGCGCTCCGATCGTTGATGATGATGGCCATCTCCTGGGAATGTTCTCGGAAAAGTCATGTATCAATGCGTTCGTCGTCATTGATAGCGAACGGCGACGGCGCTGCGACGAAAGCCTGCAGTTTGTCCGGGCAAAAGATTGCATGCAGACGTCGCTGGTGACGGTCAGACCAGACTGCGATGTTTTTGATGCAATGAACATGTTGCTCACCAACAGAGTTTCCGGGCTTCCCGTCATCGATCACTCCGGACAGTTTCGAGGCGTTTTCTCGGAACGATCTGCAATGCGGGTTCTGATCGATCTGACATGGAACCAGATGTCGCGAGGCCCGGTATCTGCCTGGATGGATTCGGACCGGGCACGAACCGTCACCGAACAGACGTTGCTTCCCGAAATGCGGACAAAATTCAGCGAGACACACTATCGTCGATTACCGGTGCTGAACCACGGTCGCCTCGTCGGCCAGATCAGCCGCAGAGACGTTCTGCGAGCCGACCTCAACGGACTGATCAATAATTATCAGTGCAGTCCGGGCTCGCTGAAATTCCCCGAATGGTTCTCCCCCGCTCCACGCCAGCGGTGGTGTGTCGACAACTTCGCCTTAAAGCATGTGTCGACAGTTGGTCCTGATTATGACCTGATGTCGGTTGCTCAGGAATTTTTCCTCACGTCCGCCCGGCGTTTTCCGGTTATCACCAACGGTAAGTTGATCGGACAAATCAGCCGCCGCGACCTTCTTCGATCCGTCCAGTATTTATTTCCGCGAGATAAGCCCGCTCAGAGTCCATTGTATCTGAGTGCTGGCACGGGCGACGTAACAACGGTTCTGAAGTAAATGCCAGCGACACCTGAATCAGATGAATACTTCTGTTGGACTCGCAGGAGTTCTCCAGAATGCCGCTCCAAAACGTGAACCAGGATAGTTTGAAAACAGTCATAACGAAAACGGTCATCACACAGTCACGCGTAACCCCCTTACAAGGAGTCGAGGTCAACAGGTCAATTCCCACCCACAATCCTTCAGTCACGCAGTAACAGACAGATTCCAAGAGTGTCCAGTTTCGTCACGGAGAGAAAATGCCATGCAGGTCAACATTCATGACAATCTTGCGGTTGCAAACTCACGCCGAGAACGATTCATTCGAGATCGGGCTGACGAATGTCTCAGCCGTTTTTCACCTCGGCTTCATCAGGTCTCGATCAGCTTGAGTGAGATTGGTCATCATCGAGGCGAAAACCCGGACGTTTGTTGCCGGATATCAGCCAGTGCCGGTGCCCTGGGAGACTTCGCCGTCACCGCTCACAGCGAGATCACTCACCAAGCGATCGTACAGTCCCTCAAACAAATGACCCGTGCCATTGATCGAAAGATTGGAAAACGTCGCAGTCGCAGAAACGCCAAATTCGAAATGCCCGTCGAAGTCGAGGAAATTCTCGAACCAGCTGAAATGTTCTAAGCATTGCACCTCACCGTTTAGTTGACCAAGCCGTCAACCTCAAAGCTCTCGCATGACCCCTTGCGGCGTCATGCGGGGGCTTACTTTATCGTTTGATGAAGAGTGCCACTGGCTCTGCCCGTAAGTCAGGTACGACTGCACCAGGCTGGGCTTTGGGCGTTAAATACGCTCATCGATGTTCCATGATTTCGCAATCTGGCAGAGCCGCTTTGAGCCTCGCACGTCCTGCTGCGGTAATCGCCGTGTCGGCGATGTGCAGGTATCTCAGTTCAGGGCACCGTGTGAGGGAGTCCACTGACATGTCAGTAACTGGAGTTCCATCAAGATGAAGGTTTCGTAAATGTTCCAGATCGCTGATGTTCTCAAGCCCGACATCGGTCACGTTGGTATCCGAGACATCGAGCAATTCGAGCGAACGCATTCCACACAAGTGATGCATCCCAGCGTCGCCAATCTGTGTGTCTGCGAGGACGAGCCACCCAATGTAGGTTCCTTGAAGTACCTCCAGACCAGCGTCAGTCACCCCGGTGCCGTCGACGTTTAATGCACCCAGCGACGGGCAGTTGACGAGCGTTTGCAGCCCCTGATCGGTGATACGGGTCTTTGACAGAACAAGTCCCGAAAGTGTTGGATGGGAGCTCAGATTCGAAAGACCTTCGTTCGTGATGAGCGTTTCGCTGAGGTCAAGGTCCACAAGCTCGCGGAAGTTGGCAATTTCTCGGAGCCCGGAGTCATTAACGGCGGTTCTGGAAAGACCAAGCCCTTTAATAGAACTATTGGACTTCCAGTCGCGAAATCCCGTTCCGGAAATTGGAACGTCGGTCAGGTCGATGCGAACAATGTGTGATATCGACTTGAGCGACGAAAGGCCTTGATCGCTGATGTCCGCATCGCGAACGATCAGCCACTTCAGCTTGTCGAGCGATTTCAGATGCGTGAAGCCATCATCCGAGATCGAACAATTCTTGAGCCACAGACTCTTGAGCGACTTCAGCTTCGAGACAACTTTCAGCCCTTCGTCAGTAAATGACTTATTCTCGATGCTTAATGATTTAAGATTTTCAAGCCGCAGCAGGCTGTCAACATTTGCGTCCGATACATGATCAGACGCCGCGAAGCCTGTTAGTTCTGGATGGTTACAGATGGCATGAAAAAGTCGTTCGTCATACGGTCGATTCGGCGGCAAAAAGACGGAATCAATCCGCCGTGTTCCTGAGAACAATGACGGATTGGCCTTAAACAGGTCATGTAAAATTTCGGACTTTGGTGGCTCTGTTCCAGCATGCCCGTTCGTCTTCAGTTCTTCAATCAGCCAGGCGGTTTCCATGAATGGGCTCAATGCCGCATAAATGGCCAGGAACACGATCAGCACAGACAACGCAATCAGAGACCAGGTGATCCGCTTTCTATGCGTGTTTTGAAGCAGCGGGTCGGTCAGTGCCTCATCACGTTCCATGCCAACTCCAGTCGTTGATGATTCGCCGGCCTCGACAGGACGCGTCGAGACATTCCCTGTGGCTACTGACTCCCATCTCGCTGCTGTTCGACCATCGCCAGCAACGCCTTCCAGCCATTGAACTGCTCCCGCGTCATCGTCGCGCGTTGCCCGGTGTTGAGCCGATGCTCGACCGCTCGCAGTTTGCGGCGAATATTTCGCGGCACGTTGACTCGATCGTTGACAACCAGGCCGGTGACTTTCTGCTGCTGATGCTGGCGCAGAATGCGAGTCTTCTTCGCGTTTAGCTGGTAGCCGAATGCCTTCAGATGACGCCCGACGACCTGAACCGTTCCGCGAACGCGTTTCGGATAATCTTTGGGAAAGCTGACGCTGATGTCGTCAGCATATCTCGTGTAGTTGCCTTTTCGGCACTCAACGAAACGCTCGATCCGAGCGTCCAGGACGTGATTCACGAGGTTACTCAGGCGAGGACTGGTCGGTGCGCCTTGAGGCAGCCCGCCTTCCCAAGTCGTCAGCCGAGTCAAAAGCTCTGCGGTTTCTCGATTCCAGCCGATTCTTTGAAAGTAAGCGGTGACGCGAGCTTCAGATGTCTGCGGAAAAAAATCGCTGACGTCCATGCAGACGACGACGGCCTGATCGACATGCTGAGCGGCGTTGTGGACGATCGATGTTCCTGGTTCAAAACCGGTCGCCGCAGGATGGACGCTCAGCCGCGCCAGCAGACGTCGGAGAATCTTCTGTTGCAGTTCTTTGAGTTCGGGCGAAGGCACAAGAAGCCGCCTCGTACCGCCACTTCGTTTCTCAATGAATCGCTCGGTGTAGTTAGGTGAGACTGCCGCCAGTTCGTCAGAAGTCACGCCGAGTCGCCGAGCCAGCTCTTCAACTCCAAAACCGTCTCCACGACGAACTCTATTCCAATGTTTCAGGTTTGCTGGCCGAGCACGCTTCAGCGTCGAGAGATTCCACAAGAAGTATGCAATTAAAACGCCAACGGCGAGAAAGATGACGCCAGTGATACTTAGACATGCCTTTGCGGCGATCTCAATGCCATTAAAGACTGCATCGATCATGTTGCCCCCTGTACTGCCTGGCTGACTCGCTGTCTGAATGAAGCAAAGGCGGGCACCGCATGAAAGCGATGCCCGCCTGACTCTGCTCCGTGTCGGCAACGTCGCTTGCGACTTGCTTGACACGGACGTCCGAGTCTCCAGGAGACTCACTACCACTCGGCCGACGAAACATCGGCCTGTGCTGACAAGCACTTCCAGAGTCGTGGATCAGGATATCGTCATCGAGCGGCACGTCTACTCCGCGAAACGGATCGCTTTGAAGTTTCGCACCTGGCCGGTGATGGCGGTTTCAACTGGCAGACGCTCCATCGATGACGCTCCATAGAAACCGTGGACGTTTCTCGTTCGGTGCAGGACGTACTCGGCATCTTCGGGCATGGCGATCGGGCCGCCGTGGCAGATCACGAGCACGTCGTCGCGAACTCCGCGAGCAGCGTCGGCGATGGTTTGGACTTCTTTCACACTGTCGTCGAGCGTCTTCGCCGTTGTCGCTCCGATCGAACCTTTCGTCGTCAGTCCCATGTGAGCCACCACGATGTCGGCTCCGGCAGCAGTCATCTGCTCGGCTTCGCTCGGGTTGAAGCAATACGGAGTCGTCAGCATATCCATTTCGTGAGCAAGCCGAATCATGTCGACTTCCTTGTCGTAACCCATGCCGGTTTCTTCGAGGTTGACTCGAAACAGACCGTCGATCAGACCGACCGTCGGAAAGTTCTGTACGCCGGCGAATCCGATATCTTCGACCTGCCGCAGGAACCATTTCATCTGACGGAATGGATCGCTCGCGCAGACTCCAGCGAGAACCGGCACGTTCTCAACAACCGTCAACACCTCGTTCGCCATCTCCATCACGACGGCGTTGGCATCTCCGTAGGGCATCAGTCCGGAAAGCGAACCGCGACCGGCCATGCGATAACGACCGGAGTTGTAGATGACGATCAGGTCAATCCCGCCCGCTTCTTCGAACTTGGCACTGATTCCTGTACCGGCTCCGCCACCGATGATGGGAATTCCGTCTGAAACGAGTTGCCGAAGTCGACCAACGATTTCTTCACGTCGTGATGTCACGCCAATTGCTCCCGTATCGATCGTCTTCAATTCTGTCGAACTCAATTCTCGGCGATGAGTTCAAGCATTATCTCGACAGCTCTTGCTGAGAACGCTGGATCATTGATGTTCGCGTCGATTTCTTCCACTCGGATGGCATCGCGGACATTTTCTCGAACGGCGGAAAAGAATGCCTGATTCGCTTCGCGATCGCAGAATCGCTCGCCGTCCGCGTCGAGCATCGACACGCCTTTGAGCGGAAACAGAAAAGCAACCGGTCCTGTCGCTGCGTTCGCTTTGGCGGCGAA
The DNA here is from genome assembly GCA_013203845.1 of Rhodopirellula sp. Lineage (GTDB taxonomy): Bacteria > Planctomycetota > Planctomycetia > Planctomycetales > Planctomycetaceae > JABMPE01. The sequence continues at coordinate 9,262 of JABMPE010000648.1, read as the reverse complement.
GATTTTTCCGAGCTGACGGTTCTCGTCGACCGTCGTACGCATCAGCGTGACTTCGGACGTCCATTCGTAGAAGTTGCGGTTTCCGGATTTGAATTGATCCGGAACGCTGGCCATCGATCCGAAATTACACATGTCGATGCAGCCCGGAACGATCAGATGCGGCAGGCCGTTTTTCCCCGCACTCTCCAGACGTTGCGAGCCGGCACTCAGGATGCCGCCACACAATTCGTCAGCCCATTCCGTCGTGGTGATGTCGAGCACGGCATCAACAAGTTTCTCATTTGCCAGCGATTCGAGGATTCGCCCACCGGTTCCAGTCGCGTGAAACACGAGGACTTCGTAGCCCGCTTTGTCCAGAGCCTCGCGGCAGGCGTCCACACAAGTCGTCGTGTTGCCAAACATGCTGGCGGCGATGAGCGGTCGTTCGCTGGCTGCTGCAGGAATGGTTGAATGAATCATCCCGCAGATGGCTCCGGCAGCTCGCGAGAGAATCGTGCGGGAGATGCGGTTGATGCCTGAAATATCCGCAACCGACGGCATCATGACGATGTCTTTAGTTCCGACGAACGGGCTGATGTCTCCGGCGGCCAGCGTCGACACACAGAACTTCGGCACCCCGACCGGCAGTGTCCGCATCGCCGAAGTGACAATGCCCGTTCCACCGGAACCGCCCATCCCGATGATGCCGTCGAACTTTCCAGCGTCGAACATTTTTCTCACCACGACCGCCGCTCCGGCACTCATGACGGACATGGCGTGCCCGCGATCGCGTTTTTCGCGAAGGCTGTTGAGCGATTCTCCACCAGCCTCTGCAACGGATTCCGCTTCGACGTCGACCGGGAATAATTCGGTTGATCCGTCAACGCCCGCGTTGACCGAAACGACTTCGCCACCACACGCCAGAATCCGTTCCCGCAGGAACGCGTATTCTGCGCCCTTCGAGTCAAAAGTTCCGAGCATCAGCACTCGTTTCGTCATCGGAGTTTCCTTCAGAGTGCTATGTTTGCGGTTTGCGCGTAGACTGACCATCGGCAACTCGCGGGGCGAAGTCTCATGTAACGTAACTGCCCGCGAAGACCGGACCAGCACCGCCGCCGAGAGCGATCAGAAACCTGATGGCTACTACAGCACGGACTCAATCACATGCCCGCGTGTGATAGGCATTGGCCGACCGGTCTGGTCGTACATCAGCGTTTCCGGTGAATGCCCCAGACAGTGGAAGATCGTTGCCGCGATGTCGCACGGAGCCACTCGACCGGAAACAGGATGTGCAGCGTGAGCATCGCTTTCGCCGTGAACTGTTCCGCCACGGACGCCGCCGCCAGCGAAGGCGCACGAGAATACGCTGCCCCAATGATCGCGCCCGGCTCGTGCATTGAACTTCGGAGTGTGGCCGAACTCTCCCACCCACGCGACCAGTGTTTCGTCGAGCATTCCTCGATCTGCGAGGTCTTCAATCAGCGCCGAAAAACTCTGATCCATCATCGGCATCAGGAAATCTTTCAGGCTGGCATTATGGTCCTTGTGAGTATCCCACGAGCCATTGTTTTCCTTGCCTTCAATCTGTTGCCAGTTGACCTGCACGAGTGACACTCCCGCTTCAACCAGTCGTCGCGACAGCAGAACGGACTGCCCGAATTTCGAGCGGCCATAACGATCGCGGGTTGCGTCGGATTCTTCACCGATGTTGAACGCGCGTCGTGCTCCGCCACCGGTCAGCAGGTCGAATGCCTGAGTCGTTGAATTATCGAATTGTGCGACCGACCGTTGCTGATCAAGATGTCGCACGGCTTCGTCAAATTGATTCAACAAACTGCGACGTCTCGACAGGCGGTCGGTAGATGTTCCTTCCGATAACGTCAGATCCGGCACGGCGAAGTCGGGCGACGATGGATCGCACGTCAGCAGCCACGGGTCGTACTTTTGGCCAAGGAATCCGCCGCCCTGGCCGGGCCAGACGATTTCGCCTACGTTGGCGATGTGTTTCGGCAGAGTGATTGCAGCCGGAAGTCCACTACCATCTGGCCGTTGCGTTCGCAGTATTGCTCCAAGTGATGGCCAGAGATTGGGAGCTTTCGAAACGACGTTCTCGCGGCTCAGCGGAATGTGTGGAACGCCGGTCAGCATCTGATAGCCACTGGATGAATGGCTGTTGTCCCCCGAAACGACAGCTCGCAGAACGGCGATTCGGTCAGTTAACTGAGCGGTCTTCGGCATCAGCTCGCCGACGAAGTATCCGGGAGTCTTCGTAGCGATCGTTCCGAAGCCGCCACGGATCTGCTCGGGAGCGTCCGGTTTTGGATCCCACGTTTCATGCTGCGGCGGGCCTCCGGACAGCCAGAACAGGATCACGGACTTCGCCTTACCGAACGCCAGCCCCGACCCATTGGCAGCCTGAGCCGCACGCTGCTGGATGAGTTGCGGCAACGACAACCCGACAGCTCCCAGCCCGCCGACACGCATGGCTTCACGCCGCGACACGCCATCGCACAGCCGATATTCAGAATCGTTGATCTTCAACATGCCGTCCACTCCGGGACCAGTTATCTGGTCGCTATCTGCAAACTCTGCGAAGTCTCGCAAGGCGATTATCGTATCAGAGATTGCTGATCGATCCCAAGGGCGTAAATGGTCGTTACTCCCAGCGGTTGATCAGAAACGTTGCCGTCTGAGCAAAGAACGGTCGCAGGAGTTGATCGACTTCTGGAGCGAAGGCGACTTCGTCCAGGGCACGATCCATGATTTCAACCCAGCGGTTGCGAGCCGCGATGTTCAGTTCGTACGGAGCATGACGCATCCGCAACGCCGGATGACCACGCTCTTCGATGTAAGTCTGAGGTCCACCGAAGCGGCCAATCAGAAAACCTCGCAACCGATACTCCGCTCCTTCAAGATCATCCGCCGGGTACATCGGCCCGAGAAGATCGTCCACCGGCACCTGTCGATAAAAGGCGACGACCAGTCGCTGAAATCCGTCCGCACCGATGATGCTGTAAATATCCGCTTCCGCAATCTCCGCCATCGCTCGTGCTTTCTGTCTTCGAATTGATCTTTTCAGGTTTATGTGCTGATTGAAACGCTCAGAACGATGGACTTACGCTGCAGCATCTCATCGATTTCGCGAGGCATCCAGTCAACGAGGCACTGTTTTATGGCCAGAACCTGAGAAACCATCGTCGGAGCGGTAGCAACCCAACTTGTTGCTCAATTTGGACAGGCTTGTTGAGTGTAGAGGACAGCAAATCAGCCAACGGACGGTGAGCTTCAATCAACCATTCGACCTGGCCACGGTGGTCAGCGTATGCACCTGGCCCGCAGACTGGATCGCTGTTAATACACAACAATGAAACCCGAGAGCCTCTCTTTATCTGCAACGCCACGTTGCAATCCCAAAGATCTCGCTTCCGATGGAAGGTACAGATAACAACCGCCTGAATGTTTTCGAAGCTGGTCACGAGACTCCGGCCGGGAGCTCCTCGGAAACGCAGCATCCCATCTGCGAAAACAAACCGACGTGGAAAACAGCAACTCCAGAACCACACTGCAAACATCAGTGGAAGTATCGCAAAAATTGCCAGCGCGGCGAAAAACATCGCCCAGGCAGCTACATTTCCATCGGCCACTACCTGGCCAATCAATGGTTTCGCGGTCGACGCCTTGGCGATTTGCAACACGACAGGCATCACAATGCAGAATTCAGCAAGCGCGGCAACTCCGGCCTCGGCATATCGCGCTTCCGTCTCAATAACGACAGTGTTCGAATCGGGCTGGAAGGCGTGAATTCGAAAGCCTTTTAATAGAGAATCTTTCGACGTTGCCGGATCAATCTCCATCGTAATCCTCGCGTACTTTGCACGCTGTCCTATTCAGGTAAGTCACATGAGTCAATTTCCGACCCTATTCAGACTCGTTGCGGTGGTCGTTGGAGTATACGTGGTTCAGTCGTCTAGCTCACTCGACGCCGGCGATCGTTCCGAAAATCGAAAGCCCAATGTCCTGGTGATTCTCACCGACGATCAGGGCTGGGGTGATCTCAGCCTCAACGGCAACACGAATCTCAGTACGCCGAACATCGATTCGCTGGCTCGCGATGGAGCGAGCTTCGATCGGTTTTACGTTTGCCCGGTTTGTTCGCCGACTCGCGCGGAGTTTCTGACCGGTCGCTACCACCCGCGCAGCAATGTTTACAGCACGTCGGCTGGCGGCGAGCGGATAAATCTTGACGAGATGACCATCGCGCAGACGTTCAAAGCCGCAGGTTACGCGACGGCGGCGTTCGGCAAGTGGCATAACGGAATGCAGTTTCCCTATCACCCGAACGCTCGCGGCTTCGACGAATTCTACGGATTCTGCTCCGGCCACTGGGGAAACTACTTTGACCCGATGCTCGAACGGAACAACCAGATCGTCACCGGCGAAGGGTTCTGCATCGACGACTTCACCAATCACGCGATGGAATTCATCGAAGAACACAAAGACAAACCGTTTTTCGCCTATCTGCCGTACAACACGCCGCATTCACCGATGCAGGTGCCCGAACGGTTCTGGAAGAAGTTCAAAGACAACGATCTGGAGATGCACAATCGGGAACCGCAGAAAGAAAACCTTCAGCATGTGAGAGCGGCGCTGGCAATGTGCGAGAACATTGACTGGAACGTCGGCCGGCTGCTGAAGAAGCTCGACGATCTGCAGCTCGCTGACAACACCATCGTGATTTACTTCTGCGACAACGGGCCGAACGGAGTTCGCTGGAACGATGGCATGAAAGGCCGCAAGGGTTCGACGGACGAAGGCGGAGTTCGCTCGCCGATGCTGATTCGCTGGCCGGGGAAGATCAAAGGCGGACACGTCGTGACGCAGTTGGGAGCAGCGATCGACCTGCTGCCCACGCTCGCGGATCTGGCCGACATTCCTGTCGCCAGTCTGAAGCCGCTGGATGGTATCAGTCTGGAAACAGCACTGCTGACGGAGAAGAACTCCGCTCCGGAACGCCCCATCTTTTCTCAGTGGAACAGGAAAGTCAGCGTGCGAACCAGCCAGTTCCGGCTGGACAACGCTGGAAAACTTTTCGACATGCAGGCGGACCCAGGGCAATACAAAGACGTCGCGAAGCAACACCCGGAAGCAGCGGTTCGGCTTGCAAAACTTCTGGCCGAATATCAGGCCAGCCTGCCTAAAGATTACGGCAAAGATGACCGTCCGTTTGTGATTGGACATCCCGATGCCGAGCTGACGCAGATCCCGGCTCGCGACGGAGTGGCTCACGGAAACATCCAACGCTCGAACAGGTTTCCTAACTGCTCCTACTTCACGAACTGGACCAGCGTCGAAGACAGCATCACCTGGGACGCGGAAGTCGGCGTGACCGGCAACTACGAAGTCGAGCTGTACTACACCTGCCCGAAAGCCGACGTCGGTTCGACCGTTGAACTCAGCTTCAACGACAGCCGTCTGCAATGCGTGATTCAAAAGCCTCACGATCCCCCGATCGAAGGGGCGGAACACGATCGAGTCAAACGGCAGGAGTCTTACGTCAAAGACTTCAAGCCGATGACAATGGGCATTGTTCGGCTGGAGAAGGGCACAGGAACACTGACGCTGAAAGCCACGAAGATTCCCGGCTTGCAGGTCATGGACTCCCGCCTGCTGATGCTGAAACGGATCGACTGAGTTTTCGCTGTTTCACAGGCTGGAACAAGCTCCGCGCCGTTCCGGCAGGCTGCGAGCCCTCACACCATTCGCAATGCCGGAACAGCGCTACGCTCGTTCCAGCCTACGGCTGGGGCGTCACGGGACCGCGTGCGTGCTTTCCGATGTGAGCCAGTACGAACGGCAGGTACACAATGCCCGTGTAATGATTGGCTGCCATTTGGATGTGATGCGACTTCGTCAGGCTGGCAGCGTTTGCCAGGGCCAGTGCATTCTTCATTGGCACGACAGTGTCGAACGTTCCCGAGTACAACCAGGTGCGATCCGGCCTGAGTCGATGTGCGACGCGTGTTGGCTCAACCGTCAGTGTCAGTTCGCGAAGTTTTTCTCCAACGAGGCCTGCTTTCTCCAGCCGCTCGCGGACTTTGGCGGCGTCTTTTTTTCCGTTTTGAATCAGGTCGTAAAGTTCTCCACCAGCGAGCATCAGAAAGACGTTTTCGTAGCCCTCATCCAGCGCTCCGGCTGTCGCCGAAACAAAACCGCCCAGACTGGTCCCCTGCAGTGAAATCCTGGACTGATCAACCAGTGGCAGGACAGCGACCGCATCTCTCGCTCGTCGCACATCGGCAACGGCCTGCTTCATCATGGAAACCAGGTCGCCGCCTTCCGGACGATTCTTTCCGGTCCGACGCTCTCCATAAAAAGGCAGCTGTAGCATGAAAGCGTGCAGTCCCTGAAGCTGCAGGCCTTTCGCAAAGATCCGCCCGACGGTCATACCACTGCCGGATTCGTGAACCACGACCACCGCCGGAGCCGCAACCAGGTTCTGGTACGCATCGCGAGCCTGGTACCATTCCATCGCGACTCGATCGTTACGGTCGTCGCCACTTTTCACGGGCGACGGAAAGCGGACCAGCCAGTCACCTCGATCTTCAGCAGCCGCTTCAATCTGTACCGAAAACTCACCCGGCTTCCAGCAGAGGTTGTCGACGCACTGCTTCGCGTCTTCCCGTTGATCCGCCGCCGGAGCGAGCGTGTCTTTTGCTTCGAACGTTGCGCCGATGCTGACGGCACTGTCGGCGGCAGAACTTACGCTTGAGACGCAGCAGATCACGAGGAAGCTGGCGAGAGACTTCAGCATTTCAAGGCCTTCATGTTTTGCCGAAGCACGTTTACTGGTTACTGGCGGCTGATTCTGAACTGGCAGATTCTGAACTGGTAGATTTCAACGCGGCAGCTGGTGGCTCGTCCATGGAACTCAGCAGTTTCCTGAGATCGAGTTTTGCATAAGGCCGCTCGGCTGCGGGATGTTTGTGGTCGGCGTTGGCGACGTACAGAATTCCGTCCGCCGGAACGAACAGCACGTTATGCAGATTCGACTTCATGGCGACCGGACGGCTCATCAGCCACTTGCCGACTTCCGCATCGATCTGACCGTGCTTCTGCGTGACTCGTTCACGCAGCTTTTCCAGGCGGCTACCGGCGGAAAGAACGACCGCGTCTTCAATGCCATCACCCAGCCGAGGGTGAGTCTGTCCGGGAAGAATAAACTCGATCGAGTCAGGCAGAGCCGACACGCCGACGGCACGATTCGTTTTTCCGTCGGCAAACACGTAGTAGTACTCGCACGTTCGCGGGTTGTTTTTCCAGAGTGCCATCACCTCCTCGAGGGTCGAACATTCTTCCAACGCGCGCCGCATAAGAGTCGCCATCGGAACTCCGTCCCACTGACCTTCGCCACGACCACCCATTTCGCCGAGTGAAATCGCTTTCGCATTCATCCCGCTGACGCTTCCGATAAAGCCTGCATAGCCCACGTTGGCAAACGGAATCTGGCCGTCGACATTCACAATGAAAGTGGTCGCTGAATCCTGCAGGCCGATGGTCGTCATGTAGTCCAGCACGCGACCGTGGTAGAGCTTGCCGCCGACCGTGGCCTTGCCGAAAACCGCGAACCCGGAACAGTGAAACAATTCGGGAAACACGTTGAGCGCTTCCACGAGTTCAGGATCGAGATCGAGTGCCGCCGCCATCGCGCGCGTTTCGCGTTTATGACGGTCGGGAATGTGCGGAGACAGTCGCTGGTATGCCGCTTCCAGGTCACTGCGAAACCACCGTCCAGTACGAATTGTCTGTGCCGTGCCGAAGGTATAAAGAACTGAGTCAATACAGCGTCCGGCTTCGACTTTCAGGAGTTCTCCGTGAGCATGTCCGACTTCTTCCGGACTGCCGTGCAGCAAAGCCACTCGCTGGCCATCGATCCAACGCAGTTCGCCGTTGGCAACCTTTCGAGTTGATTGCGGTGGATTTGTCAGCAGCGGCGAAGGGGCAAGAATTTCAGAAGCTCGACGAACTCCGCGAACCAGCTGACGTTCGAGTTCCTCGCGATCGATCTCGACCACTTTCATGTCTGGCCAGTCGACCGCGTCAGGCATCTCGGAAACGCTTCCCACAACGGATAGATCGATGCGTGCATCCTGAACGACCACGTTCAAATTACCGGGCGAAGGGAAGCCGAGACTGATCTTGCCAGACTTCCAGCGTTTAGCGTCAGCGTCGTACTCGACACCTGCGAAAGTCCGCAGCGCCACAGAAACGGCATTCGCGTCCGCCTGCAGGAACAGCGAAACGATGGAGGCGACCTGACTCCCGGAACTGAGCAGACGATTCGTCAATCCGCTCACTTTCAAACAGTCGGTCGAATCAACCGCTCCGTGGCCAACGTAGGCGACATGGTGCAGAGGTAGTGCAAACGTTGTGACATCGCGACGGCGGCGAATTGACACCGCGTAATCGGAATGGGTCAGCGTCAGGTCGAAAGATTCATCGTCGAACCGAACCAGCTGCAGCGCAACCGTCTGTTCTTTCCCGTCAATCGGCAGCTTGACCGAGCCCTTCAGTTCGAACTGAGCCTGTCGTCCTCCCAGAGCTTCCAGAAACGGTCGCAAACCTTCGGTCAGCGGGTCAACGACGGGGTTGCTCGCGCCGAGAGAATGTGAAACGGACAGCACCAGCAACAGCATGCTGCAGAACCAACGGTGAAGACTCATCGTACTTTCACTCCGGACGGTTGATGATGATTCCAGAACGATCGGCATCGTCTCGGACAAAGCATGACGAGGCAAAGAAGAAACTGCCACACGAACGAAAAGAGCCCGGCCTGAGAATCAGGTCGGGCTCGTGAGGTTTGTCCGTCTCGGATACTGCTGTCGCAAATTCCGGTTTAAGCGGCTCGTTCATCGGGGCGGGACGTTGCTTCCAGTTCGGCGCTGATGAGCAGTCCTCGTGAGATGCTGTGGCTGCTGCGGGTAACGATTCGCGGTCGCAGGGCCTGAATCGGCAGGTTCACTTCGTTTAAAACACTGGCCAGAATCGAGCCGAAGCCTGGTGTCTGGATCAGGCCGCCGCCGCAGACGATCGGCAGAGGACTCGGCAATTCTTTGGCACGGCGGCTGCGAATCAACTCGCCACTGAACGCATCGCAAAGTTCGAATATCGTTTCCTGCAGCAGCGTTTCGACGTGCTTTGTAAAGTCGTCTCCAGAAATCGTCGCCGCACTCGTCAGTTGTTCTCGTCGACGAGTGATCGAGATTAAAGTTTCCTGCGCGAAGTT
>JABMPE010000647.1 GCA_013203845.1 Rhodopirellula sp. | reverse complement strand
GAGCTGTTCGGCCACGAGAAGGGTTCGTTCACCGGGGCGACAGCCACCAATCCCGGACTGTTTGAAGTGGCGGACAGCGGCACGATCTTCATCGACGAAATCGGCGAAATGCCTCTGAGCCTGCAACCGAAATTGCTGCGAGTTCTGGAAGACGGTTCGCTGCGTCGAGTCGGCTCGCACAAGGAACGCCGGGTCGACGTGAGATTGATCGCCGCCACGAATCGTAATCTTTCCGATATGGCCGCAGAGGGTCTGTTTCGCGAAGACCTTTACTACCGGATCAACGTCCTCACCATCGAATTGCCGCCGCTCCGTGAACGAACCGGTGACATTCGGCACTTGATTGACCACTTTCTCGGATCCAACTGGTCGATCAGCGACGAGGCCCGACAGGCTCTCGAAAGTTATCATTGGCCAGGCAATGTTCGGCAACTCATCAACGTCATTGAGCGGGCCACAATTCTGGCACGCGACGGACGAGTGGAACTGGAAGATCTCCCCGGCGATATTCTGAGACCTCAAAGTCGATCATCGGCTGGCACCGATTCCACGGTTGTCAGTAGCCAGAAGCTGGAAGACCTCGAACGGGCACATGTGATCAAAATCCTGCAACAGAACTCCGGAAACAAGGCGCAGGCCGCTCGTTCACTCGGAATTCACCGCCGCAAGCTGTACCGACTTCTGGAGAGATTCAACATCGCCCCTGCAGAGATTCGGCAGTTTGAGAGTACTCCATCAAACACTTGAGAAAGGGGCACACAATGAGCTGGTTACCCAAAAAGACGGTACTTGTGCCAATTGATTTTTCTGATCCCTCCGTCTCAGCAATTCGCACGGCGCTGGAACTGGTTGAGGAACCCGCCAATGTCCATGTGCTGCATGTTTTAGAAGAAATCGAGCACTCAGCCCCGGCGGTACTGTTCGGTGATTTCGACGATGCCGCCCGCAAAGTGAGGGCTGGCGAGTTTCTGAGCGAATTCCTGAGGCGTCATGAACTGACCGGACTGACGGAACTCGTTCAGGTCGGCAATCCCGGTTTGAAAATCGCGGACTACGCGAAGGAATCCAGTGCCGAACTGATCGTTATGCCGTCGCATGGGTACCATGGCTTACGCCGCATTCTGCTGGGCTCTGTCGCCGAGCGCGTTCTTCACCATGCAGAGTGCCCGGTGCTCGTCCTGCGTCGTGAAGATAAGGATTGATCATGGTCAGGGCATCAACAACTGATCTTCCTGCAACGCGTCCGAAACAACGTCCTGAAATCAATGAGAGTGGCGATTTTCGTCGTTCCAGAGCAGGTGGCGATTTTCGTCACTCCCGCGCAGGCGGGAAACCCGTTGTTTATCGATAAATCACAATGTGGATCCCTCTGCGGCGAATCCATTACAACATAGCCATCCCGCTCCGTCGAGATGAGCAGACGTCATCAGTTAGCGTACAACTTCCGGAATCTGCCCCTCGCGGAGAAACAACTCCCACGGCGAAACGTTCGTCACTCAGCAGCGTGGTCCCTCAATCTGCTCCTTTCACGTAGCGGAATGGCTAGTGATGAACGGCAGGGCGGAGACCAGCTCGCCTGTCTGGGAAACATATGATTTCCAGGCATGGTGAATACCTGGTACAAGACGACTTTTCTCCAGCGTCTGCCAAGACACCGTATCGACGTATTTTCCGGACAGTTGGCACTTTTGTTGCTTTGTTTTCTTTCGAGCTGGCAATGGCCGGCATGCCGTATCCACCTAGAGTTTCAGGAGCCGTTACCATGATCACGCTGAAGAAGATTCTTGTCCCGACAGATTTCAGTGAGCACAGTAATAAGGCACTGTTGTATGGAGCCGAACTGGCGGCAAAGTTTGGCGCGGAACTGCATCTGCTGCATGCCATTGAGGCGATGCCGCTGGCCTATGGTGAAGGCGCCTACTTCCCGCCCGAGACAGAAGCTGAGCTGGAAGCCGCGGCCGTCAGGCAGCTCGATCATCTGAGCGTCGACGCTACAAGCGAGTTGAAGGTTGTACGAGCCGTGAAACACGGCCACCCGTTCGTCGAGACGGTGCGCTATGCCAGGGAAAATAACATTGGCCTGATCGTACTTGGAACGCACGGGCGAGGTGCCATCGCCCACATGTTACTGGGAAGTGTTGCGGAAAAAGTCGTACGCAAGGCTCCTTGTCCGGTGCTGACGGTTCGCGATAACGAACACGAATTCGTGATGCCATAATTCCCTGGAGTGGTCGCGGCTGGTGCTGTCCAGCAACTCATCGATACGTTCCCGGGCCAGCCATGACCTCCGGCAGAGCCGGTGGCTTACCGATGAGTTAAAGGAATGGTGAGGCAAGACGAACCACTCCGTTCCGCAGTCGTATCAGAAGGCTTCTCGACTGAAGTTCGGTCATTGTCACCAGGTCGGATGCCGTTCTCTTGGCCTCGAAAATGCTTAACAGTTTCACTGCAAGAGATTGGTTATAGCATTCGATGCCGAATTCGAAATTCAACCGGAGGCTGCGGGGATCCCAGTTTGCTGAGCCCATTAGAATCCAGTCATCGTCCACAATGAGCAGCTTGGTGTGGTCGAACGGCGGGTGTGTTCTTCGAATCTGGCAACCGCGATCGACCAGTTGCCAGAGCTGAGCTTCGCACGCCCACTGCACCAGTTTTTCGTTTCCACGTTGCGGGATGAGAATTTCGACAGACACGCCTCGTAACGCCGCCACATTGAGCGCATTGATCAGCGAAGCATCAGGCAGAAAGTACGGAGTGATAATCTTCAGCGATCGCTCTGCGCACTGACACGCACCAAGCAATGTCAGCCGCAACTGATCGAGCTGTTCATCGGGACCATCAGCAATACCACGAGCGATGCAGTTTCCCGTATCGTTCAGAATCGGATACCAACCTTCGCCCGTCAAAGATTCATCGGCTGCAAACAGCCAGTCGGCGGCAAAGGTGTCCTGCACGTGTTTGACAATCGGCCCGCTGAGAAGGAAGTGGAGATCATCGACCACCACCGTCGATTTCTTCGATGTGACACAACCGCCGCGAATATTCATGCCCCCGGTAAATGAAGTCGATCCGTCGATCGTGAGAATCTTTCGATGATTACGGAGATTCGCGTATCGAAATCGCCACGAAATCAGAGGCGGATTAAAGGTCCGCACGGGAACCTGGAATTCTTCCAGTAGCGAGACGACGGACGACAGTGCGTACTCCGCGCCGACAGCGTCGATCAGAACGCGTACCTCGACACCACGTTTCACCGCTGCCGCCAGAGCCTTCGCGAACTCCATGCCGACGTCGTCTGCATCGAATATGTAAGTACTCAGTCCGATGGTTCGTCGGGCAGAATGAATGGCCGCCAGCATCGCCGGGTAAGTTTCATCCTCTCCCGACAGTGGCTCAACCGTGTTGCCAAACGTGAGTTCTTGCCCCGTAACATTTCGAACGAGCTTCGACATCTGAACGAGATGCGGGCGGAAGCTGGCTGCGTGCGGGCTTGACGAAGGCTCCAGTGTCGAGCTGGTTTGATCAACAACCGTCCTGCCCGGACGTAGCGTGCGTGCTCGCCGCTCAATTCGATTGATACCGAGCATGACATACAGACCGGTACCGATAACCGGAGCCAGCCAGATGAGCCCGACCCAGGCGATTGCCGCTCGGCAATCACGCTTGTAAAGGACGACGTGGCCTGAGGCGAACAACGAGACCACAACGCTGATCGCCGCCAGAATGGGACCGATGATTTCGACGGTGAGTGTCATTCAGATTTCGTGACAGGTGACTTGATCAGAATTTCTTCAGGAACTGAGTGTGTCATCTTCACCACTTTCTGAAAACAGTCGTGACTCCGAAGTTCAGGCGATCAATCGACAGCTGGCTCCATGCGGGACAGTTCGCACACGGAATGACTGCCAGTAAACGAGGAAGTTCTTCTCGAAGGTACTGATCACAGACGCTGCGGTGCGCGTTGAACTTTTCCGTCACGTCCCCCGCTTCTGCCTGATTCCTGTCCGTGGCCAGCTGGTCGATCTTTTTACCCATCCTGCCTGACTGTTCATCTTCTGGTTTGCCTGTGTGGGTCCTGCGGATTGTGCTGCAGGGGCGGGCCGCCATTGCCGATAGGGCTGATGATTGTGTCATGTCTCGACAACAGCCGAAGCATCACCACAACCCGCCAGGAACGCCTGTTCGCAGCCTGCTTACTTCAATGGTTGAAGTTGATTCAATGGCCTATTCGAAACAGTTTCGTCGCAATCAGTCGGCAGGCAGTTCTGTTGCAACGCTCGGCGAATATTGTTCATGGGTACCGCTGTTTCTGATAGTTTTCTCGACAGGGTGCGCTGGCCGCCACCAGGCCGTCCGGACGGAACGCCCGACCGAGGCTGTTGAAGCGATTTCTCTGGCTGAGTCGACGGACACGGTCAGCGTTCGAGCCGACGAATCTGATTCCCCAGTGCTGCTCGTTTCGTACTCAGAAAATACTGTCTCTGATAACGGCAGTGACGCTTCTTCAACGCAGGTCAGTCGACCACGAAAAACAAGCTCTCGCACGTCGCGTGAAACATCGACATCGCTGAGTGAACTGGAAACACTGGCTTCAGCATCCAATCCGGTGGTACGGCGTCTTGAACAGGAAGTTCAAGCGGCGTGGGCGAAAGCCGGGTATGTCGACAAACTGCCCGATCCAACGGTCGGCGCAAACGTCTATGTCAATCCGATTGAAACCGCCGCGGGATCGCAACGCGCGAATCTCAGCTTTATGCAGATGATTCCCTCGCTGGAGCGTCTCGATGCGAGAGCGCAGCAGGCGTGTTATGACGCGATGTCCGTCCAGGAAGCATTGCGAGCCGAGCGACTCAAGGTTCTTGCAGAGGTGCGCATCGCGTGGTACCAGCTGTTCGTACTGGGCCGGCAGATCGAGATTAACACGGCGAATCAGAGCCAGTTAAAGCAGCTGATCGAAATCGCCAACGCCCGCATTGCGACTGGAGCCGCCTCCGAAGGTGATGTCAAACTCGGGTCACTGGAGTTGAGTCGGCTTTATGAGCGACTCGTCACTTTGCGGCAACAGGTGGAATCGACGAAAGCGGAACTTAATCGCGCCGTCGGTCGAGATGCAGATTACCCGGTGCGGATCCCCGATCAGCTGGATGTGTCGTTACCGGACTGGTCACACGCGACTCTGCGACAGCTGGCGGACGAACACCAGCCGGCCATCGTCGCGGCTCATTTGAGGACTCACGCGACACGTTGGGGAATTGAAGTCGCTCGATTGGAACGCCGTCCAAATGTGACTCTCAATGCCAGCTGGTTTCTGATCGACGACAACCGTCCGACGTCTGGTGTAGTGAGTGTCGGACAGGATGCCTACTCGCTCGGTGCACAGGTCAGCGTCCCGATCTGGCAGGGAAAGTACGAGGCGATGGAGAACGAAGCCAACTGGAAGCACTCGGCGTCACACGCTTCCACGGACGAATTGAGAAACCGGTACGATGCGCTGTTACGTGACTTATGGGAGCAGGCTCAGGCGGCGAGCGAGACTCGTCGACTTTACACGGAGACACTCCTGCCACAGGCTCGCGAGACGCGCGATGTTGACGTGCAGTCGTTCTCGAACGGATCCGTCGAATTTGACCGCGTCATTCGGGACTTTTTGAATGTTCTGACCCTGGAAGAGGGGCAGCACCGGGCAACCGGCCAACTCGCCACAGCCTTGGCGCGAATCGAGCAGGCGGTCGGTACGGAAACTACACCCACACCTCTGCCGGTCCCCACCGTTTCTCCGGTAGAGTAGTCAGACGCTCGGCACGCGAAATGCTGCCTGAATACTTTTGTCTGGCGGCCAGTCGAGCGAATGCGCAGAATGCAGTTCGCTGTCCGCTTCTATGATCCGATTTGCTGTGCGGTTCCCATGCCCCGTCGACTGACTAGAACTGTTGTCACTGCTCTGACTGCGTTATCGCTGTTCGCACAATCAATAGTTGCTGGGCCGATGCTGTGCCGCGACTGTTGTTCGTCCGGCGGCGTTGCTGATCAGGTCTGCTGCCAGTCAGACGCCTCGTCGACCAGTTGTCCCCATTGCGTTGTTAACAGCCGAGTATCGCAACCGTGTTGTCAGGGGACCGTTAACCAGCACGGAAAGCCGACTGACTGTCACTGTTTCGCCGATAGCGAACCCATGCCGTTCATGCCGCTTTCGAGCAGCCAGCAGGCTCAAGAGTGCCTTGTCTGGCTGTCATGCTGCAATCAAACGTTGTCGCAGCCGCGGCCAGAAATCTTCAAGGTCAAGCCCGCATTCGGGAAGTCGCCGATCGCACATTCGGCGCCGCCATCCGTGCAGACACTGCACTGCGTTTGGCGCATTTGAGATCGACCGCGCCGTGCAACCTCATTGAGTTGCCCGTGAATCGCGAGAATCCATGCTGCCTGGTCAACGCTTGAGTTTCCGGAACTCTTCTGTCGTACCGGCTCTGATCCGTTCGTGACGACTGCCGTGCCAACCCGCCTGTCGCCGTCGATCCTGCTTTGCCTCTGAAGGGCGCTTCTCATGTCCCAAACATCCCCACAAGCGGCATCCCCCAATCAACCGGCCCAACCCGCCGCGCGACCGCAACGCTGGTGGCTGCAGAAATTGATGGTCCCCGTCGTCTTTCTGGGAGCAGGGCTGATGCTGATTGTGGTTGTCGGAGCGGCTCAACGAGTGGGCTGGATCGGTGCGAATGGTGCATCAACGGTTGCTTCCGGCAAGGATGCTCAGGCGATTCACACATGCCCGATGCATCCTCAAATTCGGCAGCCGGGGCCAGGTCGATGTCCGATCTGCGGCATGAAGCTGGTGGTGGCAACTTCATCGGGAGGAGATCTTGATCAGTTCTCCGTGAAGATCGAACCGGCGCAACGTCGACTTGCCAATATTCAGACAGATGAGGTTCGTCGAGGTCCGCTCGCCGCGACGATCGAAACCGTCGGAGCCATCGCGATTGACGAAAGTCGCATGGCCACCATCTCCTCGTACATCGACGGGCGGATCGAGCGGCTGTTCGCCGACTACACCGGAGTCGATGTCGCGAAGGACGACCATCTGGCTGTGGTCTACAGCCCCGAACTGTATCGCGCTCAGGTCGCTTACGTTGAATTCCACAAGTCGCTGGAAAAGATGACGACTGGAACGCTCGCTGCCGTGCGTGAGGTTCAGGAAAAGCTGGTAACGAGTTCCCGGCAGCGGCTGACGGAACTCGGCATGACAGATGACCAGCTGGCCGAGCTGGATAAAACGGGCACCGCGCAATCGCGGTTGACTATTTACACCGCCAGTGGTGGCACCGTGATCGAAAAGCTGGCGGTCGAAGGGAAGTACGTCAAAGCAGGCGAGCCGATTTATCGCATCGCTGACCTGTCGACGGTGTGGCTGATGCTGGAACTCTTTCCAGAAGATGCGGCGAGAATTCGTTTCGGTCAGCACGTGGACGCCGAAATGCAATCGCTGCCCGGCAAGAAGATCAAAGGGCGGGTCGCGTTCATCGATCCGACCGTCGACGACCGCAAGCGAACGGTCGGCGTGCGTGTGGAATTCCTGAACGAAGAACGCCTGCTGCGCCCAGGCGATTATGCGGAAGCCACCATCTATCTGCAGATTGGTGAACTGGGCGAAGTCTACGATGCCGAACTCGCCGGAAGGTGGATCAGCCCGATGCACCCGCAGATCATTCGCGATCAGCCTGGTCCCTGTCCGATCTGTGGTATGGACCTCGTGCCGACGACTCGCTACGGCTACGCAAAGAATCCCGTCGAACAGCCAACGTCGTTGTACGTGCCGCGGTCTGCCGTGTTGATGGCGGGTTCCAGCAGCGTGGTCTATGTCGAAACTGAACCTGGTCGATTCGAGATCCGCACGGTCGTACTTGGTCCGATCCTGCGTGATCGAGTCGTCATTCTCGGCGGCTTGAAAGAAGGCGAAAAAGTCGCGACGGCCGGAAACTTCCTGATCGACTCACAAATGCAGCTTGCAGGAAATCCGAGTCTCATCGATCCGGCGCGAGCGATCGCCCGACAAGCAGAACCCAATGCGCCGCTGGAGTTCAAACAGATCTCCATAACGCCCGTTGCCGGTGACGTCGGCCAGAACATTGAATCGCTCTACGCGGCATACTTCGAGATCCAGCAGGCTCTCGCCGATGACACGAAGCCATCGATGAAATCCGCGACGACAGTGCATCGACTGGCAAAGGAACTGAGCGATTCCTCAGCACTCCCGGAAATGTCGCGGGAGCAACTGCGGTCGATCATCCAACCTGCCGAGCATCTGCATCACATGGAACTGCCAGCTGCTCGCCAGGCATTCAAAACCATCAGCCACGCAATCGTCACACTGGCGACGCAGGTACGAGGTGCCGAATCCACCAAACCGCTCATCCATTTTTTCTGCCCGATGGTGAAAGGCGGCAGCGGAGACTGGCTGCAACCTGGCGGTGACCTGATCAACCCATACTTCGGCAGCGAGATGCTGCACTGCGGCGAGAAAGTCCACGAGTTCAACGCGGCTGTAGTAGGTGCAGAAGCGGCCAACGAATGACGCAAATATGACGAATGAGGTGCTTCAGATTCTACTGAGTGATTCGTTCCATTCGCGTGATTCGTTGGCATCCTGTCGGAAATAAGAACATGTTGAAGTCATTGATTCGTTTCTGCGTGCGTGAGCCGCTGGTTGTCATTCTGTTGACGGTCGCGCTGGCGGGTTACGGCTGGTACTGCGCAAAGACGGTGCCGATCGATGCCATCCCAAATATCGGTGAGAACCAGGTCATCGTCTTCACTGCCTGGCCGGGACGGTCACCGAAAGACGTCGAAGATCAGATCACGTATCCGCTGTCGGTGCGGTTACTGGCGGTACCGAAGGCAACCAGCGTCCGCGGACGCAGTATGTTCGGATACAGCTTTGTCCAGGTAACGTTCTCGGATGACACCGATTTCTACTGGGCTCGATCACGCGTTTCGGAGCAGTTGGGGACAGCCGCTTCGGCACTTCCGGAAGGAGTGGTGCCAACGCTCGGTCCTGACGCCACCGGGCTGGGCCAGATCTTTTATTATGTACTGGAGCCGCCGCCAGACATGAATCTGGCCGACCTGCGAAGCCTGCAGGATTTCGTGGTCAAATACGATTTACAGGCCGTCGAAGGTGTGAGTGAGGTCGCCAGCGTCGGCGGTTACGTGCGGCAGTATCAGATTGAAGTCGACCCGGACAAACTGCGGTTCCACAACATCCCGCTGGACCAGTTGATCAAGTCTGTCCGCAATTCCAGCATCGACGTCGGCGCGAAGACCGTCGAGTCGAACGGGATGGAGTTCATCATTCGCGGTCGCGGCTTTATCGGAGCCGACCAGGATCCGACTCAGGCCGTGAAGGATATTGAGGACACCGTCGTCTTGTCCCGCGATGGCGTTCCGGTCCGAATTCGCGATCTGAGTCACGTGCAGACCGGTCCTGATTTTCGCCGCGGAGCCATCGACCTGAATGGTTCCGAAGCAGTCGGTGGTGTGGTGGTGATGCGTTTTGGTGAAAATCCTCGCGACGTCATTGACCGCATCCGAGAGAAGATCAAGCAGATCGAACCGGGACTCAAAGGGGTACGCATCCATGCCATCTACGATCGCACCGGCCTGATCGACGAGACTGTCGGCACGCTGACTGAAGCATTGCAGCAGGAACTGGCCATCACACTGGTCGTCGTGATGCTGTTTCTGCTTCACATTCGAGCCAGCATTGTGGTGGCGATTACAATGCCGCTGACAGTCCTGATGGCTTTTATCGGAATGCGGGTGTTCGGCATCGATGCCAACATCATGTCGCTGGCAGGCATTGCGATTTCCATCGGCGAAGTCGCGGATCTGGGCATCATCATCTCCGAGAATATCTACCAGCATCTGGTGGAGTGGGAGCGGCAGCCTGAACCTCGGAAAACTCGTGAGCGAGTCGTGATCGAGGCCACAGAAGAAGTCGCCTCGGCGGTGCTGACGGGTGTCTCAACGACCATTGTCAGTTTCCTGCCGATCTTTTTTCTGACAGGCCGCGACTACAAACTGTTTGCTCCACTGGCATGGACGAAAACCTTCGCCATGATTGCAGCGGTGCTGGTGGCACTGTTGCTTGTCCCTTTGCTATCACGACTGCTGTTACGCACATCGCAGTGGAGACTCTGGCTGAGCTATGCTGTCACCGGCGTCGCCGCTGTGGGCAGTTTTGCCGCAGTTCTAATCGGTGCGCAGTATGGACTGACCGAGCAACTGCCGGTGGGAACGCTGACAGCAGCAACAATCCTGGCGTTGCTTATGGGGGGAGGCGTCTGGTTGCTGACTCGTGAGCGACTGCGTCCAATTGAAGAGAATCCAACCAGCAGATTGATTCTGTTTTTCTACACGCCGCTGCTGCGATTTTTTCTCAGCCACAAGCTGACGTTCATGGCGGCTCCGGCGTTGATCATGGTGCTGGGGCTGGGGGCGTGGACCGGACTGCCAACCGTTCTGCGGCCGTTTGAATCCGTCTGTCGCTCGCTGGGCGCAGAGCCGCACGCGTTTCCTGGATATGTCGCACTCAAACATTCGCTTCCTGGCCTGCGCACCGACGACTGGATTGCATTGGACGAAGGAAGCTGGTTCTACATGCCGACGCTGTATCCCGCTGCCAGTTTCACGGAAGCCATGCAGGTTCTGCAGACTCAGGATGCGTTGATTAAAGAGATCCCTGAGGTGGCCAATGTGCTGGGGAAAATCGGTCGCGTGGAATCTGCGCTCGACCCGGCACCGGCGGCGATGATCGAGAGCTACGTGATGCTGAAGCCGACCGATCAGTGGCGTCCCGGAGTGACGGTGCATGACATCTGGGCTCAGATCAACGCCGTGGCCACGCTGCCGGGAGTGACCCCAGCATCACCACTGCAGCCGATCGAAGGCCGCGTCGTCATGCTGCAAAGCGGAATCAAAGCCCCAATGGCCATTCGGATTTCTGGCGACAGTCTGGAAGGACTCGCTGATGCATCGCTGCAGGTGGCTGAGCAGCTTCGAAAGATACCGTCGGTCAACTCGGCCACCGTCAATCCGGACATCGTGATGGGTAAACCGTACATCGAATTCGAGGTTGATCGTGACGCCGCTGCACGATTCGGCATGTCCACAATGATGGTCAATCAGATTATCGAAGCGGCCCTGGGCGGGATGAATCTGACCACGACCGTGGAAGGCCGGGAGCGTTATCCGATCGCACTACGTTATCAGCGAAACCTGCGAGAGCGCATTGACGAACTGTCGCGACTCCCCGTAGTGACGCCGACCGGCGAAGTGGTGCGACTCGATTCACTCACGAAAATGAACATGACGTGGGGGCCAGGCATGATTAACAGTGAGGATGCGCGGCTGGTCGCTCATGTAAGTTTTTCTCCATCGGGCCTGTCAGGCGATCTTGAAACGGTCAAAAGCGTTGAGGAAGCGTTGCGAGCCGCTCAGGTCGACAGATCGCTTAATCTGCCAGCGGGGTACTCATTACTGCCGGTCGGCTCGTTTCAGAATCAGATTGAAGCCAATCAACGATTGCTGATCATTGTCCCGCTGGTTGTGTTTATCAATTTCCTGCTGATCTATCTTGAGTTTCGGAATGTCACCGTCGCTTTGATTATCTTCCTGCAGATTCCGGTGGCGTTTGCCGGTGGCATGATCGGGCTGGGTCTGCTCGGCATCGAGATGAACACCGCAATCTGGGTGGGCTTCGTCGCTCTGTTCGGAATCTCCGTCGACGACGGCATCGTGATGGCGACTTATTTGCGACAGACCTTCGCCCGCCGTCAGCTCAACACTTCTCAGGATCTGCGCGAGGCCACCATTGATGCCGGACAACGCCGTATCCGACCGTGCCTGATGACTGCCTTCACCACATTCGCGGCGCTGCTGCCGGTCATGTTTGCTACCGGTCGAGGAGCCGACGTCGCGCGTGCGATGGCGTTACCCGTCTTTTCGGGAATGTTAATTGAACTCGTTTCACTGTTTGTCGTCCCGGTACTGTATTGCGGGCTGATGGAAACGAAGATGAATCTCGGACTGCACGACGAGATATGGGCGGCCAGCGACGATCAACAGGAATCGCCTGTCGAAAGAACAGACGGCGATGATTCGTTGGCGTCACGAGCAAAGTGAATGGTTTGCCACAACTCAGGAAAACCGACAGACCACAGCAAACGACGCGCGCACGAAGCGAGCATTCTCTTCCGTCAGACTTCGGCAGGACCAGTTCCTGCCGAGCATTTTTGCTGGCTGACCTTCCATCGGGCCGGCCAGGCAAACGCCCATCCACCACGATTGCCATCTGCAAGCTAATACTCATACCATCGCCATCGTTGCCCTGCATTAACGACAGGGCTGTCGTTAACAATCCTGTTGTACGGCAACGCCGCCCCGAATCCGCATGCTCCCTAAACGCAATAGCAACACGATCAAAACCGAGTCCGCCGTGTTTCGGTACGTCGTGAGCGAGGCGTCTCAAACTGGCGACCACGTTGCACTGACCGTCAACATCCAGAGCGAATCAAATGGTGCTGTCCTACGTGTCAACGGATTGGTTGTTTCGCGATTACCGGTGATGGAATCCAAGTTCTACGTTGGACGCACAGTGAAACAATCTCTTCTTCCCCGTCATGTGCTGGCGCTAATTGACCGTGGAATCGACCATGGATGGCTACCAGATACGCCTGGCCCTGCTGTGCTTTTGAACGTGACAACTGCAGACGTATTCGGTTCGCCACCCTGCCTTTGAGCCGGTCGGAAGTTTTTGTGACCGCCGGAGAATCAAGCGAAGCACGAACGCTCTATGCGACTCGAACGGGTGATGTGCAGGCGATGTCGGCGCGATAAGGCTGACGGCTGCGAAAGGGTGGCGGATGGTACCGGTTCGTGAAACTTTGACTGCCGCGTCAAAGTTTCCCCAGTCGGTATGGTAGATCCGACTGGCCACTCGTTTGCTGGTCCAGCTCGTGAAATGGGCTCGCGACTGCCTTGCTCCACATACACTGAAGCGTCGCAGAGATTTCCGGCACCTGCCTGGGATGCCGGAAAGCTCTCCGCTTAAGCCTTACCGCAATCCAGCGTCGTGTTCGAAATCCAGCGTCGTGTCTGAGTTGAAAGGGAGTGGTTGATGTTGCCCACTCGTCGAGTGATGTCCAACAGCAAAAAATCGTTGTCGATACAGTTTTTCACGTTACTGCTGGCGTGCTCTGTGATTCTGCCAGGACCCTCACGGGGCATGGCGGCAGACGGAAAATCGACGAATCCAGACAGTCGTGATCGCTCAACCGCCGTGGCGTTAAACTACTGCCGCGCGTCGTTTCATCGAATCCGACAGAACCCTTCCAAGCGAGTCATGCTGGAAGAGCAGGAGAAGATTCTCAACAACCTGAACCTGGACGGAATCGCGGACGAAGCGGTCATCAAGCTGTACACCAGCGTGCTGGATGAAATCTCTGAGATTGAAATTGCCGAACGCGAGACCGACGTTCTGCACGACAGATTCAAAAAGGCACTCCATCGTGAACTGGGTGGCACCGCACTCGCTATGGCCGCGCAGATGGCGACGCTCTCTTTCGATCGCGTTGTCTATTCGGGCGTCAACTCGTGGCTTGATTATCGAGATATGCGCTGGACTCGCGAGTTCGACACCTGGAAGGTCGAAAAAAACCGCATCACGGCCGTCGTTGATAAGTCGTCAAAGTTCCTCGACACATTCTGGAAATTGACTCAGTCACGCAACATTCCTGACAGATGGCTGGTTCGCGGAAACGACCTGGACGACCTGACGGAAGCGATCCTGGAACTCGACCTGCAAAAGCGCCTTCGCATCCTGAAGCGGATGGAACCGTTCATGGAATGCTATCCTCCCTACTGGTACTACCTCGCGAGAACTCAGCAGGGGCTTGGCGATTTTGTGGCGGCTTCCAAAACGTACGACAACCTGGCGAATCTCGGATACGGACATTTTCGACGCGACGACATGATGGCCGCGTCGCTGGCGAATCTCGCGGTCATTCAGACCTACCTGAAGCAGCCCAACGCGGACAAAACGGCTCGCCAGGCACTCGCTCACTCGCCCGATGTCTGGCAGGCGAATCTGATGGCCGCTCAGGTCCTGGAACAGCATGGCGATTTGAAAGACGCCGAAGACGCGATCCTGCGAAACATCGACGTCGATCTGGAGACGACTCGCAGCACCGTTGCTCTGGTTGGCATGTATTACCGTCAGCACCAGTCAGAGAAGCTCGCGCAGGCTCTCGCCAGTGAAGACACGCTGGCATCGCTGCCGATTCTCAGCCTGATGCAGGCCGCCGCGGAACTCGCAAAAACTCACCCGGTACCACCGGCAACGATCCAGCGACTGCGAACGTCGATGCGAGTCGCGGTGGAGCCGAAGTTTGGTGACGATGACCTGGTCATCGCCTGTGACCCTGTGTGGCAATCACAGCTGGCGAGTGTCGCCGTTGTTTTTCCCGGTCCAGCCAACGCTGCCCGAGCGATCCGACACAGCAGCATCGAGACGCATCCATCCGGAGAAACGGTGATCCGATTCAGCGGAGTGATCGACGGAGGGAACCCGCTAAGACCATCGTCTCCAGTGCTGGCGGGCGTCACGCTACTGTTTGAATTTCCCCCCAGCCAGGCAAAAGTAGAGCCGTTGGTCGTTGTTCTGGGAGAGCCGGTAAGCAAACCGTTGTCAGCCGATCAGGCAACCGCCCCGTGGTGGACCGCCGCGTCGCCGGCAGGGATTCGTTACGGAACGACTCGACTGGATCTACTCAATCCAAACACGAGTCTGGCCGTCGCTCGCAATGAAAGCGGTAGCGGAATTCAAGACAACTCAGCTGCCGGAACATCAATTGGCCTCAACGCAGCGAGCACCGGATCAGAAGACTCCAACACCACGATTGACAACCCGGTTGAGTCCGCCTCACCTCGGCAAGTTCCCCGTGTCACCATCATTGGCGTGCGCGTTCGCGAAGCCTCACGCGACACCACCGAGCCGCTTCAGGATTCAGAATTCGACACGAACGAGCCGCCGGCTTTGACTCTACCGCCGCCGCCACCACCATCCTGATCAGAACCGTGCCCAGGATAAATGCGAACGCATTTCCACAGCAACGCGGAAACGCCGAACGGCCCGTGTGTTGATCTCAACACTCGGGCCGTCTTCATGCAGCCACCAGAAACGCCAATTGATCGCATCGCCGACACTTAGTTTTCGCTCTGCCAGCCGCTTCCCTGAATGTCCCACTGGCTGTCGCAATTGTCGCGATCATCATTGAAGCGGCTTCCTGAATGTCGTCCCTTACCATGTGATTGCGACACGCTGGCCGAGTAAGACTGATTCATTGAGCTGAACGCCGAAGCCACGTCTTCAAGCTCGTTGTTAATCGCGAAGGAAACTTCAGAGAGCCCGACCACAAGTCCGAGTACGAGAATTGATGCCAACAGAATCAGCTCAGCCGACATCAGAAATCCGTTTTCATCGTTGAGCAGTCGTGTGAATAAAGTTTTCATCAGGTGTTTCCTCTTGGCTGGCAGTGTCTGGTTTGCAGGCTTTCACTTTCATCGCTCTGAATGCCCGCTGGCTGGGTCACTGTTAAGCATTCTGAATGCCAGTGCGTCACGGAACCTTTACACTTCTAACAATCCTGACCCGCAAAGCTTTACCTGGAAACCAGTTACAATCTGGCGAATCAATATCCTCCGGCGAGTCAGATCAATGAACGAAGTACAGTGTGTTGCCGAAAAGCCTCACGATGCCGGCCACACCGATGCGTACTGGCAACGTCGTCTCGTTGCGGATTGGCCATGGGCTGGGATTAACGACACCTTGCCGCCGTGCCCGTTGGCGTCGCACTGCCGTTTTTCCTCGCAGTGAGTACCTCGATTCGCACCAGTAACAACGCGGCGACGATCGCAAAACATCATGCTGATATTCAGCAACTCCCCGGAACGTCAGTTACGTTGCTCGGAAACGTCCGATCGACCATCGAAGACGTCATGAAACTCAGGGGGCAGTCAGACTGATTGACGGCCACATCGCAGCGTTCGTTCCAGTGGAAGACGCCAAAGCCTACCAAACGGCGAACCCAGTTCAGGCAGGCATGCGGCTCGTTGAATTAACGGTGAAAAGCTATCCGGAGTGATTTCAGTCAGGGAGTACATCCAGTCGATGCAATCTGTTGCCCCGGATTACGGCTCGGTGGTACTCTCTCCGCCCTTGGCCGACCTACCAAAACGACAGATCCCTCGCCGAATCGATTCGACCGCAGGGGCGGCTCTGAAAACGATCTCAAACCACCCACAGAGAGATTATCACAAGCCATTAACCTGAAATACTTTGCGCCCGTAGCT
>JABMPE010000646.1 GCA_013203845.1 Rhodopirellula sp. | reverse complement strand
CTTCTGTACGGACCAGATGAATGCCGAAAATTGACACGACAATTCCGCCAGCCGCCAGCAGCATCGGTAACAGAAGCATCATGTACTGCATCGTCGGGTAGCCGCTGAAAGCAGCCACACCGAGCGCCGCACTGGCCAGAATCGAGCCGCAGTATGATTCATAAAGGTCCGCCCCCATTCCCGCGACGTCACCGACGTTGTCGCCAACGTTGTCCGCGATTGTGGCCGGGTTTCGTGGATCATCTTCTGGAATACCCGCTTCGACTTTCCCGACCAGGTCAGCCCCCACATCAGCCGCCTTGGTAAAGATGCCGCCGCCCACACGTGCGAACAGTGCCTGACTGCTGGCTCCCATTCCGAAGCAAAGCATCGTGACCGTGATCTCTTCCAGACCGATGATGTGTCCGCCAGGCAGAGCCGGATAGATCCAGTTCAGCACCGCGAACCAGGCACAGATATCAAGCAGCCCAAGTCCAACAACCACAAGTCCCATGACCGCACCGCTGCGGAAGGCCACCTGCAGACCTTGATTCAGCGAATTTTTTGCGGCGGCAGCGGTTCGTGAACTCGCCAGAGTCGCCGTCTTCATTCCGAACCAGCCAGCAAGGCCGGAAAAGAAGCCCCCCGTCACAAAGGCAAACGGCACCCACTCGGATTGTGCGTTGAAGACAAATGCAACGACGGCGAGCAGAACGCATGTCACCATGAAGAAGATGGCCACCAACCGGTATTGCTGTCTCAGGTAGGCGTCAGCCCCATTCCGGACATGCTCGGCGATACGAACCATTTCATCGTCGCCCTCGTCCTGCATCACCATCCACAAGAAAAAGCGACGGGCAAAGAACAGGGCGATCAGCGACCCGACAAGACTGGCGAGCCAGCAGCCGATCACCATCGGTGAATTTCCGGCAGCGTGCGCAGCGATTGCTTCCTCACTTGCCGCTTCCGCAGCAAGCAGTGCATCGGGCTAGCCCAGCAGGCAGGAAAGGAAAGTCGCAGCAAAGGCAAGAACAGGAACGACGTAGCGGGCAGATCCAGTGAGGCTCATCCTGGCTTGTTCCACTCCATTAGGAAGTGTGTGGCTCCATGCAAAATTCAGACGAAAAAGTGCTTGACAACACCTCAGTCCAGCACAGCGATCACGATAACCGGCATGCTGCAACCCGCCTGAAAACAAGTTGGCGAGTGTAGTCCTGTGAAAATCAGATTGTCAACGCGCTGTTCACGTGCCCGCCCACCGGCGATTTTGCCACCCTGCCACCGGCTTCCCAGCGTTTTTCAGCGATCGCCAATGAAAGCAGCCGTGACCGAAATTCGATCACGGCTGCAGTTTTCAGCTTTCAGCAATTAGAAGGCAGGACTCTGTTAACTCCGTCGAAACCAACAGAGCGTTTTGTCCAGAAGTACTTCATTAAGTCGACGAGGCAGCAACCTTCTCGCCAGGTGCTTTGTCCTTCCAACGGAAGTCCATTTCAATCGCCTTGTTGGCCATCATCAACAGCATCTCAAAGTCGATCGTTGGGCAAGGCAGATGCGGCGCGGCTGTTCGGGTGTTCGTACCGTCAAATCGCGGATCGTCACGCCAGTAAGAGTTGTAGACCCGAATATGCTCATAAAAGAGCTGCTCGACTTCGGATGGATCCTCAACAGGCTTGCCGGAACCGTGAAAAACAGCCCCTTCGAAGCCATAAGCTGTTTCGAGAACCTTCTTGATCTCACCGACAGAAACTGGATTCTCGGGCGTCAGATGGTATGTCTGACCGTGGAATTCGCGATTCGTAACGACGTGAGTCGTCACTGCGGAAACCCAATCGACAGGAACGAAGTTCTTTCGTTCATCGCCATCGAGCGTAATTCGAGTCGGCATTGAGCGATCGCGTCCCATCTCAGCGTTCATCGACTTCTGCAGCGTGTAGGCCAGGTGCAACGTCGCGTAAAAACCGTGGAACGTCGTCGTGAAACCGGTCTGAGAATCCCCGACGATGATGGCCGGACGGTAGAACGTCGGAGGACTCAGAAACGTCGCTTCCCGGACGAGCTTCTCGGCCTGGACCTTACTGCGTTCGTAATCGTTGCCCCAGTCCTGCCCTTCATCAAGCTCCGTCTCGAACACGTCACCATCACGAAGTCCGCAAACGTACGATGTCGACACGTGATGGAAATCTTTGATGCCGGTTCGCTCGCAGACGTCAAGGACGTTCTGAGTTCCAGTGACATTCGAAATCCACGGCTCACCATCCGGGTCCGAGCTGATGAACGTCAAACTGGCGGCGTTGTGCAACACCGAGTCACAGTTCTGCTCGACCCAGTTGAGGTCGTCGTCGCTGAGCCCCAGATTTGGCTTCGTAAGATCGCCCTCCAGAACGTGCGGTCGGGGAAGTTCGCGACTGAGCATCGCTTCCCAGCTCAGCATCATGGCTTCAACTCGTTCGGTCGCGCTCTGACGGCGACCGCGACGGACGAGCACGGCCACTGGGGTATCGGCAAGGAGAAGGTCACGCAGCAGATACCTTCCGAGCAGACCCGTAGCGCCGGTCAGCAGGATATGATAGTTCATCGCGTTCTTAACTCTGCATTAAGGGGTGATCGAGACGTGAAGGGTACTCAACATTGGTCTCAGCGAGACCGCACTCGGCAAAAAAGCGAAGCCGAAATGGGGATGGTTGACGGGAGTCCGCGAGATGGATCCGTCCGGGCGGGGCGCGGTAATTGTATAACTGCCTTACCGTATCTCAATGCTATTCATGGTTTCCGACCCCACTGAAGCTGGAAGTCGTGGAAGCCAGGCTGCCGAACTGCACGATCTGTCAAATCTGATTCAGGTGTCGGATCCGTATGCACTGACACAGTCCACCCCAGCAGAACCACCCGCAACCACTGACCCAAACACAATACAGCAAAATAGAACAACACCATACAAATGAATCGCCAAATAAAAAAGCCGAGGCCCGCGAACATGAGCTCGCAGACCTCGGCTGAATTTTCCATTTCCCGGCCAGAACTTAAGTCATTCCGGCTTCGAATGAATCCTGGTTTTACTCCTGATCAGCAATATCGACTGAGAATTTCGATGGCGAAGCCACAAATTCCTCGTGCGAGTTTTTCGAACTGAAGAGGTACAGCCTGTTTCGGTACCAGACCGCCCGGTCGAGCGATCCTTCCCGATCAACACCCCCGTTCGCTGCCAGTACTACGTCCTGGCCACCTGCTGCCGGAGCATAATCTTCAGGATTGCTCTCGAACTTCTCTTTGGCTTCGGCTGACGACAGATTGTAAATCTTCCCGTTGAACCTCGCCTGGAACTGTGGTCTGGCGTCCTTCAATTCTCGTGAATCCCGCAAGGCAACCGGACAGAAGCCTTTCAACCCCGTCAACTCGCTGCGTTCAGCAATCAACTTCATCTTGTCGTTGTGGGCTCCGCTGGAAGCTGTTGCTTTCACAACAGGTTTTTCGGCAGGAGTGATCTCAGGAAGCTTGTCGGCAGGAACAGCATTATCCGGTGCAGCAAGTTCTGCCGGAGCCGGCAGGTCAGGGAGCTTTGGAAGCGACACCGAATCCGCAGCAGTCTGCTGAACGATATCTGCCTTGGCCGCATCTGCTGCTGACTCGACATCCAGTTTCAACCCGTTGAACGGATTGCCCGCTTCAGTCTTCTTATCGTCGGCTTTGTTCACGACCACGACTGGTTTGACCTCTGCCGGTTTCCCATCGGCTTCTGACTCAGACAGTTCGGGGAAAGGGTTCCCGAGCAACTCATCAGGCTCTGGCAAAGCAAGAACCGTTTTCGCTTTCGAACTGATCGGCTCGTCAGATAATTCAGTTGCCAGAATCTGCGGAGCGGTGCCTTCCGGCAGTTCAACAGCCGGCAGAAACTCAGGAAGCTGTTGAGCGGCGTCCTTTGCGGACGATGTCACGTCGGCAACCGCAGCCTCAACAGGTGCAGACTGCTCGTCCGGTTCGGCAGCGTTAGCCACTTCCGGTGGTGCCGGAGGTGGTGGAACCAGCATATCCAGTGTCGGCAATGCTGGACGAGCTGCGACGCCTTCGGTGGTCAAGGGAATTAGCTTTGGCTCCAGGTCTGGCTTTGGTTGAGCGATCGGCTGCGCGATCGGCGTCTGCTGAAGTCTCAGCTGTTCCCGTCGAGCGGCTGCTGGCAGCGGCTCAACATGCTCCGGCTTCTCGTCGTTCGCACTTTTCGATCGATGGAATGGTGTGATCTTCTGAAAGAACCGCTTGAACGGGTTCGACGAGACCTGTCGAATCGGGCCGCCGCTCGATGCCTCAGCGACGCTGCTTTCCGGAGTCAGCACCGACTGGCTCAGCCCGGCACTCGGCGTCTGACCGATGTCCAGCGATGGAGCACTTCGACCTTCGCGTCGATAAAGCTCGTCCAGATGCCGCTGCACTTCACTTCTGGTATCACCGGGCTCTTTGGGCGGTAATTGAATTGCAGGCTCGGCTTTCGTTTTCGAAAACAGACTGGGGAACAGACCCCTCGCTGGTTTCGACGTACTGATCGCCTCTCGAGTTGCCGGTCTTTCGATCAACTTGCCAGGCTCACCGGAGGTTTCAGAAATCGACGAATCGGCTTCCTGAGATTCGGCTCTGACCTCAACATCCATTGATGGCAGGATCACCAACCCCGTGGCTGCGCTAAGCATCCATGCTCGTGCTGAGAATTCGATTCTCACTGCTCTCTCCTCAAAAACCATGTATGGAGGTTGGTCTGCTTGCGGTAACCCTGCCGCATGATTCGGGTGAAGCTGTCCGCTTTGCCCCAAGACCGCGTCACGTCTGAAGAAGCGACGCTTTCAAGTCGACCCGTCAGCCTGCCCATTTCAGCTGCAGCAAAGTCCCAGGGCAGAACGCTCTGCACAACGGACAATCCTTCGGCAACCAGAGCCAGCGTCACAGTTCTCACGACCGATACGTTCCAATCGTGCTTCAGGAGTATCGACATACCCCTGGTCAGGTTTTGACGTCTGAAGTGGTCCTGCGAGCGTTTCGGGCGAGAGCGATCGTACAATCGTTATGATCAGAAAAGTCTTCCTGCTCTTCCCAGACCTCCAGATTGGCAATCCTGGTAAGCATTCAGAGACGGGAGCATGCGACGTGGCGTCCCGGCAAATCAGACAGCCGCTCAACACGACAACAAGCAGAACGCCACTTCGCGCAGCTCGCACATCACGAGCCGGGTGGCTGGCGGTTGAGCTTGCGAGCCCCCCAGGCCAAGCCACAACCAGCCGACAACGGGCGATCAGTGAGGAAAAGAAACAGCCGCAGGGTGCGTGTCGACACACCAGAAATGCAGGCGGGAACAATCGCCTCGCCGTTTCGACCAGTGAACTCCGACCCGTTAACCGCCGCTCAACTGAGCGATCACGGCCTCAACGGACTCCAGCTGCTTCTCCAGGCCGGCCAGCGTTTCCCGGACTTCGGCCACGACTTTCTCCGGAGCGTTGCTGACGAACTTCTCGTTCTGCAGCTTGCCGGAATGCCCTTTGATAAAGCCTCGCAGCTTGTCGGCTTCTTTCTTCTGACGCTCCAGCTCGGCGGCCACGTCGACCAGCCCTTCCAGCGGAACAAAACCGTCGGCGTCTTTCAGATTAAAACTTGCCGACGCTGCCGGTCGATCAACCTCAGCGCCCGCTGCTTCCAGAATCGTCTTCGCGAGGTTCTCGAACTGGTCTGCGCAGACCTGCAACTCTTCGGCGACGCCAGGCTCGCATTTCATGAACAGCTTGACGGGCACACTCGAACCGATGCCGTAAACCGCTCGAATGTTTCGCACCGCGACGACGGTTTCCTGCAGCCGGCTGAAACGATCTTCGAGGTTCTTATCCTGCAGACTCGCCGCCAGTTCCGGCCACGGTGCAATCATGACACTCTCGGCGGCTTTCGCCGGTTCGAACAACCCGCGTTCCGGAGCGACTTCGTTCAGCCGCTGCCAGAGTTCTTCGCAGATAAACGGCGTGAACGGCTGCAGCAACCGCACCAGTCCGTCGAGAACCCCGACCAGAACCCGCTGAGCCACAGCTTTCTCGCTGCTTCCCTGCCCCTCGTCCCTCGACTCTTGACCCTCGTCCCTCAAACGCGGTTTGATCATTTCGAGGTACCAGTCGCAGAACTCGTTCCACGTGAAGTCGCGGATGGCCTGCGTGGCCTTATCGAACTGGTACCGCCCGAGCAGCGTGGTGACTTCCTCGGTGACTCGCGAAAGCCGACTCAGCACCCAGCGATCTTCCAGACGCAAGTCAGACTCTTCGATCTTCCCTGGCGTGTAGCCTTCGAGATTCATGATCGCGAAGCGGGCTGCATTCCACAGCTTGTTGCAGAAGTTGCGACCGTACTCAAACCGCTCGCTGACCATCCGAGCGGCTGGTTGAGCCGGATCGAGATCGTACTGCGGCGTCGAGAACTGCGATTCCTTTTTGCACTTCGGACACGGCATCAGCACCTTTTCCGAAGTCCCTTTCAGCGTGCCTTTGACGGTCTCCGGCTTGACCATCGGCCCCTTGCCGTCCAGAGCCTGCGGAACGACGTGCTGACAATGCGGGCACTCGTAACCCATCGGCAGCTTGACGTCCTGCGTCTCGCCCGCGACCGACGCCATCGTGAACCGCACGGCGTCCGTCCCGTACCGATCGATCAAGTCCTGAGGATCGCAGCCGTTCCCCTTCGACTTGCTCATCGTCTGCCCGAAGCCATCCAGAATCTTCGGATGCACATGCACATGCGAAAACGGAATATCCCCCATGTTGTACAGCCCGGTCAAAACCATGCGGGCGACCCATAGCGTGATAATATCGCGGGAGGTGATCAGCACGTTGCCGGGGTAAAAGTAGTCGAGAACTTCGTTCTTTTCAGAAGGCTCAGCATCGCCATCAGCCAGCGGAGGATTGCTCTCCGTGTCCGGCCAGCCCAGCGTCGCGTGCGGCCAAAGCGCCGAACTGAACCACGTGTCAAGAACGTCGTCTTCCTGCTTAAAGCCCAAGGCGTCAAGCTCTCGCTCGATTTCGTCTCGCCCAGCATCTACACAGACAAGTAAGGATGTCTGCGGCTGGGACGCTACTGCGCCGGTCCCTTCGATTTTTTCAGGCAGCGGTTCGTCGCCGCCATGCGTGTAAATGCTAATTGCTGATTCGTCATACCAGTCCTGGTTTTGGATATGACGCTTTTGAATCTCTGCAGTTTCTGCGTCGCGGCAGTGATCGATCCATACCGGAATCCGATGGCCCCACCAGAGCTGGCGGCTGATGCACCAGTCGCGTTTTTCGCCGAGCCAGTCGAGGTACGTTCGCTGGTAACGCTGCGGGAAGAAACGGACGCGCCGCTCTTCCACGGCGTCCATCGCTGACTGAGCGAGTCCCGGCCTGCCGTCAGCCCAATCGTCCATCTTCACGAACCACTGATCTGACAGGTATGGCTCAACCGGCGACTTGGAACGGTCGCTGTGCGCCAGCTCGATCTTGCGGTCTTCGACTTCGACGAAGTGACCAAGCGCTTCCATGTCCTCGACGATTTTCGTGCGGCAGTCGTACCGGTCCATGCCCTGGTACTTCTCGCCGCCGGTCTCGTTGATCGTGGCGTCCGGGTTGAGAATGTTGATCTGCTCCAGATTGTTCCGCAGACCGCAGGCGTAGTCGTTGTGATCGTGAGCCGGCGTGACTTTCACGCAGCCGGTCCCGAGTTCCTTCTTCGCCAGCAAAGCGTCGGCAATAATCGGAATGTCTCGACCAGTCACAGGAATACGACACTTCAGACCAACGAGATGCTCGTACCGCTCGTCCGTCGGATGAACACAGACTGCCGAGTCACCAATCATCGTTTCCGGTCGCGTTGTCGAGAACGCCAGCTTCTCGCCTGTCAGCTCGCCATCTTCGCCAACAACGGGATAGGTGAACGTCCAGAAGTGACCATCGACTTCCTCATGAAACACTTCGTCGTTCGCGACCGCCGTCTGCAGATGCGGATCCCAGTTAACCAGCCGCTTGCCGCGGAAAATCAACCCGTCTTTGAAGAACCGAAAGAACGTGCGCCGTACAGCCTTCGAGCAAACCTCGTCCAGCGTAAACCGAGTCCGCCGCCAGTCGCAGCTTGCTCCGAGCTGACGCAACTGTTCGAGAATCCGTTTCTCGTAGGAATCTTTCCACGCCCAGATCCGCTCGACCAGCGCCTCACGTCCGATGTCGTGCCGGGTGAGACCTTCTTCCTCAAACATCCGCCGCTCAACCACCGCCTGCGTTGCGATGCCGGCATGATCAGTGCCGGGCATCCACAGTGCCTCGTAACCCTGCATCCGCCGCCAGCGAGTGATCAGATCCTGCAACGTGCCATTCAGTGCGTGCCCCATGTGCAGCGCACCGGTCACGTTGGGCAGCGGAATCATGATCGTATGCGGCTTCTTATTCGGATTCGGATTGGCGTCGAAGTAGCCGTTCTCCTTCCAGTAATCGAGCCAGCGGCTCTGGACTTCGGACGGCTGATACTGCTTAGGGAGTTCTGTGCTCATGGTTCGGCGACGCTATGAAATCAGGTTGAGATTGAATTTTAGAAACGAAATGTGCGAAGTTCGTAGGGTGCGTCTTGACGCACCATCGATTCACGTGACGCGGTGGTGGGTCAAGACGCACCCTACTGGCAAAGCCAGTGGCACACAGCCTCAGGCGACAGCCCCCTCATCTTTGAACAGCTTGTACTCGACGCTGTCGACCAGGGCGAGCCAGCTGGCTTCGATGATATTTTCGCTGACGCCGACGGTGCTCCAGACGTCGTCGTCATCGCGGCTTTCGATCACGACCCGGACTCGAGCCGCCGTGCCTTCGGCGGAATTGATCACACGCACCTTGTAATCCACCAGCGTCATTTCTTCGAGACTCGGATAAACCGGCAGCAATGCCTTCCGCAGCGCCGCATCCAGCGCGTTGACCGGACCATCTCCATCGCCCACGACGTGAACGACTTCGCCGTTGACCGTCAGCTTGACCGTCGCTTCGGTTTGAGCCGGAGTATCCGCCGCCGATTCCACATTGACTCGATGATGGATTCGTCTGAATTTTGGTTCGTAGGTGCCGGCGACCTTTTTGATCAGCAGATCGAACGACGCTTCCGCCGCTTCGAACTGATAACCAACACTTTCCAGATCCTGAACGCGTTCCAGGATCTTCGTCATCAGCTCCCCATCGTGCTCGATCTGGTACTTCGTCGCTTTGGCGACAATGTTCGACCGACCGGACAGTTCGCTGACCAGAATGCGACGCTCGTTACCAACGAGTTCCGGCTTGATGTGTTCGTAGCTTTCCGCGATTCGATTGATCGCGTGAACGTGCATCCCGCCCTTGTGAGCGAACGCGCTCGTTCCGACAAAAGGCTGATTGTTACGAAAATTCATGTTCGCGATTTCGTACACGTAGCGTGACAATTCGGCGAGATGAGCCAGCGAGCCTTCCTGCAACGCGTCGTAGCCCTCTTTCTTAAGCAGCAGATTCGCCACGACACTCAACAGACAAACATTGCCGCAACGTTCGCCGATGCCATTAATCGTACCTTGAACCTGGATCGCTCCCCGATCGAGCGCGGCCAACGAATTGGCTACCGCCAGATCGCTGTCATTGTGACAGTGAATTCCAACGGGAATCGACAACGCTCCTCGCACCGTATCAACGGCCTCGGCGATTTCTTCTGGAAGCCGTCCGCCGTTGGTATCGCACATGCAGACCAGTGACGCGCCAGCCTCTTCCGCGGCTTTGAGCGTTTTGAGGGCGAAATCCGGATTCGCTCGCAAGCCGTCGAAGCAATGCTCGGCGTCGTAAATGACCTCGCGGCCTTCCGCCACCAGAAACGCGACCGAGTCGCGGATCATGGCAATGTTTTCTGCCTCATCGACCCGCAACACTTCGTTGACGTGCAGATCCCAGGTTTTGCCAACCACCGTGCAGACGGGCGCTTTCGAATCACGAAGCGCACACATACCGGTGTCTTCTTCCGAGCCGATCCCGCGCCGCCTGGTCATGCCAAACGCGGCGACTTTGGCGTGCTTCCAGTCGGTATCGGCGGCTCGCTGAAAGAACTCTTCGTCTTTGGGATTCGAAAGCGGGTACCCGCCTTCGATGTAATCGAAGCCGAGATCGTCCAGTTTCCGGGCAATCATCAGCTTGTCCTGCAGGGAAAAGTTGACGCCTTCCCCCTGGCTGCCGTCTCGAAGAGTCGTGTCGTACGTCTGAATTCGGTTGGCCATGAGTGCCGTCCTGTTGTCGTCTGCTGCTTGTCGGATGCGAGTTAACTCGCCCGACTATCCTGCAAACGGAGTAACTGCCTGTCTGAACTGTGTTTCGGCTGCCGGGAGCACTCTCCACCGGAAGGTACGATCCCATTGTCTATGAAAAAACCCTCAGGCCCGCGACCTGAGGGTTATGACGATATTTGTGTCAGCATTGCCTCAGATTCGCCCCTCAGGAGACCGTAATCACAATAATCTCAACCGAAATCACAAAGACTCGGCGATCAGAAGTACCAATCTGAGATTGAACAGCGTGCATTGTTGCAAACCACGGTCAAGTTGAAATGGTCGTCGCGAGGAAAACTCCCGAGTCGGACGCGTCCAGTCTAGCGCCGGTTCGCATTTCGGTCAAACACCAGCACTTTCAACGAAAAAACCGGCTGGCCCCCGAAGGCACCAGCCGGCTGTGTTACTCAAGTTTACCGCACGAAACTCTTTGTGATTAGAAGGTGAAGATCAAGTCCACCGCAAACGTCGCGGCATTAGAACCACCAGCCAACTTGGCTCCACCGACGCCGTCGACAGCAGCCACCGTACCACCTGGGCTCCAGTCGTACTTCACTTCCGGTCGGAGTGTAATCTGCGAATGCGGCTTGATGTTCAAACCACCGGTGATGGCATAGACCGATGTGCCGTCGTTCTTCCACCACTGAGTACGCCCACCGACGCCGACACAGTCAGACAGCTGGTAAAGCAGGTACTGATTGATGGCAACAACGTCGTTGTGAGCAGCGTTCGCCCGCAACAGGTCGTTGTGCAGGACGTAATTCAACTTATCATTGATCTGCCAGTCCAGCACGGCGCTGGACGCGTACCCGTCACCAATCGCACCAAAATTGCCCATGCTGGTGATGTACGTGAAGGTCAAATCATCAGTCACTGCAGTGCTGAAACCGCCCATGAAGCTGCTGCTGTTGTTCCGCTGCGTGAAACCTGTGTCCCAACCAGCTGTCCAGCCAGCGTACACTTCCGTGTCGTCGCCCACTTTTTGTGTGACAACCACACCGGTGTGAGTAAACGGCTCGCTGTTATTCATCGAGTACGCATGAGTGAAGAAGAAGTTACCCGTCGCCTGAACGACCTCGTAACCGTGCAGCGTGTAGAAGTGACCGGCTTTCACCGTTGTGTCGCCATTGGTCGCTTCAACATACAGCTGAGGAATTGCCCAGCCGTAGCCAGCACCGCGAGTAAATCCCACATCAGTGTCGAAGTTCTGACCGGCATTTCCGAACGACTGAGTGTTCGGACCATCGGTACCATACATGAAGTCGGCATGGTAACCGAACGCCCACTCGCCACATTCACTTTCAGCGGCTTTATCAATGTAGATCCAGCCTTGATTCAAGTTGAAGCGGTTAGCCTGCCGGTTCGTATTGTCGAACAGCGTCTTCTGGCTGCTGTAGCCAAACTGCGTCCAGCCGCCGATATCGACACCGTCGAAGGGGTTGAATTCTTCCTGATCGCAACGCAGACCGAACATGTCGCAGCCGCCATCGCCGCCTGAGCAACCGTCTGACTGACAGCCTGCGGTACCGCAACTGCCACCGACTTCGTCAGCCAGGCTGTAAGATGTCTGCGTGAAAACATGATCCGGATTTGCGACATTCGCAATCGTGCTCGCGTCTTCCGCCATTACCATGCTGCTCGCCATCAGCGTCGCACCGACGCCAGCCACACAGCGAAGGCCTTTCAGCCAGTTCCATTTCGCCATTTCAAGCTCCTTCGATTCCTGCAGGAAATCCGAGAATCGTAGAGGTTGCAGTCAGCAGAGAATTCTGCGAAGGCTCGTGCTTCTCCATTCGAAACACAGAGACTGACTAACGTACTCCACTTCAAAATTATCCGGTCCCATCCGCCGGGTCCGTCGGCCCGAGGACCATTTTGACCGGTGTCTGGACAGACCTGCTTCGTGCCACCGAGGAGAGGCGCACCTCGCTGTGACAAAAATGCAAGTCAGTTAGGACAAGTTTCGACGTAATGGTGGAGCCACTCTGAGATTAATAATCGGTACTGCGACACCTTACCCAATCGTCAATCTTCGCTGCATCGTCATTTTTCGGGCTCGCCAGATGAATGGCCGCTCCGGACCAGAGATGCCCACGACAGTGGATGAGAACTTGTCAGGTTTCAGTCAGGTATGCGAACTCTCCTGCCGATACTCCCTCTCGGAAGCGTCCCAGGGGGAGTACGGGACTTGGCGCCGGACCGGGCGATAACCGGTTCACGTGGTCGTCGAAAAATCGTCGACACCACAGAACTCTTGAAAACAGGTCGTCCGCCGAAATCAGGCAGACGGCCTGTTTTCCTTTCAGATTCTGTATTTTCCGGACAAATTTCCTATCTGGATCAACGCAGCATATTCTCGGCTAGAAGACTACTGAGAACATTTATTTCACCGAAGGTGAATCCCATCATCAGGCAGATTCTCAGCCTGCTGGTTCCACGCGGCACAGTTGGAGGACGGATTGCTCCCACGAGAAATCCCGCTG
>JABMPE010000645.1 GCA_013203845.1 Rhodopirellula sp. | reverse complement strand
GGCGCGTTCATGTCGTACCTGGGCCTGGTGCCGAGCGAGCATTCCAGTGGCCAGCGGACGCAGCGCGGTTCGATCACGAAGACCGGCAACAAACATGTGCGGCGGATTCTGATCGAGGCGGCCTGGCATTACTGGAAGCCGGCCGCGATGAGTCGCGCGTTGAGGGCCCGCAACGCGCTGGTCTCGGACGAGGTGAGCAAAGTTGCCTGGAAGGCTCAGAAGCGACTGCATCGGAAGTTCCAGCATCTGGTGTTTGAGAAGGGCAAGGCTCCGCAGGTGGCGGTCGTCGCGGTGGCTCGCGAACTGGCCGGCTTCCTGTGGGCCATCGCTCAGAAAGATCAGTTGCTGGCCGCGTGATGCAGTGTTGGCCGCGTGATGAATTGTGTTGATGATGCTTGACTCCCTGAAACCTCACCCACAAAGGCAATCCGGATTTGACTTCTCTGTCGCCACTCGTCGGTCGCCACTCGCTGCGCTCAAACAGGCGAGCGACCGCGGGCACCGACGCGCAGTGTTGGTCGCGGCTCCGACGAAGGCAAATCCTCCAGGGCCAATTGAAACCCGTAAAACCCTGATTCCACAAACCGCCGTCGGTCCCG
This sequence comes from Rhodopirellula sp., assembly GCA_013203845.1. Classification (GTDB taxonomy): domain Bacteria; phylum Planctomycetota; class Planctomycetia; order Planctomycetales; family Planctomycetaceae; genus JABMPE01. The sequence continues at coordinate 16,968 of JABMPE010000645.1, read as the reverse complement.
TCGCACCGCCGGCCTTCACCACCTTGAACTGACTGGGGAAACGTGACGAGCGACAGGAAAGGGGAATCCCTGTCGCACCCTTGAGCCACACGGCCACCGGCTTTGATCCGGTGGTCCGCTCCCCCGGGAGCCGTGTGACGCTCGTCCTGTAGAAGAGAGGCCGCCCCGTACCGGATCGATCATGCGGTAACCAACCCGCGAATATCAGTTTGATCCACCGTCGCAGAGTCGCTCGTCACCAACCCCCGATTTCCACAAAATGAAAAACTAACCTCAATCCACACTTGAATAGTCCAGCCAAATCAGGGTGAGACCTTGCCGAAGATTGTTGCCCGGCCGTGCTCGCGGCCCATCGCGGATTCCACCATCGACACGGCGTTGTATACCGCGTGTGGTCGGGAGTGAGACGCTTTGGCGCGGGAGTCTACTGGCGAATCATCTCACGCATGGCCGCGTCAGGGACAAATGACGAACGACAGGCACAACGCCAGCAGCGCCGCCGGAGGGTATCCCAGACTGGGGATCTCACCGGTCAATGTGCGTGTGATGTCGGCAATGACCGTCTTGATCGTCCAGCGTTTGCGGTACAGCGCCGCCAGTTTGCGGGCGGACGCGTCCTTCATCGGAACGTTTGAGAGAATATGCAGTTCGGTTTCACCATCACGCGTCGGTTCGTTTAAGACCACCGTGATGCGGCGAACAGGTGGCATCTCGGGATCGTCACTGATCCGCAGTTGCTGTTCGTAGACGTCACCAGTGTCATCACTCCCGATGCGCCGCCGCTTTCCGATCAACACACCTTTCAGCGTGCCATGCTGCCGTATTAGAAAGACTCCACGCCGCTGATGAATCGCCGTGAGAAATCCGATCGTGCAGAAGTTGCGATCGGCGACCCACAGATCGCGAGGCTTGATCGTGGCGATCACATCATCCAGCAGTCGTCGTTCCTGAGCGTGGCCGTCATCCGTCAGATGGACCTGTTCGATCAACCGCAGTTCCGGGCGATACACGACCAGAGCTTTGCCCGGCAGCGGAGCATCCCACGTGTGCCGCAGTTCTTCGATGCGATGCTCGGTAGCGGCCGGGTGGTTTCCGTCGAGGATGCGTGTTGTATAGCCCGTGATCCACGCTGGTTCGGAGGCTCGCAACTTCCGGACGGTGGCCGAGGCTTCCGCAAAGGAATGTGCCACGAGCGCTTCCGAAATGGGCAGTTCCGTCCGCGCCAGCTTCCGATACACCGCCGTGACGGAGGCTTCGAGCTTTTCATCCGCCGCCTGATACGCGGCATTGACGGACGGCTGTTTCCGCAACACGACCTGCCCCAGCAGCTTGAGCAGTCCGGAAAACGGCAGCACGTACTCGTACTGATGCGTGGCGTTGTCGTGAAACACCTGATCGACGCGTTCCGCATCCAGCACCCGTTCCAGAGCGGCGCGGGCCATTACTGCAACCGGGCGTGCTGCCACAAACGGCTGAAAGATCGAGTCCAGCAACATCCTTGTCGCCCCCCCCCCTGAGTCCATGACCTGTAACTACCACACCACCCGCAGCTTACGATAATCTCGGACCACGTTAAAAGGGCTGACGCTTTAGCGTTGTGTTGTTCGAGAATCTGCTGACAGGCTTCAATGACTGTGGAAGGCAGAATCTGCCGCATTGCATGATTCGATGAATATCGGCCTTTCCTTGAGCTTGTCTGATACGCTTCCTGTAGATTTATGTGCAGCGGACCGCGTGGACCAACACTCTCCGCAAGTGTTGGCCCAAACATACCGACGCACGGTGTTCCAACGGCTGCTGCCAGATGCAATGGCCCTGTGTCTGAGCCAACAAAGATTCTGGCAAGACGAATCAGTTCTCGAAGTTCGACCTCGTTGGTTGGCATTGCTGGGATAGCTGCACCATTGCTGTCATCGCTGATGCGTTTTGCCGTTTGAAACTCTTCCTTGCCATGCCAGGTGATGACAGACTGCAGTCGAAATCGCTCATGCAGTTTTCGAGCAACTTTGGTGAACGAGTCCGTATCCCATCGTTTCGATGGCCAGCCTGCGCCTGGATTAAGGATTAGAAAGTCCGTGCTGACCTCGATTGAGGATAAGCTATTGCGAATGGCAGAACGGGTCTGTTGATCGTCAGGAAGTTCAAACTTTACATCGTGCGAAACGACGCCAAGAGGCTCGATAAGTCGAAGATAGCGATCAATGACGTGGTCTGCTGGAGGGATCAGCCGATTGTTCAGGAATGGAGCTTGTTCACGTCCAACTGGCCGATTCAGGCCGATTCTCGTCCGGGCACCAGACAGCCACGCAGCGATGGCACTTTTGGTGAGACTTTGCGGGTCAATCGTTACGTCAAACCGTTGCGCCCTGAGCCGACGTCTCAGATCGAGGACCCCACGCACGGAAGTCATCCATCGTCGTTTCACGGTGATGACTTCGTTGACCGCGGGATGGTCAGTCAGAATCGACGCAAAATTTTCCTGACACAGCCAGCAGATGTAAGCGCCCGGTAAAGCCGTTCGTAAAGCACAGACCATGGGAAACGTCTGAATACAGTCGCCGAGAGCACTAAGCCGTGTCACCAGAATTCGCGGTTGAGCGATGCGCTGTTGGCTCATTTGCGGTAGGCTCACTTTCGGCTTCATACCATACGGCCGTGAAGAATCGAGCCGAAGATGAGCGAAGATTGAGATTCAGGGACGTAACTCCACGAACCGCAGTGTAATCGTCGGGAATCTTCGATGGACAGGCGAGATTCACTGAGGGCACACGCCAATCGAGACGGCAAAAGCAGAACTGTTGACTTCGGCTCGGTGTGTCATCACCGAACCGAAGCCAGTCAGCCAATGTTCAGGTGCTTGAGAGTGCCCTGATGCCAATAGAACGTTGTTACGGATTAGTTGTCGGCAATGTTGATCCGCCGACGAACAATCCCTGAGTGAATCCGGGATCGAAGGCGAATGCACTATCGATTTGAGCCCCGTCGATGCCACTGAAGTATCTGAACTCACGACCCGATCCAGAGCCCGTGACGATGTCTGCCACACCGTCCCGATTGACATCGGCCGCCGCAATACGAGCACCTGAACTACCATTGGCGATAAAGCTCAGGAGCAGGGCTCCAGTCGCACCGTCAAGTACCTGGACATTTGGAGTTCCGGTTTGAGCTCCAACAATGATGTCGGCCTTAAGATCATTGTTGACGTCGCTGGACGCGACGAATACTTGACCGATTCCGGGACTGAAGCTCGTGATTTGCGTCGGCGTTCCCGCATTGAAATCAAAGACTCGGACCTGTCCACCGGCACTAATGATAATGTCGGCCGTCCCGTCGCCATCGACGTCTCCGGACGATGCCTGGCCTCCCGTTGTGACAGTCGCGTCGAAGGCGAAGAAGTCCGCAATCAGACTGCCATCTGCACCGCTGAAGACGCGAACCTGCGGTCGGCCCTGGCCTTTGCTGACGACAATGTCAGCGAATCCATCATTGTTGACGTCGCCTGCGGCGACATAAATGCCTCCGCGGTAGGAAGTGTCGAACGCAAAGAAACTACCAAAGAACGGGCTTGAGATTCGGCTTCCAGTAACTCCATCAAAGACTTTGACGTGTGGATTACTGTTTTCGCCCGTCCCGACGATGATATCTGATACACCGTCGCCGGTAACGTCACCGGCGGCAACCCGAATACCACCCTGGAACTGTCCGAACGGCTGGATGTCATGTACCAGATTTCCGGTTAAAGGATCGAACGCCTGAACTCGGGAAGGAGCATTTGGCCCGGAGCCGACCACAACGAATGACTGGACTTCGACGATGTTGGTGACCGTAACCTCGAATTCCTCAGTGACGACTCCGCCATTTCCATCGTCTCCTGAGACGGTGATGGTTGACGAACCAATGTCCGATGATTGTGGAGTACCGGTGATCGTGCTGCTTGGCGAATCGAATGTAAGCCAGGCTGGCAGGCCGGTGACACTCAGCGCAACCGTGTCTGAATCGGAATCGGTGAATACATTGCTCAGATTGATCGAAACAGCATCACCAACGATGACCGTTTGATCGGCAATCGCGTCAGTAACCTGAGGCGGAGTATTAACGAGCAGATCGAAGACATCGCTTGTCGAGACGCCTCGCCCGTCAGCCGCAGTGACTTCGAGTGATAGTGTTGTCGCATCTGACGACGTCGGAGTTCCACTGAAAGTATCCGTCGTAAAGGTCAGCCATGATGGAAGTGATCCACCACCGCTCAGCTGAGCGGTAAGTGATAGCGTGTCTCCGTCGGCATCGCTGAACGTTGCTGCCGGTACCGTAAATGTGAAGCTCGTCCCTGATTGTGCTGCTTCGGCTGAACCGGTCTGATCAGCAATCGGCGTTGCGACGACGGGACGATTGTCGACATCAAGATCGAAGTCATCGGAAACCATTCCGCCATCGGCATCTTCGGCGGTGATGATGACCGTGGACGGTGCCCCGGCAGTATTTCCCGTTGTTGGCGTCCCGGAAATCAATCCCGTCGTCATATTAATTGACAGACCCCCTGGCTGAAGCTGTCGCTCCCGTGGAAGTCCGCGTCCGGCGTGTAAGTGAAGGCCCCCGTCGTGCCGTCGAACGTCAGGCTGCCGTGAGCCGGTTCGCTCACCAGCACCGCATTGATCGTGTCCGTATCGATCGTGTCGTTCGGATCGGTGTCGTTCGTCAGCACGTTGCCGCTGACCGCGTTGTCTTCGGTCGTCGTCGCCGCATCCGACACAGCCACCGGTTCGTCATTCACACTGTTGACCGTCACACTGACCGTGCTGGTTGCCACTGTGCCGGCCCCGTCAGAGACACTCACCGTGAAGCTGTCCACACCGCTGTAGTTCGCAGCCGGTGTGTAGATGAACTTTCCTGTCTCGGTGTTCAGATTAATGGTCCCGTTCGAGGCCGTACCCGCGATCGAGTACGTCAGCGTGTCGCCATCCACGTCGCTGGCCGGAATCTGGCCGTTCTCCGGAGTGTCCTCGTTCGTGATCAGTGTCACATTCGCCGCTGTCGGATCGTCATCCACTGGTGTCACTGTAATCGACACGTTGACCACGTTCCCGAACACGTCATCACTCGCGTCACCGGCCGTCCCGTTGTCATCCACGATCTGGTAGCTGAACGAGTCCTGACCGTGGAAGTTCGCGTCCGGCGTGTAAGTGAATGTCCCGTTCGCAGTCAGAGCCATCGAACCATGGGCCGGAGCGGCCGCCAGTACGGCACTCAGCACGTTCGCCAGCGTGTCGTTGCCATCCGCGTCATTGGCCAACACGCCGTCATCCGTCGCATCGCTGGCGGTCGTTGTGCCGTCTGCATCCGTCGCCGTTAGCGTCCCGTCCTCAGCTACCGAGTAGCTGTCAGACACCGCCACCGGAGCGTCATTCACGCTCGTGACGGTCACGGAGCGGTTGAGTCACTGCCAGCACTCACATCGAACGGAGCGACTCACCACGATGAAGCCAAGAACTTGCGGGCTACCGGGACGACTGACGATGGCTTCCCAAAGTTCGCCCCACTGTCTGCCCCAGATGCTGGCGGTGCAGTACAGACCGAGTCATTTCCTGTCAGTTCAGGCAAGCTGGGCAGTTTCAGTTTTGAACAGATTCCAGAAGCCGAAACTGACGGGAAACCAACAAAAAAGGCCAGAATCCTTACTGAAAAGGACTCTGGCCGTCAGTCGGGGCGACACGATTTGAACGTGCGGCCTCCTGCTCCCAAAGCAGGCGCTCTACCAAGCTGAGCTACGCCCCGAATTTCTGTTTGATGTCGCTTCCGGGCCACGGACGGTGCCAGGAAGGGGTGCTTCCCGGCTGCCTCGCGACGCCGTGGCGGGAGTCTAGAGTGCTTGCTGCAGACCGTCAATTCGGTTGCTGGCGAGATTTCTAACGGCATTGGTTGCCTGTTTCGGCATGATCCTCGGACAGGCTGAAGCTCGTCGACCTTACTTGACCAGTTTTGTGATTCACAAGTTCGCGAACCGTTTCGGAAGCAAGCTCAGCGGCGTCTGATTCTCGTGACGAAAGATCAATATCGCCGAATGACCGAAACCTGTGTTTCTGAGTCGAAGAAGCGTTGAGTTCGATCCAGCGGGACGACCACCGCTACTCGAACAGCTGTGTTACCGCTCCATTCCGAGTGGACTCCCGCAGTCAGATTCAGAACGTCGTAGCGGTTTTCGAAGTTTCCGATCGTCGTACCGCTGAGGTTCACCGAGTCTGCATTGTTGAGTGTTGTCGTGTAATGCAGTTCGATGACGGATGCCAGACCAGTCAGCCCCTCGCCGTCTGTTGCCCGATACCACCAGTATCCGGCAGAACCATCCAGATAGAGCAGCGTTTGATCGGCCAGCGACGCTGATTCTACCGACATGTTGTTTACCAGCCTGACTTCATTCTGGTTCGCCGCAACGTCAACCTGCGCAAATGCATGAAAGAACCAGTTGTCGTCCGGCGCACTTTGCAAAGCCAGATAGGGAAGCAGGTGCGTGGCGTCGTTTTTGAAATCAAGGCGTGTGTTCGAACCGGGAAATGAAACCGAGGCATCGCTTCCCGTTGGAGCAATGACGGCCAGACCGAACGCCGCGGCAAACGTTGAATCGGAGTACAGGAGTCGCTTCAGCGTTCCGACCAGGTTTCCAACGCCGTTTGACTGGACCGCAACTCCACCACCCGCAAGATTCGCCTCACCCGAAAACGGCATGCGAAGCTCAAACGACCACTGGCCGTCGCCGAACGTTTTCTCGAAGCCGAGCGTAAACTGATCAACACTGCGGGTCGTCGTCTGACCATTCGATTGCAGATCCAGTGCATTATGAAAGTGGTTGTAGAGGAAGAACACTCGATCCGTCGGCAATGCGCGGGCATGCTCATTCTTGAATCGCCGCATCCCCCCACCGAGAGGAAGGTCAGTGTTCACCGTTCCCCCGACGGTATTGCCAGTCAAACCTCCAACGTCAAAACTCGCCGAGACTGGAATGAAGCTGTCACCAAACACGTCGGGCGTTCCCGAAAGTCGTGACAGAAATGGCTGCTGCCCTGGCGGAAGTTGCATCGCAGAAAACGGAGTGAGCGGCTGCGGTGCCGCAGGAACACGGGGTGGTGGGCTCACGGGCGGTGCCGTGGCTGGCCCAGCAGGGGGCAACTTTGTCGCGGGATCGGTCGACGGTCGAGGCCCCGCCGGTGGAGCGGGAGCGGGTTTCGACGGAGCCGCTGCCTCGTTCTGAGCGAGAAGATCATAACTCACCGGTCGCACGGGACTGTAACCAGGTTCGACTCGCGCCGACTTGTTAGCCGTCGCCACAGCCACCGCCGCTTCTCTGCCGCTTGCTGTAAAGTGGCCGGTATCACCGCCGTCGCTGATCCCGGCCCATCCCAACGTGAGGATGAGCGATGAAACCATCAGCTGGCGGGTGAAGATCCCAGACGACGGCAGCGAATTCGCATGTTTCCGATGGCGCATGACTGACGATCTGGCAGCAGACTTGTGGAAGAACAGCGTCGATGTCAGGCGGTCCGATCCGCCACGGCGTAGCCACGATTGACACATTTGTGGGCCGACGCGGATTCGGCGCAACTCGGTTGTCACGCAGAACCGTTGTCTTGATATCGACCTGCGCTGCCCGTTGAGTTTGCCTGCAATCTTCAGCAGATCTGAGATCTGGCCACCGATCAGGCATGATCGAAACAAGCCGCACAGATTCACAAACTGATCCGTTCAGCGGCGGACGAAGGCGTTGTTTCCCGGCTATTTCTGTTTTTCAGTTTCGAGCTGAAGCACTTTCAATTGCTCAAGAACGGCGATCGTCTGCGTCAGCAGCTGCTGAAACTCACTGCTGTCCGGGTCTTCTTCGACAAGTCTGGCAAAAACATCCCGCGCCTGCTCCAAAGCGACACGAGCGGCATCGTAGTGCTGCTGTTGGGCTTCGAGCTGCCCGATGTTCATGAACAGCTGCCCCAGTTCCACTCGGTAACGGTGAACTGCCGGGCTGCGACCGGACAGGTCCTGTATCGCGAGTCTCGCCTTGTTGTACGCGTCGATAGAATCCGTGAGTCTCGACGCGTCGACAGGAATCAACGCGGCATTCAGGTCGGCCTTCAGCCGGTAGCAAAGCGCGAGCAGATACCGGTCTCGCAGATCCTCAGGATTCTCATTCAGCAGCTCTTCCAGTTGAGCAATCGCGCGTTCGACGTTGCTGCTGAGCGACTCGGCATCGTTCTGATCGACGGCCAGGTTCGCGAGGTTGTACCAGCCCTTCGCGAGGTCCCGTCGAAGCTGCGGATCTTTCGGTCGCACCGGCAGCGTTTTCTGACGTAGATCCTGAGCTGCCTGATAAAGCTTCCCGGCCGTATCAAGCTCCGCACGCCTTCTGGCCAGCAGACCAAGATTCATGTCGACGCTGGCCAGCAACCGGTCGAACTCGAATCGCTCTTCCGCATCGGGCGTCGATTCAACCAGTTCCAGTCGCAGCTTGCGAGTTTCGTTGAATACCTCTTCGGCGCCGTCGAGATCGCCAGATTCCAGAGTGACTCGTGCGAGAGCGTTGAGCGTTCGGCTGAGTGCTCGTTTCGTTGCCTTCGCTGCTGACGAGTTTTTGTCTGGATAATCCGCGAGCAAAGTCAGCTGCAGGTCACGAGCCTTGTCATAAGACTCGACCGCGGCCTGCGGCGAGTCCAGTTCCTCAACAATCAGTCCCACTCGGAAATGTGAAAGAGCCACTTCGTCACGGACAGTCGGGTCGTTGGAACGGCGATTGAGGAACCGCTGATAATAGTTGCGGGCCAGGTCAAGCAGTTCGTGACGCAGCTCTTCAGTTCCCGGCTCGTTGAGCAGACGGTCTTCACTGACGTGTGTGAAAAAGTCATTCACCGCGGACAACGCGTCCTGAAAACTTGCTTCCGAAAGCTGCTGCGCTTTTGCGGTTTCGCCCAGGCTGGCTTCAACTTCGCGCCGTGCGGCGTCTGTTTGAAAATAGGCGACCGCAAAACTGACAACCGCAACGACCATACTGGTCGCGGCCAACCCACTCAGTGACGACACCACCGGGTTGCGGCGGCACCATCTCCAGAGTCTTTCCGGACGGCTCAGCGGTCGCGACAGAATCGGTTCGCGGTTGATGAATCGTTTCAGTTCGTCAGCGACTTCTTCCGCAGTCTGGAAGCGGCGATCGGGTTCCTTCTCCAGACACTTCATGCAGATTGTCTCAAGGTCGCGATCCACTTCCGGATTCAATTCCCGCAGTGCCACCGGTTCGACATTCAGCACCTGCCGCATCGTCGCCATCGACGTCGCCGCCTTGAACGGAGGGCGACCGCTGAGCAGGTGATAGAGCGTTGCACCGATCGAGTAGATATCCGAGCGTGCCGTCGCGCTGGCGGCATCGCCGAACTGTTCCGGAGGCATGTACGACGGCGTGCCCATCGCCTCGCCGGACCGCGTCAGTTCCTGGTCTTCATTCTGAAGTTTGGCGAGGCCGAAGTCGGCAATGCGTGGTCGCAACGTACCATTTTCAATCAGAATGTTTGCTGGCTTGATGTCGCGGTGCAGGATGCCTTCCCGGTGAGCAGCGTGAACGGCTCGACAGATCGGCTCGATGAACTTCGCCGCTTCGCGGCTGTCCAGAGAACGATCTGTGATCTGATCCGACAGCGAACCACCTTCGACGTACTGCATCGAGAAGTAGTGGCAGCCGTCGACTTCTCCGACGTCGTAAACGGTGACAAGATTGTCGTGCTGAAGTCGAGCCGCCGCGTGTGCTTCCGCTCGGAAGCGATCAACCATCCGGCGTTGAGTCACCTCCGTCATGCTGGTCATGCGGTCGGGACGAATGATCTTCAGAGCGACCAGCCGGTTTGCCGCCTTCTGCCGGGCCTTATAAACGACACCCATTCCACCCTGTCCGAGCGGACTGATCAGTTCGTAGTCTCCGAACGTCTGACCGGATCCAATCACCGGTCCACGGCCGGATCGCGTTCTGGAAAAAGTCGACCCGGCCATGCGACCAGCTATTTCGCCGGGCCGTTGTTCGTCCATCGTCGCCGATGGGTCACCGTCGTTGGTGGGGATTATCGTTTCGATATCGGTCTGGTTTCGCGAGTCCTCGGCTGCCGATGCCGAAGAGGTCTGACTCTCCACTAGCGTGTCCTGCCTGGAATCCGCTGCGGCGTCAGCACCCGAGACAACCGCATCGGGATTCCGGGTCGGTTCAACTTGAGAACCGATTGCCGTTTCGACGATCGTTTCAGCTTCCAAAGCATGCATCGTTGATGCGCCATCATGCTCAGAAGAAGACAGCACACGCGCTGAGGACTGAGGCGGCGATGAGACTGATGGCTTGCCCACAACATTCTCAGTCAGCATCTGACCTGGCACGACCGTTTCAACCGCGGCCGCATCAGTGGCCGTTTGATCGATCGATTCAAAAACGGTGGCAACGACGTCAAACGCATCCGGAAACCGACTGGAATAGTAATCCTGTTCCGGAATCTTGCCGCGTTGACGTCGGTCTTCGATCTCGATCTGCAGCAGTTCGCGCAGCAGAACCTGTTGCTCGATTCCGGAGACGTCGACCAGAAACTCCTGAAGCCCGACGTTCGGGTTCACTTGCAGGGCGTCCCTGAACCGTGACGCTGTTTTCGCAACGCGCTGTCGCTGTTCAGAAGAAAGTGACTCGATTGTCGGGACGGGGCCGGCCATTCTGAATCGTCTTTCAATTTCTCGTGACTGCAGAAGCCCTTGCCGCAAACGGCTCGCCGAAAACGGGTTCGCATTGTAACCAGTCGGAGAGCAATCGGTCAGTTCGACGCGTATCTGTGTAATTCACATATCTGCGTAAGCGTTGTACCGTCAACGAAAACAGCCACACCCGAAATTGCTTCGGATGCGGCTGGAAACGTCTTATCTGTCGCGGATGGTCTCTGTCGTGGCGGTTCCGTCTCTGCCTTGAGGTCCGCTCTATGGCGTGGCCGGTGGCGGCGGTGGCGGATTGTTGTTGTCATTGGCTTCATTGAGCGCTGCGACTCCGAGACCAATTCCAGCTCCAACCCCGCCAAGAATCAGCACATCGTACAGTCCGAGGCTGTCAAGAAAGCCTGCTGATGAAGATGCGAAAGCCCCACCTGGAGAGACAGGAACCAGCCCGCCATTGTCGACGATTCGAACCTGCCCGTAGGCAACGCCATTTTCATCATAGAGAATACTTCCGTCCGGGCTCTGGCCTCGAACCAGCGACTTATCAGAAATGATTCGAGCTGCCGTCAGAGCTTTCGGAGGAGCAACATTGCTGGCCCAGACCCGGTACAATCCGTGACCGGTTCCAGCCACGACGTAGTAAGTGCCCGGCTTGAGGTCACGCACTTCGAACCGGCCCTGATCGTCGGTCTTTGTCCGGTAGACTTCTTTACGTTCCTTTCGAATCGAAACCACGACGCCCCTAGATGCGGCTTTCTTCGCGTCGGAAACCTGTCCCTGCAGAACGCCGTCCTTCGTCAGTGATAAATCACGGACAATGTTGGTCGGCCTGGGAGCCTCAGCCTTCACGGGAGTCTCGCCAGCTTGCACGAGACCTCCTGGGATCAGTGTTCCCGCACAGGCCATCGCTGCGACTGTGGACTTTAAGAAGTGATGAAGTTTCATGGTCTCCGTACCTGTATCTATCGCCTGATCCTGGGGGGTTCAGTCCGAAACACGTTGTTTTCGGATACGCGAGTTTCTTGTTCCAGCCGTCTGTTTGAGTCTGAAAACCCAAACCCGGCCAGTCGCAGAATTCCATTTCTACGTGACTTCTTAATCTCTGTTGCGGTTCTGCATTCTCGATCGTTGACAGAGAAAATATGAGGCCCGCATCCTTCTCAATCAAAACTTGAGGCAAGCACGCGATGATTCCGCGACCGAGGCAACAAGTTCGTTACGAGTTATCGTCACACACCACATTGCCGCTACAGTTTTCCCAGCCAGAAGTCTGTTTTTCCAGGACAGCAGTTTTCTGGAAAGTTTTCTCAGCCATGGCCCATTTTTAGCGTGATCGCATTCAATCGAAAGTCACCAGTTATGTGCAGAATCTGCGAATCGCAGCTTGAGAGTCAACAGGCTACCTGGTATGACGCTGCCCGGGCTCCTGCCTGAAAATGGCAGAATTTGAGCGGGACTTCGGCCAGAAATCACTTACCGCGAACCACCCACATCAGTGAAATCTGAGGCATCACATCATGAGATCCGACAATCAGCGTCCCGTCTGGCGATCGACAACGATCCTCAGTGTTCGTAAAGATGGCGTCGTCGCACTGGGTGGTGATGGTCAGGTCAGCTACGGCAACACCATCATGAAATCGGACACCAGGAAGATTCGCTGGATGCTGGAAAAGCGGGTTCTGGTCGGGTTTGCCGGTTCAACGGCCGACGCCTTTGCTCTGATGGAGCGGTTTGAAACTAAACTGAAAGACTACCCCGGAAACATGCCGCGAGCCGCGACCGAGCTGGCTCGAGACTGGCGCACCGACAGAATCCTCAGGAAGCTGGAAGCGATGATGATTACCGTCGACGCCGAGAGCAGCCTGCTGATCAGCGGGCAGGGCGACGTTGTTCAGCCAACCGATGGGATCGTCGGAATCGGCTCCGGGGGCAACTTCGCCGTCGCCGCCGCAAAAGCACTTGTCAAACATTCGAACCTGAGCGCCGCCGAGATTGTCCGCGAAGCTCTCAAAATCGCGTCGGACATCGACGTCTTCACAAACAGCAATCTTATCGTCGAGGAAATTCCGTGTACGAAATGACTCCGACTGAGGTCGTCGCTCAACTCGACCAGTTCATCGTCGGACAGAACGATGCAAAACGAGCCGTCGCCATTGCGTTGCGAAACCGCTGGCGGTGGAAGCAGCTTCCGGACGAAATGCGCCGTGAGGTCACTCCCAAGAACATTCTGATGATCGGCCCGACCGGCGTCGGAAAGACGGAAATCACCCGCCGGCTCGCCAAGCTGACGGGGGCTCCGTTTGTCAAAGTTGAAGCCAGCAAGTACACCGAAGTCGGCTACTACGGTCGTGATGTGGAATCCATTATTCGCGACCTCGTCGAAGCCTCCATCGGCATTGTCCGTGACACAGCCCGCGCCGATGTGGAAGACGAGGCTCGCGCCCGGGTCGAGGATCGAATTCTGGATCTCCTCCTGAAGACAACGGAGCCAGACGAGCACTCAGTTCCACCGGAACCGTCGCGGCTGGTGATTCCCGACTTTCCAACGCCGTTCACACTGCCGTTCCAGGCGACCGATGACGCAAACTCGTCAGAGGAAGATGCGTTGCCGGCATCCGGTGAACGGGTTGCCGACGTTCCGCATGGAGAAAGTGTGGATGAAGAACGAGAACGCCACGAACGCCAGAACCGCACGCGAGAAAAATTTCGGCAGATGCTGCGCGACGGCAAGCTGAATGACCGGGTGATCGAACTGAGTATTGAGCAGAAAGCGGCGAGCGTGCAGATGTTTTCGGGACTCGGCATGGAGCAGATGGATCCGAACATGCAGAGCGTCTTCGAAAAACTGATCCCAAGCCAGACGCGCACACGCGAAATGACTGTCGAACAGGCCAAACAGGTGTTGTTTGATCAGATTGTTGATGAGCTGATCGACCAGGATTCCCTTCAGGAAGAGGCCGTTCGGCTCGCTGAATCTTCCGGGATCGTCTTCATTGATGAAATCGATAAAGTTTGTGTCGACGGAGAAGGATCGAAGGGCCCCGACGTCAGCCGGCAGGGAGTCCAGCGTGACCTGCTGCCAATCGTTGAAGGCACCACCGTTCAGACGAAATACGGCAACCTGAAAACCGACAACATCCTGTTTATCGCGGCCGGCGCGTTTCATACGAGCCGTCCGTCGGACATGATGCCGGAACTGCAGGGCCGGTTTCCAATCCGAGTCGAACTGACCGACCTGACGCGCGATGACTTCGTACGGATACTTACCGAACCAAAGGCCTCGCTGCTGCGGCAGTACGAAGCCCTCCTGAAAATCGAAGGTGTCAAACTCTCATTCAGCGAGGATTCCATTCAGAAAATCGCAGACTGCGCTTTTCAAATGAACCAGTCCACCCAAAACATTGGAGCGCGCCGACTTCACACGATTCTTGAACGCCTGCTCGAAGGCGTCAGCTTCGACGCACCAGGCCTGTCAGGCAAAGCTGTCGTGATTGACTCGGAAGCGGTACAGGAACATCTCGGCGAGATCCTTGGCAGTGAAGATCTGAGCCAGTTCATTCTCTAACCGGGATTATTTTTATCTCCAAGCGAAAGCAGGTAACGCCTCGACGCTGCCCTAAGCGCGTGCCAATAACAAAAGCCCCGGCGTTCACGCGGAATCGCCGGGGCTTGCTGAATCTCTGGTTGTCGTTGAAATTCCGTCGTCGTGAAAACGCGATTAGCGTTTCGAGAACTGGAAGCTTCGGCGAGCTTTCCGTCGACCGTACTTCTTACGTTCGACCATTCGGTCGTCACGCGTCAGGAACCCGCCGGTCGCCAGCACATGGTGAAGCGAAGGATCTTTCACCTGCAGGGCGCGAGCGACTCCCAGAACAACCGACCCGGTCTGTCCCGTCGTGCCGCCGCCATTAACGCGGACCCAGATGTCGACCTTGTCCCGCATTCCCGTAACTTCGAGAGCTTCCTGAACCATTTTACGGTCGCGTTCAACGCAGAAGAACTCTTCGAAAGGCTTGCCGTTGACGACGAATTCGCCGTTGCCATCTTTGATGCGGACTCGAGCCACGGCCGTCTTTCGACGACCCGTGCCCATCGCAACTCCGAACCGGTCGATCTTTCCTCGAACAACCGACGGAGCGACCAGCTCTTCAACTTCAGCCGGAGCACCGTCGCCCAGCGTCAGTTCGGGGAGATCGCTTTCAGCAGTCCCTTCGGCAACCGGCTCGGCTTCAGGAGCATCCGGAGTTGCTGCCTGCAGCTCTTCTTCCGGTGTCAGGTTCTCTTCAACTGGTGTGACGTCTTCTGGAGTGACATCTTCTGGGGTGTCCGTGCTCATCAATTATCCCTGGTCATCAAATTGTCGCCGTTGGCATTCTTCGGCTTGATGTGACTGATTGTTTTTAATTTGGTCGGCCAAACACCAGCCGATGCAATATTCTTCCAGGCCTGGCGTCATCGAACACCGAGGCGGCTTGTCACAGGATTCAGGACTTTGGCAGCAGATGCGCCGGAAATGGCTGTGGGTTCTGGGCCTGATGCCCATGTTCCGTACCACAAACGAGCCGCAGCTTATCGAGCATGTGGCGACCGAGTTTGCTCTTCGGAAGCATTCTGCGAACAGCCTCGTGCAGAATTTTTTCGGGCTTCGTATCGAGCAGCTTGGCCGCTGTTGTCACTTTACGACCGCTCGGGTAACCCGAGTACGTTTCGTAAGTCCGCATCTCCATCTTCGACGTGTAATAGGGATGCGTCGGATGCCGACCTTCGGCACCCGAAAACCGAATTTTGTCGGCATTCAGCACAATAACAACATCACCACAATCAACGTGTGGCGTGTAACAGGCTTTGTGCTTTCCCATCAGTACGGTGGCGATTTGAGTCGCAATCCGTCCAACAATCATTCCGTCGACATCCAGCACCAACCAGTTGGGACTGGTTTCATGCTTCTTAGCCATCGAAGTTTTCTGAGTAATGACCGGCACGTTTCTCAACCTCTATCAAACGCAGATGTATCGTTTAGAACTGCTACTGCGAATTGCCGTAGCCTCTTTGACTGCAGTATGTTGCGCAAACTCTTCGCAGAACGGGCTGCGAAGGAACGCGAAAGGGTAGCGAGATCCCGCTGGCGATTCAACTTGCGGCAATCAAAAACGCAAGCAAGCTGGTTTCTGATCGGAATCCCACCACGGCTCACTGCAACTTTATGCGGAGGAGAAGCCGAAAGCGATCGTCGAGCCAGTCTGACTCAAGGAATTGACGGCAGACGACGGAGACTATTCAGCAGCCAGAATTCCCTGCCAGAGTTCCCGAATTTGTTTCAGACGCCGTTCCACGGTGCGTGTATTGACGCCTAACTTATCCGCAATTTCCTGATGCGTGAATCCCTCAATCTTCAGGACAGCGATCTGTTGAGCCGTTTCGTCCGGCAATGATGCCAGTAGCTGCTGCGTCTGGTCGACCATCGCGTAGGCCATGTCTGGAGCCGGTTTTCCTGACGCAAGCACGTCGAAACCGCCGTGAGCGCTTCCGTCTTCTTTTTGGAGCATCACCGCAGAATCACCTCGAACGTCTCCCCCACCGCGTTTCTGGCGACGATCCTTTTCGATTGCCGCTGCGGCCTTTCGAGTGGTGATGACTACTAAAAGCCGCCAGAGCTGATCGCGGTGGTCCAGCTCTGAAAATCTTCCGGCGGTAATTCCTGCGAGCAGACTCTTGAAGGCGACTACCGCAACGTCCTCTTCGTCCTGCACGCGTCGAGAAGAATTCTTCAGGCTGCGGCGAGCCACCTCGACAATCTGCTCGGAATAACGATTCCACAACTCCTGAGCTGCAGTTTCGTCGCCGTTTCTGACCTTGAGAATCAGTCCCGTCACGTCACTGGCTTCCCGCGACCCGTCCACTTCTTCATTCAGGACGTGTGAATCGTGAGTTTTCCGATCGCCAGGATTGCGAAGCATGAACTGCAGGATCGGGCCGCGTTTTCCCAGGCGCACGACCGTTCCGGACTCAATGGTCAGTGTGTCAACTTTGCTGCCGTTTTCGAACGTGCCGTTGACTCCGAGATTGTAGTATTCCCAGCATTGGCCATCGTGCAACAGGACGGCGTGGCAACGGGAAATCTTGCCGCCGAATTCTTTCAGCGCAACGTCGGATTCCGACGACCGCCCGATCGACACCGTATCCGCAACGCCGTGACGGATTTTGAGCCTGTAAAACAAGGGTTTCATTAAGCGAATGGATATGCGAAAGGACCAGATTCCT
>JABMPE010000644.1 GCA_013203845.1 Rhodopirellula sp. | reverse complement strand
GCTCTTTCATTGGAATAATGGGGCCAACGAAGTAGAGCATCAACGCAACAATGGCCGCACCGCACAACGACCCGAGCCACCAAAACCACATTCGCCAGAGGATCGGCGTCTGCCTACGGACGCGCCGAATGTACGCCTTAACATTCTCGTGGGTGTCAGCCCACTCAAACTCCTTGACGGGGAACGCATTGTTGCAATGTGAGCAGATCGTTCCGGAAGTTTGACTGAATGGATTACACAAACCGACCCAATCGTCTCCTGTAATAATCGTCGACTGCTGGCATTTCTGGTGGATATAGGCGCGACCTTCTGGGGCGATGTCAGTGTCGTGAGTCAAGGCTGTATCCTATTTGATTGTGAGGACGCCAACAAAATGTCAGCCGGTACGGGCAATGCGTGACAGTGACTGCTGTGTGGCATAACGAATTGCGATCCATCCGGCTGCAGGGATGCTGACGGATAGATCGTGCGTTGAACTTTTCCGCTTCGCGAGGATGTTCTGAGAGGAACGTCCTGCGAATTCAATGACATCGTGAATGCGGCTCGAGGGGCAGTTTACCGTGCTGCGTTGAGATTGTCAGCAGTAAGTGATGTCTGTACCGTTGTCGGTCTGGATCGGAGCTGACGAGCGTGTGGGAGGCGTCAGGTCCGGGCTCGTCGGATTCCCGGCGTGCATCATTCGGTGTGGTCTGCCGGCTCTCTCTTTGATTGTGGCCAACCAGTCACTCCGGGAAGTTTGCTCAGTGCATCGATCCTGGACTTGAAGGGACTTTTCTGCGACAAAACTTTGTCGCTGCCGGCTCAGACCCATACAACGGAGGCCCGCTGCGATGCGCTGGATCTGTTTTGCTTTGCTGTTGGTTGCACCAGCTTCGGGATTTGCCTGGCAGGGTGCGCCGTCGACTCTGGATGTTGTTCGCGGGCTGTCTGCTCAGTGCCTTGGACAATTGCAGGCCGGAGCATCTGCCCAGGCAGGCAATCTCGACGAGGCGTTGAACATGCTCGGTCGGGCGACCGATCTGCAGCCGCATCTGATGCTGGCTGAAGATGACCGGCTGGGACCGGCGGCTGGCGGCGTGTTTCGGCGGCTGTCGCAACTGGACTCGGTCGAGCAATTTGACCGGCTGCGGGAATGGTCGCTGCCGACGGACGATCGCCGCAGCGTGAGGATGCTGACGACGCTCGTCCCGCAGGATGCGCCGCCGAAAGACTTTGCTCGAACGCTGGGCGAGCGACCGCGAGACGATTCGTTTCCGATTGCCGAAATCAACGGGATTCACGGACTGTTCAACAGCGGTTGGCTGCTCGTTCGCGCGGCGGAGGATTCCGGACGCCTCAGCCGTCTCATCACGGAACTCGAACCGCTCGCAAAAAACGGAATTCGCAACGCAGACGTACTGCTGCTGCTGGCTCGCCTGGTGGATTCGCGCAGCGACGTGGTACAGCTCCGACAGAAACTGGATGCGCTGGCGACAAAACGGACGCCCGCTGCGCCGAAGCCGGGCGACAAGCTGCTGGCGATCGATCCGTCTCCGATCGTGATGGCCGCGGCGGCTCTTCAGCATGAGTCGCTGCGACCGACGTGCGTCCGCATTTTTGAAACGCTCGTCGAGCGAACGTTCAATCAGTCGTCTCTGGCGTTGAGACCGTTTCTGCGAATCGCCTGGGCGACCGCTCTGCAGTGGAACCACGACGCGTCCGGTCCCGAAGTGCTGTTTCGGAACCGGCTGAAATACTGGGTTCCGTCCAGCGGGCAAACCACCTGGCTGACAGCGCGCGACGCCGTCGATCCACTCTGGCTGACGCAGGAAGATCACATCCTGCATCTGGCCGGAACGCGGAACGACGTCCTGTTTCTGCGGTTTCCTCTGACGGGAGACTTCGACTTTACGAGTGAAGCTCAGACGTACGGAGCGATCGGTACTGACGGCTGCCTCGTGTATGGCGGCCTGCAGTTTCAGAACGCTGGCGACCGGTTGACGGTCTACGACGCGGACATCGCGCATTCCACTCAGCGTCCGTCGCCATTTCTTCAACCGGGCAACGAACCTGTATTCAATCGAATGTCGATCCGGTCGCATGCGAGCGGCGCGCAGTTCCTCGCCAATCGGCATTCGGTCTGGCGCGACAACGCGTCGGTCGCGCAGAGTCCGTGGCTGGGGCTGCGGGCGTTTGCTGATCGCCGGCCTCTGTTTCGGAATCTGAAAATCACCGGGCAGCCGGAGATTCCGCGCGAGGTGCAACTGTCGGTTGGCAATGAACTGCGAGGCTGGCGTTCGCAGTTCTTCAGTGAGACTCAACCGCCGTTTACCGGCGTTGCGGGACCTGCATCTGACGGAACTCAAAAGGCGCCGAGTTATGACTGGTCGATGCAGGACGGTGTGATTCAGGCGGCGAAAAAGCCTGACGGGCCGGTCGAACAGAGTCTGCTGGTCTATCAGCGGCCGGTTCTGGACGACGAATCGATCGCGTACGAGTTCTTCTACCAGCCCGGCGAACTGGAAGTGCATCCGGCGCTCGATCGTCTGGTATTTCTGATCGAACCCGATGGCGTGCGCGTCCACTGGCTCACCGACGGACGCCGCGAATGGACCGGACTGGGCGTCGACAATGCGATCATCGAGCCACTGAACCGCCGCGGCTCCAGACCGCTGCCGCTGAAAGCCGAGGACTGGAATCAGGTCACACTGCAACGGGCGGACGGCGGCATGAAACTGTCGCTGAACGGTCAACTGATTTACGAGTGCCCGATCGAGTCACACAGCACCGTGCCGCCGTCGTTCGCCTTTTATCGCCATGCACGGCAGGCCGGCGTGAAAGTCCGTCACGTCGTAATGACCGGTGACTGGCCGCAGACTCTGCCGGAAGACCTCCTTGCGAATCCGTCGGTCACGATTAATGACGAGTTGGCGGATGCAGATCGCGAGGTGGTCAATGCAATCGCGCGTGAAGAGTTTCTGTCGGACAACATCCGAACGGTGAGCCGTCGTGCGGCGGCGCTGCCGGAGGACGAACGCTTCGAGTTTCTCGCTCGATGGGTTCTGCCGGGGCCGGAGCACGGTTTTCGAGCTACTGGCGAGTTCACTCCGTCGGAACCTGCACCGCCGGCGCGCGAGTCGCTTCCGCGAAATTCATCCAACGAGTCGATCCTGGTGTCGCCCGTTTTTGATCTGCTGGATCTCGCTGTCGCAACCGATCAACTGGCCGAACTGCGGGACAGAATTGTTTCCGCTCCTGAACCGACTGAGTCATTTCAGCAGCGAGCTCGCGCGGCGCTGCTGGCGCTTGTGCAGCTTGAATTGAAAGATGCCTCAGCTGCGGATGCGACACTTGCTCAACTCCGCGAACTGGTCGACGGACTCAAGCCGGACAACCTGCATGATCACTGGCCAGAGACGCTGCTTGTCTATCGCGGTGTGCATCGGTGTGCATCGGTTTGCATCCAACGAAGCGATCGGCGACCTGCTGATTCTGCTGCGACAGCAGCGTACGGCGCAGGGAATTCCGGCAGGAGCCGATCAATGGCACACACATATCGCTGCGTTGATTGGGCGGTATCAGTATCTGGTCAACGGCGGTTCGTCTGAGGTGTTCGAGGCGCGGACTGCTCTGACGCACTGGATTCCGGCGGTCGTCAAGCAATCTCATACGCGTGGCCGAGGGAATGCAGCAGCCCGCTGGATCCGCACCGGGCCAGCGGAAGTCACGCAGCTGTCAGGCCACGCGAACGATTACCTGCTGTATCAGTCGCCGTTGCGCGGAAACTTTCAGGTCGACGGCGAGATCGGCCCGGCTGGCGTGTGCGATGTCTACGCCGCTGGCGAGTATGTCGGGCCGATGTGGAACCGCCAGCAGATTCAGATTGGGACATTTCGACCGGCAGCCATCCAGCGGTTACCGATCGATCCGCCGTTCTCACCCTTCCGGCAACCACCGCGGTTTCGAGCCGTATTTCGAGACGGCCTGTACCGGCTGTTTGTCAATGGCCGACTGATTCGCGAGACGCAGGTCGATGAGCACTCGGATCCGTGGTTCGGTTTTCACAGTCGCTGGCAGGGAGCCGCGAATCCTCGTGACATCCACATCAGTGGTCAGCCGGAGATTCCCGACTCGGTGCTGCTGTCCGGTTCAGAACAACTGACCGGATGGGTTCCGTATCTGGGACGCTCCGCAGGAAAGGACGGAGCTCACTGGCAGCACATCGAGGTTCCCGGCAGCAGTGGCGAAATCGTCGGAAGCCGACGCGGCTTTATTCCGGGAACCGCGGTCGAATGCCTGCTGCGTTACCAGCGACCGCTGATTGAAGACGGTTCCATCGAGTACGAGTTCTTCTACAAGCCCGGCGCCGGCGCGACTCACACGCATCCGGCATTTGATCGGCTCGCCTTCCTGCTTGAACCCGACGGCGTGCGCATTCACTGGATCACCGACGACCGATTCGACCGGACAAACCTGCGTCCGGACAATCGCTTTGATGAACCGCGCAATCGTCGCGGTCCGGAACAACTGCCGCTCCAGCCCGGCGAATGGAACCGCATGAAAGTTGCCGTCAGCGGCGCGACAGTGACGCTGGAACTGAACGACCAGCAGATTTACGAACGCGAACTCGAAGCCGACAACGATCGCTCCTTCGGACTGTTTCACTTTACCGATCAGACACAGATTCGTGTCCGCAATGTTGTGCTGCGGGCCGACTGGCCGAAGTCTCTGCCGTCGACGCTCGACCAGGAACTCGCCGATCCGCTCGTCGCAAAGCTCAATGCTGACCTGCCACGAATGAAGTCCGAGTTCTTCCACGACTTTGCTGAAGATGGAGTGCCGGACGAACTCTTCAAGCCGCTCGGTCCGAACGCGGAGCGGTACTTCTCATCGAAACCAGACGGGCTTCACTTTGACATTTCGTCCGCGACTGACTGGCGACCGGTCACCGTGTCGCCGCGTTTCAAACTGCACGGCGACTTTGACGTTGAGGCTCGCTTCGAGAATCTCGACATCCAGGCCAACAAACACTGCACGATTCAATTAGGGACGCGCATTCACGACGTTCAGTCGCACGAACCGCGACTGATGTGCGTCGTGATTGAGGACGGACGACGTTTCCTGCGCGGCCATCTGATCATGCGGCAGCAGGACGGCACGCCGCGATCGCGGTCCACGGACAGCGACGACGAATCGACTTCCGGTCGATTGCGGCTCGCGCGACGTGGCAGCACGGTTTATTCGCTGTTTGCCTCGGGCGATTCCGATCAGTTTCGCGTGATCAGTCAGTATGAGACATCCGGCAAAGAAGTCGCCCTCGATGGCATTCAGTTGATTGCGGTATCCGGCGGAGGCAACAGTCGGGTTCGCGTCACCTGGAAGAACGTCCGGCTGCGGGCTGAGAAACTGCTGCATCTGCCGGCTTCGGCTTCGACGATCATGCGGTCGCTGTACGCGCTCAAAGTCCCGGACGCCGACGAAGTTCGTGACCCCGATGTTCCGCTATGGCAGCAATACTCGCGGTTGCGGCTGAAGCAGTTCGAACTGACCGCGACTGGTGAAGACGGCGACGATGTGGCTCCCATTGCGAAGTCGATTGGCGAGTCGCGGCAGGGAACTACCAGTCATGGAGAACTGGGGCTGTGGACGGACAAAGTCGGCCGGCCGGTCGCCATCGGAACGGTGATTGTGCTCGGATCACTGGACTCGACGTCGATGCGTGAAGTCAACGAGTTTCACTCACTGCACACCGGCGAGATCACCATGACTGATGACGGCCTCGGCAAATGGGACGTCGTTGTGCCTGGTCTCGACTGGCAGCCACTGTCCGATGCACCGGCTCCCGCGAAGACTGAAGCGGAACTTTACGCGCAGGCGATGACGCTGGCGCAGCGTTTTGCTGTCGAGACCGGCGCTCGTGGTAATATCGGCCTGACGCTGCAGAAAGCACCACTCCACCGGTTCGCTTACAAATCCGACGAACAACTGCGGGGCGGCATTCTCATTCCGTGGTCACTCGACACGGACCCGGAATTCCTGCTCGCACTGGAAGTTCGACCTGACTCAAACGGGGCGCTGAAGTGGCACTTCGCCGGAGCGAACTATTCGGCGTCGGGCCAGTTTCTGCTGCTTGACGACCGTCTTGTGTGGAGCGAATCACCGGCTCGCTTCGGCCCGAAGATTCAGCATCTCGGCTGGATCACCGGCAACCTGAATCTGGAAGATGGTCTGACCCGCGTCATCCCGGCGGAGATCAAGGAAGTGACGGTCCCGTCTCCGCCGTTCCGCCATCTCGGTTCTCCCGAATGGTCAACAGACGGCAAGTCTGTTGTGATCGACATCTCCGACGGCGGCACCAACACGTCGCATGTCATGCTCCTGAACGCCGACGGCTCAGACCCGCGCGACCTCGGTCCGGGCTGTATGCCGAGTCTCTCACCGGACGAAAAGCAGGTCGTCTTCAGTGTGCCCGGCCAGGGCATTCTGACGATGAATGCGGACGGTTCAGAGCGAACCGTTCTGGAACGCCGCGGCTGGGGATCGCAGTGGTCTCCGGACGGGCGTTTCATCGCCTATGGTGCCGGTCGAAATATCGTGCTGGCCGACCCGAAAACCGACGAGCGCCGCAACCTGCTGACTGACGAGCAGGCCTCCGGGCTGAGTTACATCTACTGGAACTTCGGCTGGTCTCAGGATAGTCAGTGGATCGTGTTCAAGCTGAGAAATCGCAAGGGTGAAGAAAGCCTCGCCATTGCCAGTATCGATTCACCGAATCACTTCAAAGTGGTCCACACTGCCAGTAGCGAAATCAACGCGGACTTCACCTGGCACCCGGATGGAAAACGGATTCTGTTTGCCGCCCGCGACCCGGCGATCAAACGGTATCGGCTCTACACGGTAAATCGAGACAACGACGATCCGCCGACACCGGTTCCGGGACAGCCGCGTGACTGGCAGTTTTATGATTGCGACTGGTCTCCGGACGGCCAGCACATCATCTGCAGCGGGACCGCCCCGCCCAAGCTCACCGAATGGCCATTGTCAGTCCTGCGACTGGAACGACCGTGAAGGATGCCGGCCCAACTGTTTCAGCTCGCCGGTCATTTCACTCGCCGGTCATCGTGCGACCGTGAGCAGACACGACAAACTCAAATCGCCGACGGCATCGTCACCGAGTGCCAGAAAAGACGTGGCGTAAGTTGTCGCGGAAGTCTCGTTACATTGGCAGTATCGAGTATCGCACGGGCGCCGACTTTGATCATCGCGGTATTCCGAATTTCGCCGGACGCCGATTAGTAGAAATGCACCCTGCTTTACTGAAATGCAACGCGCCGTCTCTCGACGAAAACGCCCCGGTCTCCATCAGCGACCTCGGGCCGGTCGGAGAAACCTGGTTGTTTTCCAGCCTGTCGTTCTCAGACGGAAAGCTCTACGCGAGGACGCTCAAAGAGCTGATCTGCAGCGGGGCACCAGAGTGAGACGATGGACAAAGCGAGAACCGATGAAATCCACATGACGATTTGACTTGGAAGCAAAGTTCTTCCGGTGAAGGTGCAAACCCAAACAAACCGAAAGGGCGGCGGCGGAATTTCGACAGAAGCCCCAGACGGTAGGCCGCGTGCAACGCGGCAACCCGAGATCTCGTGAGCATCCAGTTTCCTGTCCATCCAGCACACGGGCAGTTCGTTTTTGCCGCATTGCATGCGGCCTACCAGACTCGACACTCCAGCAAAAAGCAAACGCGAATACGGTGACGGATTGAGAGAATGGCAACGCAGATTACTCGGCCACAAAGTACTTGAAGATGAAACTGCCGTTGTCCGTGCGCAACCCAGTGGTTCCAGTTGACGACGTTAACATGTCAGTCGTAAGCGAGACTGCAAACTGGTCACAGTCGTCGACGTTAATGGTGAGTGTGGCTCCGGTTGGGTTGGTTATAACTTGACACCGAAAAAGGTGCATCTCCCTATCCGTGGCCGAAACAGACGGTCGCCATGATGCTAATTCAGTGTAACCGTGATGCCCGCATTTGGCACTGCTTGTCAACCCGGGATTATGTTTGACTGCGACGACGATTGACTCTGGTTCGGACTGCAAATCTTCAGGCTTCTGAATACGCCACATGACGTAGATGAGGTTGCAGGGATTTGCTTCAAACAGCTTGAAGCCGATTTGCCGCCAGGTTTTCTCGCGAGTTCCAAAATACTTTGTCTCCGTTGCTCCACGAAATCGGAACCGAAGTAATGCATGACGAACCTGAATCTTACGATCAAGAGTCACGCGACTCGCACTCGACTTTGTGACCAGAAACTTACTCCTGGTGGAATCGATGTCTCCGCAAGTCGGGCGGATTAGGTCATCCTTGAATACTTCTTGAAGGTTGTCAAACACTGAATTCCCCAAGAGTATGGACCATGTCACCAGTCGTTGAGTGCTCTCTACTTCGATACATGAACCCAACACGACAAAATGTCGGGTAGCGTTTGCTACGATTCCGGTATTTGCGACAAATCCCAGTTGTTGGCCATTGCCTGCTGACGGTTTTCTTTTCTTACCAACTGGCCGCAGGCGGCGGCGATGTCGTTACCGAGCGAGTATCGGACGGTTGTCGTTAAGCCCGAGGCTTTCAATTGCGAAGCGAACGCTCTGATCTTCGCGTCTTCGGTGCCGGTCAGGTGGGGGGCGTCTTCGATCTCGTTGTACGGGATCAGGTTGACGTGGACGTCGAGGCCGTTCAGCCAGTTGATCAACTCCGCCGCGTCATCCAGCGAGTCGTTCTTTCCGGCCAGCATCAGATACTCGATCATCACCGGAATACTCTGCCGACCGTTCAATTCTTTCAGCGTTCGCTGCAACTCGTCGAGCGGATGCTTCTTTGTCAGTGGAATCAGTTCTCGCCGGACTTCCGGGTTCACGCTGTGCAGGCTCAGAGCGAGATTCACTTTCGGGAATCGCTCGGCACATCGAAGCATGCCGTCTGGTACGCCAACTGTGGAAACCAGGATACTGCCGGGCGACCGGTTAAACAGTTTTGGCGACGTCAGAGACTCCAGAGTCTGGAACAGGTGGTCCTGATTATGGAACGGTTCGCCCATGCCCATGAAGACGATGTTATGGAGTCGTCGTCCTTCGGCGGCCAGTAGCTGCCCGGTCTGGACGACCTGATCGAGAATTTCGGCCGAAGACAGATTCTGCGCGATGCCCATTTTGCCCGTCGCGCAGAAGTCGCACGCCGCGGCGCAGCCGACCTGACTGGAAACGCACAGCGTCGAACGCCCCGTCGCAATGCGCAGAATCACGGATTCGATCAGCATGCCGGCAGCGGTTTTCAGCAGCAGCTTCGACGCTCCATCAACCTGCGAATCGCAACGACGAAACAGTTCGAGCGTGTGACAAACGACGCGCTCCCGCTCCGGAAACCGCGCCAGCGCCACATCGTCCGCTTCAAACTTCTTGAACAGACTGTTTCGCAGGGCGCGAAGAAGTTCAGGATCCAGCCGCGAATCTTTCCGCAGCTGTTCCATTGATTCCGAATCAAAAATGCTGACCGGGTCCAGGCAAGGACGATGAAACTCGCCAGACATGAACTGTCAATTCCTTTCTCTACATCCGTCTTTTCAACATCTGTATTTTCAACGCAAAGACCGGAAGTCGCCAAGAAATCGACGCCCTGAAATTGCTTCGATTTTAATCAACCACGAAACACACGAATGACACGAAAAGGGATGTGACTCATTCGTGTGTCTCGTGGTTGAAAACGTTCCCTGTCAAGAACCATCCGTCGCCTTGAAGACTTGAAGATTCTGCGGCCGTTTGAGTCTCTGCGTCTTTGCGCTGACGACATCATGGTTTGAAGAATGCATTGAACGACTTCTACCCCAGCCTGTTCTCGCCTGCGTTTTCGTTCATGTGGATCGTGACCGGCCAGCCGGGGAACTGATTTTCGGGGTTGCCATCGGTGGCGTCGATCAGAAAGCGGAAACAGTCCAGGTGGTACGTTCTGGCTTGCGGGTCGATGGTGACCAGACCGAAACCGCTGGCTTTCTGATGAGCTTTTTCGTAGCGGTTTTTCAACGTCCCGACTTCCGGATTGCCAACCGCGTAGACATAGACCTTGTTACCGAAGCCGTCGAGGAATTCGCCGGTGTTGTCGTGGCCGTGCTGCGGGCGGTTCTGGTGAGGCATGCCGATTTCGTCCGGTCGCCACCAGCGAGGATAGCCGGCAGAAATCGCTGGCGTGCAGAATGACCAGTTGCTGTCCCGCTGCTGGTGGACTCCGTATTGCGAAAGAGTCGTCAGGTGCTGGTCGCCGTTGATGTGCAAGGCCTTCGATTTGCGAATGATGTCGATGGCCTTATTGCGAGCGGTCTGAGGCCAGCCGCCGGAATCCAGGTCGGCTTTGAGATACCCGTTGTAGCCGCCGTGGTGAGTCGCGACTCCTGCAAAGACCGTCTGACTGAGCAGCACTTTAATCGTGTGGCCTCGCCAGTCGTTGCCCCAGTGTTCGAGAAACTTCTCCTGCCGCTCGCCCAGCAGCACCAGACCGGGCTTATCCAGGAACGCCGTATCGACATCTTGATCTTTGACGTGGTCAGCGCGGCCACTGCCGGTTTCTACTCGTTCGGGGCCGCTCTTGAATTGTCGATCGCCCAGAATCGCAAAGCTGACGCCGCCGTAGACCATGTCGCCGTAGTAGACGCTCATGTTCTGTTTAATCGGCGTGGGATCGTAGAAGTCCGGATGGTGCCCGGCGCACGTTCGATGGACGACGTTGACCATCTTAACCGGTTCGCGATAGCCGCCTTTTGACGACGCACCAGGGTCATCCGCCGTGATCTTCATCGGAGCGCCACCTTCGCCCCAGTAGTTGCCCTGAAAGACGTCGTGATCATCAGGAATGCAGACGGTGGGAGCGTTCTTCAACGCATGCCGAAAGGCCCAGCCAAACTGGTAGAACTTGCGCAGGTAATTGAGGATCGCGGGAGCGGCAGGCTCGCGGATGATGCCGTACCCGCCGTGGTTTTCGTAAATCTGATCGCCAGAAAAGTACAGCATGTCCGGATCGAGCTTGATCAGGTTGCTGGCGACCGGTTCGTAGGGGAAGCCATAGTCGTTCTGACAGGTCAGCGC
>JABMPE010000643.1 GCA_013203845.1 Rhodopirellula sp. | reverse complement strand
GTTTGACTTTGAAGATAGTTTCTGTCGGAGCTGTCATCACCAGCGATCGGAAATCAGACGACCTGGTAATTGGCCGATTGTTCAAAGCGAGAACCCTGTCACCGACATGCAACCCAGCGAGGTTCGCGGGACTCCCGGAGGCAACCGACATCAGCTGGATGGTCCCCTCTTTAGCGAGAGTTCCGTTGTAAGTGACTCCCAGTCGCGAGGGTTCGTTCTGTACGGGGTTCGCGAACAGCCGGGTGAAGGCATCGGACGATTCTTCCGACCAGTCTCGGAAGCCGGGAAGCGTTTCCGCATTCGCTGCCGCAATCGAGCAGTGCAGCATGAATTGCGAGACCGTGCGGATCCCTTCCATGTTAAGCAGGTGAGTGTCGTCACTCGGGCGGTGATAGTCCTCGTGCTTGCCTGTGTGCAGCATCAGGCTGGGCACACGCCGCTCGAAAAACGGCCAGTGGTCGCTCTCGGGCTTGTAGGAATACATGAACCGCATTTTGAGGCCAGCGGTATTCTGTTGAGTGAGAAACTGTCGGCAGCCGGTTGCCGTCTGCCAGCCAGAAATCTCAAGACCGTCGGGACGAAGCCGTCCGATCATGTCTGCGTTCAGGTGAAATCGAATTTGACTGAGCGGAATTTCCGGGTAGTCGGCAAAATGCCTTGAACCCAGCAGGCCTTTCTCCTCGCCGTCCCAGAACGCAATCAGAATTGACCGCTTCGGCTTCACGGAGAGACCTGCCAGAGCCTTTGCGATTTCCAGAACACCTGCCGTTCCACTGGCGTTGTCGTCAGCGCCGTTGTGGACGACTCCAAACGGCCCACGGCTGTTGGTCTGATTTCCGAAGCCAACATGATCGTAGTGTGCGCCGACAAGAATGAATTCGGACTGGAGTTTTTTGTCGCTGCCTGGAATCACAGCGAAGATATTACGGAAGTTCGGATGGAAGTAGCGAAAGTACTCGGCGTCGTTCAACAGCGTCGAGAGTTTTGACGTTCTCAGTTGGTCGACAAGGTAAGCGCCCGCAGCGTAATTGCCCTGAGTGCCTGCTTCGCGGCCCTGCAGCGTGTCGCTGGCGAGAAATTCGATATGTCGTTTCAAGGCGGCGGCGGTAATCGAGCTGGCGGCTTCCGCAGAACTTTCTGCTGCAGGTACGGCGTCAGCTGGCGGTGTCGCAGTTGACCGAGAGTCGTTCAGCGAAGCCTCTCGTGGTGTTGTCGCATCCGGTGGCTGCGCGAGCGAAGCGTCCGACCACGACAGCACACCGATCAGACAAAGAATGACCGCACTGAAAGTCAGGTTGCCGTTCCATCGCGAAGTCCGTTTCACGCTACGCTCTACTTTCTTGTTTCTTACTTTCACTGGCTTGTCTGATAGCGGAGTTGCCTGCGGCTGACAGTCGGGAAGTTTCGCTGCGCCGTTCGTTTTTGGGGAGAGCAGTTCGTATTTCGGGTGAAATTTCGATTTGGCTTGAAACGCTCGCTTCTGGCAAACAACGATTGGGAGTTCAGTTCTGGTTGGCGTTATACTCCGTCGTTCCTGCTGGTTCTGGCAGATCAAAGACACCGACTGCGATCCTGCGATATCGAGACTTCCGGAGATCCCGAGTGCCGGCAAACGCCTTCGACCCAACCTCGATGAGCCTTCTGCAGCGCGCCCGATCTGATGATCAGGAAGCATGGCACCAGATTGTGCATCTCTACGGTCCTCTCGTTCACAAGTGGTGTCGCCGGTCGAGTCTTCAGGATGACGACCTGGCAGATGTTTTCCAGGAGACGTTTCGATCAGTCTCGACACACTTGAAAACGTTTTCGCCCAACCGCGATGTCGGGTCGTTCCGGTCGTGGCTCAGAACCATTTGCCGAACGAAAGTCGCCGATCATTTTCGGAAATTGAATCAACAACCAGCCGGGCAGGGGGGAACCGACGCCAATCGTCGAATGAACGTCGTACCCGATCCCTTGGGTGACGACGATGCGGAAGAAGCGGGAGAAGATCATGCTCTGCTTGTTCAGCGGGCGATGAACATGATCAAGCCGGAGTTCAGCGAGCAGAACTGGAAGGCGTTTCTGCGAGTCGCGATCGACGGATGCAGTGCGGTCGAGGTTGCCGAGTCGATCAATGTGAATGCTCAGGTGGTGCGGCAGGCGAATTACCGGATTCGTCGGCGATTGCGGCTCGTTCTACAGGATCTGATCGAATAACAATGTTTCTGCAGTCGATAGTTTGTTCAGGTTTTGCGTCGAACAGCAGTCGTGATATGGTGGTAAGTTGGTCGGCAGCCGGATTTTGGTGGTTTGAGCAAATCGGTGTGGCTGGTCGGCATTGATGCTGTTTATACGGTCATTTCTCAGGGCACGGATTCTGGTCAGCATTGCGGAGCATCTCATGGCGAATTCTTTGGATGGTTTTGGAGACGACTCGTTCGACTCAGCCGTCTTCGAATACGCGCCGGCTCAGGTGAGTCATGAAGAGATTATCGATCTCGAAGTCGCGGACGACGACGAACTTCGATCGGATGCCAGTCGCGGGAGTATTGCGGGAACAATCGTGAGTGTGATCGCTCATGTCTGGCTGCTGATGAATCTGGCTCAGATGGCCGTTGAAGAAGAGCAGCACTGGTACGAGCCACCTATCGATTCGCGAATCGTTGAGCAGCAGGATAAAGAAGAGGAAGTTGAAGTTGTCGACTATCAGCTCGCCAATCCGGATGACCGGGAGCTGGAAGTTCGAGAAGTTCTCAACGCGGCAAGCATCGGTCTGGCTCTGACTAATACGCCGAAGAAGGAAGTCGAGCCGCGACAGGTCGACGAGTTGATCCCGCAGCTTCGCGAGCAGCGAGTCTATGACGTTCCGGAAGGCACGCAGGTTGACGAGAACATCGTCGTCAACGGAACCAACGGCGAGGCGATGATCCAGCTGGAGTCCGCGCTCGACCGTGTCACCTGGGAAGTGGCGAAGAACCTGCAGGAGAAACGCGTTCTGCTGGTCTGGATGCTTGACGGGTCAGGCAGTATCGCGAAGCAGAAGGAGATCATCGCGAAGAGACTGCGTCGTGTTTATGGGGAGCTGGACGCTCTGCAGAAAACAGATCAGATTCCTCGACACGAGATGCCTCTGCTCAGTGGGGTTGTTTCATTTGGTGCCCAAACAACATTCCTGACAGAAAATCCGACAGAGAAATTCGAGACGATTCTCGCGGCAATTCAGAACTCACCGGTTGATCCGTCGGGCCGCGAGAATATCTTCACGGCAGTCAAGCAGGTACTGGCCGTCTGGGGCCGTTTCCGGGTTCAGCAGCATCGACGAATCATGCTCGTTGCTGTGACCGACGAAGCAGGTGATGATTTCACCGAGGCTCTCGAACCATCGATCGCTCTCTGTCAACGAAACGGAGCGAAGGCCTACGTCATTGGTCCATCTGCTGTCTTTGGGCGAAGAAAAGGCTTTGTCCCATACCTGGCTCCTGAAGACGGAAAAACGTATCAGTTGCCGATCGATCTGGGGCCCGAGTCAGCCGTCATCGAGGTCGTCGATCTACCCTTCTGGTACTCGGGTGATCAATACACCTACCTGTCGTCCGGTTACGCTCCGTATGCACTGGCGAGGCTGGTTCATGAAACCGGCGGCGTTTACTTCATGACAAACACGACAACGATGAGCGGTCTCACGCCGCTCGGAGTGTTTGACTCGGCGGCGTTGAAACCGTTTACACCTGACTACAGCTTTGGCTCACCGTTGGAGTATCAACGTGACCTGATGAAGCACCCGCTTCGCGTTGCGGTCGTGCAGGCAGCCTTTCTGAGCCGAGAGCACCGGGCGAACGGAACGCCGCGACTTGATTTCAGAGTGACTCCCGGAAATTTCCGGCAGGTCGCCAGCGAGGCTCAGAAGACCGTCGCGGTCAGTCAGCTGGCTGTCGACACCATTCTGCAGGCGTTTCCTGACGGAATTGAAGAGGGGCTTGCTTCAGAACCTTCGTCACGCTGGCGAGTCAACTTCGCGCTGACCTACGGTCGCCTGCTGGCTCAGAAGGTTCGCAGCATGGAGTACAACTTCGCTTTCGCCACGATGAAGACAAACCTCAGTAACGAAGACGTGGCGACGAAATCGAACCACTGGATCGTGCGACCGGACACCCAGATCAACCACGCTGGCAACTTTCGCCGTATTGCCGAGAAGTCGCGAAGTTTGCTCGAACTGGTCGTCGAAGAGGCCCCCGGAACTCCCTGGGCAGTGCTCGCGCAGCGCGAACTGAAGGACGGGTTTGGAATCATAATTCAGCAGAGATTTATCCCACCGCCTCCGCCACCCAAACCGGGCACGAACAGACCTGCGCCGAAAAAGACCGTACTTTTTCAGCAGGAGCAGAAGAAGCAGGCGGCAAAGCCCTCTCCCCCGCCGAAGCCGCCCGTGCTTCCGAATCTATAGGGGCAGGGTGTCACGAATCTGAGTAGCTTTGGTCAGGTGAGATATGCCTGGGTGAGCAAATGTGAAAGGATCGTTCGTTTTTCGGTCCGAGTTATTTCCCTTGCAGTTGTGAGTGATTTTCCTCAACTGTCGGAATCATGATTGTTACAACCGGTCGCTGCTCAATGTACCTGTTGGCTCAGTTCGATATTCAAACCGTGGATGGACAGGCTCTGTCCACATATTGCCACTTGAGTTCGTAACAAGTTCTGAAGGGTTCAAGGATGAGTCCCTGCGAAGACTGTCATGCCGGTTGCTGTCGATCGTTTGCGGTGCCGGTGTCCGGCGCCGATATCATGCGGATCGAGCACGGATTGGGACTCTCATTCTGGGATTTTGTCTGTCGTTGGGAAGATCCGGACGGCAGGATCGCGCTGAACTATGCGCCGCACTTTTTCTTTGAGGACGAGCCAGAGTCTCAGTTCGTCATCTCGCTGATGCACCAGAAAAGTGAGTACTTCAAGGAAACGACTCGCTGCCAGTTTCTGACGGAAGGATCGCCGGACGACGAGCATCCGCTGGGGCAGGCTCGATGCGGAATTTACAACTTTCGCCCGGGGGCGTGCCGCGTCTTTCCGACAAAATTCGATCCGGCCAACGAACTGGCTGTCATTCACGACGTTCCGGCGCGTTCACGCGATGGTCATGCTGAAGTCTACGATCTTTGCTCGCGACCGTGGGAGCCGTCTGACCTGGATCCGATTCAGCCGCTGCATAATCTTGTCGTGAGTCAGTACGAGATGCAGTACTTTCGAAGTATTGCTGAAATCTGGAATCGCAAGCCCAGGGCGTGGAGTGTGTTTCCAGATTTTCTCCGGCTTGTATACGCACGGCGAGTCGTGCGTGAGGAAGACCTGAAACCGCAGCTCATGCCCGATAAGCCGGTGGTGGCTGAATTGTCGAATGATTGCGAGGACCCGGCAGTCCTGTCGTTTGAAATTTCGAGTCAACGCAGCCGCTCTGCATGATTCTGATCTTGCTGTTCGTTACCCTTCGTGCCCTGATTCATCATGGCCGGAGCACTGCAGATCATGTCGAGGCGTTTTCTTCCGACAGCCAGTCTTGAGACTCTTCAATTGAGATCTCGACTCCTTGCATCGTTGCGGGATTTCTTTCACAGCCACGGTTACTGGGAATGCGAAACGCCGATTCTTTCTCGTGAAGTGGTGGTTGACGCCAATCTCGCCCCATTTGTTACTCACGATGTCAGCGGTGATGCTTACTATCTTCAAACGTCTCCTGAAGCAGGGATGAAACGTTTGCTGGTCGCTGGGGCAACGGCAATTTTTCAGATCACTCGCGCCATGCGCCGTGGAGAGTCTGGTCGATTTCACAATCCCGAGTTCACGATGGTAGAGTGGTATCGCGTCGGTGATGATCATCACGATCAAATGACCTTTGTTGAACGCCTCGTGCGAGCATTTTACGCAAAGGCTGCTCAAGGATCAGATGTGGATGCTGTTGAGTCACGCGGTCGTTTGTCTGATCAGCCATTTGAACGACTGACTTATGATGAGGCGTTTGAGCGGTTCACAGGAACTCGAGTGTTGCATCTCGACGGTTTTGAGCTGCGTAACCTCGCGGCTGAGTTTTGCGTCGAAACACCACCGACGTTAGGAGTCGAAGATCGCGATGGCTGGTTGAACATTCTTCTGGCAGAACTGGTTGAACCGCAGCTGGGGCATGGAATGCCGCAATTTATTTACGACTATCCGGCCTCTCAGGCTGCTCTCGCGATTGTTCGTGAGCAATCGTCACGCGACGAAAATGCGAATGGTGTGACGGATTCGACGGCGTTTGTCGCAGAACGGTTCGAACTCTACGATCGCGGCGTCGAGCTTTGTAATGGGTACCATGAACTGACCGACGCGGATGAGTTCTCAAGACGGTCGAGGCGGGAGCGGGATAGCTCTGGATTTTCGCAACACCGTGAATTGCCCGGGGCTCCATTGCTGGAAGCGGCGATGCGTGCGGGGCTTCCGGATTGTGCAGGCGTCGCGTTGGGGCTGGACCGGCTGGTCATGATGGCGCTCTGTAAGACAGAGATCGGCGACGTCATTGCTTTTCCGGGTGAGCGGGCGTAATTCTCCAGCAGAGTGTGCGGTGACTCGACTGCGGCTCTTTTGGCTTGCGGTACCATCAACGCTGTTAATGTCTTCAGGAATCCCATTGGAACCATTTTCATGCAGCAGCAATTCCCGGTCGAACTTCTGCAGCAATGCATCTTCCTGGCTGGGCCGACCGCAGTTGGTAAGACAGAGACCACGCTCGACCTTGCGTCGCGTATTCCGAAACTCGAAATCGTCTCATTGGACTCGATGTGCATTTACCGTGGAATGGACATCGGAACGGCTAAGCCAACGCGTGAGGTTCAGCAGCGGATTCCACATCATCTGCTCGACATCCGCGATCCTCATGAAGAATTCAGTGTGGCCGAGTATGTTGACGCTGCTCGTACGGCATGTCAGGAAATCGTGGCCAGAGGGAGCATTCCCTTGTTTTCCGGTGGAACCGGGCTTTATCTGAGGGCGGTGTTGCGTGGGGTGTTTGAAGGACCGCCGGCAGACTGGGAGATTCGGAATCGCCTGCAGGCGCAGGCCGACGTGGCTGCAGAGCGTGGTGATCACTTCTGGTTGATGCGGCAGCTTGAGCGGGTTGATGTCGATGCCGCACTGAAGCTTCATCCCAATGACCAGCGAAGATTGATTCGTGCGATCGAGGTGTTCGAGTTGACTGGTGAGACACTGTCTTCACAGCAGAAGCAACAGCCGCTGCCGGCAGGTCAGCGACCGCCTCACGTCTATTGGCTTTCTCCGGATCGCGACTGGCTTCATGATCGAATCAATCTGCGAGTTGTGGCGATGATCAATGCAGGATTGGTCGACGAGGTTCGCGAGCTCATGAAATGCGATCATCCAATCGGAAAGACTGCGGCGCAGGGACTGGGTTACAAGGAAGTTGTCGATGTACTGGAAGGGGATTGTGACCGTGACATTGTGCCCGAGCGCGAGGCAGAATTGGTCGACCTGATTCAGACGCGGACTCGGCAATTCGCGAAGCGGCAGCACACCTGGTATCGCAATCTGGAAGAATGTGTTGAGGTTGCCGTTTCTGAAAACGACACGGCAGTGGAAGTCAGCGGTCGCCTGAAAAACCTGATTTTACGCTGACTGGATTACAGGTGTCCATACTGGTGGTTGGGGTTAGGCAGGACTTGCTGGCTCGGTAACCGCAGACGGTGGTGTGGTTTGCTTGCTTTCTGTGTGTTGAATGTCCGCAAGCTGCTGACGTGAGAAAAGTATCGGACTTGTTCTGTTCCTGAGTCTGTCTCAGTTGTACTTTGGACGTATCTCAGTCGAGACTTGTGTGATCGAGCGTTCGTTGGAACATGGCGAATATGCCGCCGAATCTGTTGTGTCCTTCAAACGCTTGCTTCAGTTGACGATTGAGATGTTGTATAACTGGAAGCGTCTTGTCACGATGAAATGAATGCGTCAGATGCAATCTGGTCGCAACCGACCTGGCGGGTTTTCTGAATCGACAGACGTCGTTCGGATGCAGATGTTCTTTGACTGGATTGTGGACAGAGGTCTATAATTATGAGCACGCTAAAGACTCCTGCGGCATCTTTGAAGTATCACCCGGATGCCTATCGATTTGTTGATCAGGCATTGAGGTTTACTCAGCGCCGATTGGGGCGGACTTCTGACGCTGTCGAGCATGATCAGGAATTCGACGAGGACAGTGCTCACATTTCGGGACCGGAGCTGCTCGACGGTGTTCGTGAGCTGGCGATTCAAGAGTTCGGTTTACTGACGATCCCCGTTTTTCGATATTGGGGAATCCGGACGACTGGCGATTTTGGCCGTATCGTTTTTGATTTCATCGAGCGTGGGGCGATGCGGAA
Organism: Rhodopirellula sp.; assembly: GCA_013203845.1. Taxonomy (GTDB): domain Bacteria; phylum Planctomycetota; class Planctomycetia; order Planctomycetales; family Planctomycetaceae; genus JABMPE01. The sequence continues at coordinate 417 of JABMPE010000643.1, read as the reverse complement.
AACGGAGCGAGACCAGCTGACGGATTTCTTTGACGTTTATGCTTTCGAAGAAGCTTTCGATCGAGATTACCAGATCGACCTCACGGAAACGTTTGCCAGCTGACCGACAGTGGGTCTGCAACGGTCTGCCTGTCAGATGTGGACAGCGAAATTTCTGGTGTTGGTTCGAATTGACTCGTCCGATGTGGCTTTGATTTAGATTTACGCAGGAAAGCGCCCCTTGGATTTCTTACAGAATTATCTTGCCGACTGGTTGACAGCCAGTTGAGAGCTTTGCATACTCCGCCCCACGACAGCATTACCCACAGCGGTAACGTTGTCGCTGTTCTTTGACAACCTGGTTGGAGACCCTGAGTTAACGGTCGGTTTGTGATGTCTGCTTCCTTCGGGTGGTGGGGATTGCGAGCTGGTCGTGAG
>JABMPE010000642.1 GCA_013203845.1 Rhodopirellula sp. | reverse complement strand
GAATAAGTCGAGGCGGCGGGCTGATGGTTATGTCGTCGTTTGCCTTTGACCGGATGCCGAATGGGCAGTCAACGTTGAGGCACGAAATTGCGCATACCTGCGGCTTGCCTCACGTCGATAGCTACGGATACGACATGACGACCTCTCACTCGGTAATGGCTTACAATACGCGTCATCAAACAAAGGGGTTTCGGGATTCGGCCACGCCGCCGGAATTGATCCCCGAGGATCTGAGGGCGATCTCTCTCGCACATCGCGTGTTTCCGATGTTTCGTTTTGTCGCCAAACGAGACCTGCCAGCAGGATACGAACTGTTTCCTCGTGTGGTGACGCTCGGCGCTATGGAGATTCCTGGTCATCCCAATTACGGACCGGTCTTCACGACGCCGACGGGAGAACTCAACGGCTCAAAGGTGACGAATCTGAATCGCCGTGAAATTCTTCCCAGCGTCGGGCCCGGCGTGACCTATCAGCAACAATTCATGTGGGCTTCAGGCGAGCAGTCCAGTGGCCGCATCATCCTTGATCTCGACTTTCCAGGCGAGATTTCACTGACTCGTTTGCTTATTCACTCTGAACACAGCGGTAAATAAAACCGGGCGGAGGTCGTTCAGATTGAAACTCTGGACGGAAACCGGAGTCAATTGGTCGCAGAGAAACCTCTTGCCACCGCTGACGCTGAAGTTGAATTTGATATCGCGACCTCGCGAAAGTGGCGGTTGACATTCACGGCGGGTTCGTCAAAAAAAGTGTGCCTGCGCGGGTTACAGTTTTTCTACAAAGACCAGCCGCTGTTTCCACCACCGGTTCCATACGACTGGCGTGAGCAGATCGGTGTGGACGTACCGCCGTTCGCTCCGGCGAAGAAATAACGCCCACGGGGAACCTTAACGCATCCACGCCACCTTCGCAGAAAGCTGAGAGCCGATTTCATAGTTAACTCGGCATCCCGACAGAAGGCTAAGCTTCCGCCGCGGCTTTCATTTTTTCCAGGCCGAGTTTCGCGACTTCGAGCGGGTCCTGTTTCCAGAGAGCCGCGTTGAAGAGTTCCAGCGACAGCCAGCGGTCGTAGCCAACCTGTCGCAGCATGTCGCAATAGAGTTTCAAGTCGACGATTCCGTCGCCCGGCATCACTCGGTCGGGGTCTCGCTGGGTTGATGGCAGCGGACTTGCCGGTGCGTCGTTGAAGTGCGACATCGCGATCTGATCGGCGGTGAGCTTGCTGATGGATTCGATCGGCCCTCCACCCACAAAGCAGTGGAACGGGTCGAGGATGATCGTCGCATCGGAATCGCCACAATTTTCCATGATGCCAATCGCGTCTTCGATGGTCTTGAAATCATCGACAAAGCCCAGGTACTCAATGGACGGCCTGACTCCGAACTGGCGACCGAGTTCCAGAAGTTCGCGGTAGTGCTTTGCTCCGAGTTCCCGATCGGCCTGCCCGTGTGGTGGCCCGGCGACGGCATGCGGAGCTCCGACAGCGGCAGCGATTTCGAGTTTTCGTTTCGCTTCGTCCATTGCCTGCTGATGAGGCTCGCCAGCCGGTTGAAACCAGCTGTGAATATGGATGGTCGTCGGCACGGCCAGCCCGGCATCGTCGACAGCTTTGCGAATGTCTGCGACGCTGCCGCCGGATTCAACATGGGCGTCGATATCGTCATGCCAGAGTTCGATGCCGACATAACCCGCCTTCGCAGCAATCTCGATTTTCTGAAGAATCGGGACCGGCTTGATCGTGCTCGAATTGAGACAGTATTGAAATCCGGTGGCCATAAAATTGGTCCTGTGGGGTGAATTGTGAACTGTCATTCTGTTTGCATTCTGTTTGGACGCGGAGTCGTGGTAACGTACCGGCCAACGGTTCGTCAGGCAATTCGTTGGCTTTGGGCATTGATTGAGATGAAACCTCGAATCTTAAACATTGGTTTGGTGGCAGTGCTGGCTGTCGCGTACGGCTGTGGATCTGAACCTGAATCGTCGAGTAAGGGAGAGCCTCGAAGAGCGATCGAGACATTCACTCATGTCGAGTCTGTCTCTGCTGGATCGACTACATCAACAGATGACGAAGTGGCGCCATCTCAGTCCAAGCCAATGCTGACCAATCAGCAGCCGGCAATGGTCGAGAAGCCAGGCCCGGTTACGGCCGCCGAGCCTGTTTACCGAATGTCGTACGCTCGACCGGAAATCAGTGACGAGACGTTGCGACGTAATGGCCTGGTGCGGTTTCGGCTCAAGCATCTTGATCTGATCACAGATTTGACTCCGGATCTGTACGAGCCACTCCTTCCCTTGCCGGACGCCATGCTGTCAACCTGGGAAGAATTCTTCGGGAAACTGCCGCCAGCTCGAGACGGTTCCGACTATCGAGTCACCGGCTACCTGATGCGCGATCGCGAATTGTTTCTGGCGGCGGGTCTGGTCAAAGAAAACACGCTGCTCAGCTATCACGGGCGGCAGATTGGAGCAGAGTTCTGGCTGAACGATCAAAGCTGGGACTACTACCGTCGGCATCTTCTTTTGCATGAAGCAACGCACGCCTTCATGCGGCACCTGCCAGGCGAGGCGATTGATTTGCCGCTGTGGTATCTCGAAGGCATGGCCGAAATGCTGTCGACGCATCGCGTGGCGGAAGATGGGACGGTTGAGTTCAACGTGATGCCGGTGGACCGAAGTCGTTTTCTGGGCCTGGAGCGAATCGCGATCGTGCAGCGGGATGTGAAGGCAAACGGCGTTCGACCGTTGTCGGCGATTACACGGTTCGGTGCCGAGGATTTTACGAAAGTGGAATCCTACGCCTGGTGCTGGGCTCTGTGCCGGTTTCTGGATTCTCATCCGAAATACCGGGCCCGGTTTCGCAGAATCGCGGGCGAGTTGATCACCGTCCCTTTCCGGCAGAACATGGCCACATTGTACGCGCCGGACATGAAACAGCTTCAAACGGAATGGCTGCTGTTTGCGGCGAACGTCGAACACGGATTCGATTTCGAACGGGCTCAGGTGGAGTTTCGAGCGGGACGACCGATTGTCGGCACCGCGGAGGCAACCGTGCAGAGCGATCGAGGCTGGCAGTCGACAGAAATTCTGGTCGAAGCAGGCCGGCAGTACCTGGTCACAGCAAGCGGTCAGTTCACACTGGCCGATCAGCCGAAACCGTGGATCAGCGAAGCGAACGGCGTGTCGATTCGCTATTCTCGAGGCCGTCCGCTGGGACAGCTCCAGGCAAGTGTACTGAGAGAGACTTCTGGTGATGCTCCGCCGGGTTCGTCGATGTTGCGCGAAGTGGCGATGGGAAATAAAGCGGTCTTTGAAGCGACCGATTCGGGAACGCTCTATCTGAGAATCAACGATGCCTGGGGTGAGCTGGCCGACAACCGCGGCACCTTGTCGGTGACGATCGAACCAATCCCCGACGCTGTCGACCAGGCGGCGGGAAGGTGATACCGTCCGTCGAACTCGCGATCTTTTCGGTGATAACCAGGGCTCACGCGAAGACGCAAAGTCAGCTCGACGAGGGTCAGCTTCTTTCACTGGCGACCAAGCGTGAGAAAAGTTAAGCAGGGTGGTCGTATTCTGAACTCTTTCTGAGAGATATTCCGTGAGTGCTCAGTGGATAACGTGGAACAGTCTGCCGTGGCTGCAGCAGGCCGACGAGAACGGGACGACGGTCCAGCTGGGTGACCGGATCCTGCAAAGTGTTTCCACCAGCGACTCGCTGAGTGACTTCATCGCGACGACGCTGCCGGACATCGTTTCTGAGTTTGCGGTGCAGTGGCTCGGTGTCGTGGATCGCTGGCCGAGTTGGTCGGTTCAGCATGAATTTGGTCGACACCAGTTCGAAAGTCTGCCCGTTCGATTCTTTGAGGAAGTCTTTGATCGTGACGCTGGCGGTGCGGCGAAACTGGACCAGCCTGCCGACTGGGCGGCCCTCGCGGTTCCTCTTGAGAACCAGGCGAATCATCAGCGGCTGCTCGTACTTGCCGGTCGACGAGTTGATCCTGCCGACGTTGGGCGCGTTGTGGCGATCGCTCGCGTGTTCCAATACTGCCTGGAGATGGTAACGCGGCGCGAGCGTGCGACGATTCAATCGGGGCGGCTGCGCGAAACATTGCGAGTGGCGTATCGGCTGTCTGAAATCTTCGAGACCGTTCCATTGCTCGAAGCGCTGGCTGAAGAGGCGACTCGAATTCTGGATTGTGACCGGGCCAGTATTTTCATCTGGGATCAGCCCAACAAAAAGCTGCTGGCCTGTCCGGCATTGGGAGTCGAAGGCGGCACGCTGTACATCCCCGATGGCGCCGGAATTGTCGGCACGGTCATTCACAGTGGCGAAACAATCCGGGTCGACGATGCCTATAACGACGAACGCTTCGACAGCAGCGTCGATAAGAAAAGCGGATACCGAACGAACAGTCTGCTGGCGGTTCCGTTGCTCGACGGCGACGGACGGCTGATCGGCTGCTTCGAAGGGATCAATCGGAACAACGGCGTTTTCGATGCGGACGACGAAGACATTCTCGGGCAGTTGGGAATTCAGGCGGCGATCGCTCTGCGAAACACTCGCGAACGAGCACGACTGATCAGCACGCATCGACAACTGACCGAGCAGATGGCGAGCAGCGTTCGGATTATCGGTGACAGCACCGCGACGGCGGCGGTGCGGGAAAAGATCGAACGGCTGGCTCCGACAGATCTGCCAGTACTGATTCTGGGAGAAAGCGGGACCGGCAAAGAAGTGGCGGCACAGTCGTTGCATTTTCATGGCCCGCGCGCCGACCACGCGTTTGTCGCGGTTAACTGCGCAGCGTTGACGGAAACCCTGCTGGAGAGCGAGCTGTTCGGTCATGAAAAAGGGGCGTTTACCGATGCGCAGGAGACTCACAAAGGAAAGTTCGAACTGGCCGATGGCGGTACCGTTTTTCTGGACGAAATCGGCGACATGAGTCCCGGCGGGCAGGCCAAGATGCTGAGGGTGCTGGAGCAGAAAGTAATCACCCGCGTCGGTGGCAGCGTGCCGATTCCGGTTAACGTGCGAATCGTCGCGGCCACGAATGTGAATCTCGCCGAGGCGGTACGGGCAAAACGATTTCGCGAAGACCTGTATTACCGTTTGAATGTCGTCACGCTGGATCTGCCGCCGCTACGTGACCGACCGGACGACATCATGGCATTGGCAGAATACTTCCTGAGGCAATTCTGCCCACAGGCTCGACGACCAGTACTCGAATTCAGCGACGAAGCACGGCGTCGAGTGCTGACGCACGGCTGGCCAGGTAACGTCCGCGAACTCCGCAACCTGATGGAACGTGTCGCTTTTTTGAGCACAGGCGAGAAGATCGAAGTTGAAGATCTTGCCTTCATCCTCAGTCCTCAACAGAAAGACGAAACCGAACTGGGCATCGACGTCGGGCTTTCCCAGGCAACGTCTCGATTCCAGGGACAATACATCGAGCGGGCGGTCAAACGAGCGAGCGGCAACATGAGCGAAGCCGCTCGGATGCTCGGCCTGCACCGATCAAATCTCTATCGCAAGATGCGGCAGCTTGGCATGAACGTCCCGGATGAGGAAGACGACGACGAGCTGCAGTAATGGCTCTGCTCCCTCGCGATGACCCGCCCTGTAAAAAGCTCAACCAGCAACAGCGGATTTATTTGAGACGAAACCTGTCCCTGTCGGAGTCTCGCCAAGTACAGACGCAGACGTCGTGTTCGGGGACGTCACTACTCCGGGTCGGCGCTGTAGAGAATTCGACCGCAGCTCTTGCAGATGACAAACTTTGCCGTGCGAACTTCGACGATGTTCTGCGGTGAAAGTTCGACGAAACATTCAGAGCAGGCGTTGGCGTCGAGCGGAGCCAGTGTTGACGGCCCGTGGGCTTCGACGAGGCGACGGTACATCTCCATCATCTTCGTCGGGATACATTTTTCAGCTTCGCGAAGTTCGACTTCCAGTCCCGCGGCCTGAGTCTTGACTTGCGGCTCCAGCGCGGAAAACTCCGCTTTCGTTTTCTGCAGCGCCGCTTCAGCTTCTTTCAACTCGCCATTCATTTCTTCGAGACGAGCCTTCTCGGCATCGACCTTTTCGAGCATTGTCAGGTACTCATCTTCCAGCCCTTCGTTCTCTTTTTCTTTGGCGGCGATCTGACTTTTGAAGATGTCGAATTCGACGTTGGTCCTGGCCTGGTTCAGCTTTGCCTTGATATCGCCGACCGACTGTTCGTTCGTGCGAAACTGCAGATTTTTCTGGTCCGCCGCCTTTTGCAGATCGGTAATGTGCGCCTTCTGATCATTGATCTCGGCTTGCCTGGCGGTCAGACGCTTCTCGTGAGCGGCGATGCGGCGTGGGCCGTTATCAAGCTGCTTGTGACACGCATCAAGATCCAGATGCAACTGGTGAAGTTCTTTGAGGCCGCCGGTGGCTGAACTCATGACATACTCCAGAGACTCTTGGCAAGGGCTGGCGGGCAATTTTACGAGAGCTTATTCGATTGGCTCCCGAGTTGCGAGCAGCGGGAACGCTGGAAAAGGCGTTCCGTCTTCCATCAGGCCAGGCGTTTACCATACTGAGTTTCGTAATAGTCACGGTACTGGCCACTCTGGATCCGCTCGGCCCACTCCGTATTTTCAAGGTACCAGTCGATGGTACTGCGCAGGCCGGTTTCGAAGTCCATCTGAGGCTTCCAGCCGAGTTCATGTTCGACCCGTGTGGTGTCGATCGCGTAGCGGAAGTCGTGTCCGGCGCGATCTTCGACATGTCGAATCAGCGTGCGAGGCTTGCCCAGAGCGTCGAGCAGTTTGAAGGTCAGCTCGATATTCTGAAGCTCGCTGTTGCCCCCGAAATTGTACACTTCGCCCGGCTCGCCGTTTCGCAGAGCCGCGTCAATCCCTCGGCAATGATCCAACACGTGGATCCAGTCTCGAACGTTGTTGCCCTTACCGTAGACCGGCAGCGGCTCGTCTTTCCGCGCGTTCGAAATAAACAAAGGAATCAGCTTTTCGGGAAACTGATACGGGCCGTAATTATTTGAACATCGAGTCGTCACCGCCGGGAATCCGTAGGTGTGGAAATACGCTCGAACCAGCAGGTCAGCCGCCGTCTTTGATGCAGAATACGGACTGTTGGGAGCCAGCGGCGTGTCTTCCGTAAAGTAGCCATCATCGCCGAGGGTTCCGTAGACCTCGTCCGTGGAAACCTGCAGATAGCGGCCAATGTTGGCCTTGCGGCTGGCATCGAGCAGTACCTGAGTACCCACAATATTGGTCTGAATGAACGGCCCCGAGTCCAGAATGCTGCGGTCAACGTGGCTCTCAGCCGCAAAGTTGACTACGGCGTCGATCGGTGCCGAAGCCAGCACGCCATCGATAAACGCTCGGTCGCAGATGTCGCCTCGTTCGAAGCGGTAACGAGGATCGCTCTCAATGTCCGCCAGATTTTCAAGATTGCCAGCGTAGGTCAACTTGTCGACGTTCACGATCGAAACATCGGGATAGGTCTGTAGTTGCTGGCGGACGAAGTTCGAGCCAATAAATCCGCATCCGCCGGTAACAAGCAGAGTCTTCATACAACATCCCTTCGAATCGTGGTCCGTTCTGTCGTGTCTGGCGATTCATGCGGTGGTTGATCCGCCGTGAATCGTGCCGAATGGTAG
>JABMPE010000641.1 GCA_013203845.1 Rhodopirellula sp. | reverse complement strand
CTTCAACTCCGCGCCGGTCTGCCGATTCGCGACTCGACGTCGCGGCGGCACTTCAACGGCTCACTCACTCCAGTTGACAATCACGCCCGACGACACACTCAAGGTTCGATGTTCACACGCCATACATGTCGTTCCAGTTCTTTGACCACACGGCGGATTTCACAGCAGGCTTCGGGCTTCGGGAATCACGCTGGAAGGCAATTCGTTTGCGGGATTTGCCACTGACGTTGTCGACCAGCGATTTGAACACCCGACTCCAGTTTGAGCTTGTATTGCGCTCCGGTTCACTTCGGAATCGAGGCATTTTCTTGCGTTGAGGAGGCGTCGACACTGTTATGCGGGAGTCGACTGCGCGATTTCTGAGAATTTTCCTGGTAGATGAGTTATATACCGAAGGTTTATCCGCCTTCGGTGATTGACGGATTCACGCTGATCAGAATCCCGACTGTCTGGCCGTTGTGAGGTGCAATGATGGAAGGATTACTGATTCTGCTGGCCCTGGGCGCACTGGGCACGATTATATTGGCCCCCATCATCACCGTGATCAAGCTGTCCACACTCAGAAGCGATCAGGAGACGCAGCATCGGCAGGTGCTGCTGGAACTCAACCGATTGCGGAAAGAATTAACTACTGCCAGCAGTTCGCTCACTGAACTGAGCCAGCAGGTCAGGTCGACGGTAGATCAACGCGAGAGTGACGTCTGGGCTGCCGAAGTCGAACCGTCGGAGCAGGTCTCGACTTCATCACAGCAGCCGGTTTCAGCTTCCGGGACTTCCAGCGAGAGCAGACCTGCAACGCCGGTCGATTCTCTGAAAGAAGACGTTTCACCGCAGACTGAGAAGGCTATCGATTCGTCGGAAAGCGAGAAACGCCCGGCGTCAGCAGATTCGGAAATATCTTCAAGAGACCTTACAGCAGACATAAAGCCGATGAGTGCCATTCCGTCGGCTGTCGCGACCGCTGCCTCAGTTCACGCGAGCCAGGCTGGTGCCACATCAGATTCTGCACGACCGTTGCCGTCACCGGGGCCGGTGCGTGAACCCAGTCGGTTTGAAACAGCAGCGAAAGAAGTTCTGCACAAAATCTGGAACTGGATCATTGTGGGTGAAGAACTCATTCCAAAAGGCGTTTCCGTGGAATACGCCGTGGCCAGCCAGTGGCTGCTGCGAGTCGGAATTCTGCTGTTGGTCGTTGGTATTGGGTTCTTTCTGAAGTATTCCATTGAACGCGATCTGATCAGCCCGGTCGGTCGCGTCGGACTGTCTGTCATGGCCGGTCTCGGTTTGCTGACATTCGGCACTCGCATTCTGGGTGGCCAGTATCACATTCTCGGACAGGGACTGATGGGTGGTGGAATCGCGACGCTGTACTTCAGCGCGTTTGCGACCGCCAGCTTCTATCACCTGGTTCCGATGGAAGTTGCTTTCGTCGCAATGATTCTGGTGACGGCTCTGTCGGGCTGGCTGTCTATCCGCTTTGATTCGAAGCTGGTTGCCGTTCTGGGAGTACTCGGCGGATACGGCACTCCGATCATGCTCAGCACTGGCGTTGTCAATTTCATCGGGCTGTATGGCTACATTCTGGTACTGGCTGCGGGAGTACTTTGGGTTTGCAGTCGTAAAAGCTGGCCGCTGCTGAATTACCTTTGCCTGCTTTGTCACTGGCCACTGACTTTACTGGCTTTAAGCGACTACCAGCCGACCGAACACTTCTTCCAGGTGATGCCGTTCCTCGTCGCATTCTTCATGCTGTTTTCGACGATGGTCTTCGTCTTCAACCTGTTTAACGCAAAGCGTTCCAACCTGCTGGACGTACTCGTGCTGTTCCTGAATGCAGGTGTCTTCTTCGCGACCAGTTTCCGGCTTATCGAAATCACATTTGCTCGCGAATGGGTCGCCACTGTGACTCTGGGGCTCACCGCGTTCTACACGGCTCATGTTTATTACTGTCTGGTCCGACGAGTACTGGATCGCGAACTGATGCTGAGCTTCACCGCGATGGCGTCGTTCTTCCTGGCGGTCACGATCCCGGTGCTGCTGTCACGCGAGTGGATCACGATGAGCTGGTCCATTCAGGCGCTGATTCTGCTGTGGATTTCCGGTCGGTTAAACAGTCGATTCCTGCAGCACATTGCGTATCTGCTGTATCTGATCGTGCTGTTCCGATTCGCGTTCATCGATCTGCCGCGACAGTATCAGAGTCCGGGGCTATCCGATCTGGCCTTCGTCGACTACTTCTGGCAGGTCGTGCAGCGACTGGTCATGTTCGGTGTTCCGATCGCTTCGCTGGCCGGTGCTTATCGCCTGCTGAAGTCTGATGACAATCTGCAGAAGCCGCTGACATTTCTGCCGGAGAACGATATTCCGGGACTGGTTCGCGAGAACCTGGCGCTCAAATCAATTATCGCGGCGTCGCTGGGACTGGGGTTTGTCTATCTTCATCTGGAAATCAATCGCACATTTGGCGATCTGTTACCACTGTTGAAACTGCCGGTCCTGACGCTGCTCTGGCTGGCGATGTGTCTGGTGCTGCTTTGGGAGTATCACAAGACCGTCAGCACGGTTGTTCGCTCGCTGCTCGTGCTGTTTGTGGCCGGAGTTCTGGTGAAGCTGGTGGCCTTCGATCTGGCATCGTGGGATGTCACGGGTGAATGGCTGTATTACGGTCCTTACAGCTTCCGCGACGCGTCATTGCGAGTGCTGAATTTTGGAGCGGTGGTGGCGTTCTTTACGTTCGCTTTCCGATTACTGGCCGGTAACGCCGACACGCGACGGATGCGGATTGAACTGGGCGCAACGGGGCTCGGCCTGTTGTTCATTGTCACGACGCTGGAGCTGAATACGTTCCTGTATCACTTTGTGCCGGGACTGCGAGCTGGTGGCATTTCGATTCTATGGTCGGTCTATGCTCTAAGTCTGATCCTCACCGGCATCCGTAAAAACATTAAACCGTTGCGATTGATTGGTCTGACGCTGTTTCTGATCGTCGCCGGTAAAGTGTTCCTGAACGACCTCGCCCGACTGGATCAGATTTTTCGAGTCGTCGCTTTCATGCTGCTGGGCGTGCTGGTTCTGAGTGGCTCGTTCGTCTACCTGCGATATCGTCAGACGTTTGCCATCGAAGACGACACTCCTGCGGAATCCTCGCCGATGTCTGGTCCCGCGCCGAGTAACAGTCCTTCTGACACGCCAGGCGGCGAAGGCGGCGGCCATGAAACAGGCAGTGACAGTGGTGCAGAAGCGGAAAACAACGGTGGCGACCAGGACGGTCACAACAACAGCGACAACGACGACCAGGACACGAACGAGGAGAACCAGCGATGATCCGTATGAATTCCACGTATCTGCTGATGCTGGTGACTTTGAGTGTCGGACTGAGCCGAACGGCTTTCGTCTCCGCTGACGAGTCGACGGCGTTTCAGTGGACGAAATCCGTGACGTTCGATTCGCTCGCGGTTGAAGAGTTGGTCGCCGTGCCTCTCGACAGCGATGTCTACGCGGCGACGCAGAACGCTCTGGCAGACTTGAGATTGAGAACGCCTGATGGAAAGTCAGTGGCATTCGCCATTCGTCAGCAGGCGACGCTGCAATCCCGCGTTGTTCGGCGTTCGTGGAAGGCGACCAAAGTGCAGTTGAAACCGCTGGCAGAGGGATCGCTCGAAATCCAGATCGAACTCAATGAGAAAGACCCTCAGCCATCTTCTCTGAGCATCATCACACCACTTAAGAACTTCGAGCAGAGGGTGCAGATATTTGCTCTGACAGGAGAGAACCTGCCCGATGGAGAAGTCAAAGAGCAAACGCTGGTTGATGATGGACTGATCTTCGACTATTCGCAGTACATGGATGTCAGCCGTCGCGAGATCAAACTGCCTCAGCACTCGGCTCGCAGTTATCGCATCCTGGTTGGAGCACTGACGTCGGACCAGGAATCACAACTGCTGGAGCTGACGCGCAGTCTGTCCGGAGGAAGCGAGCAGGGTCGGCAGGAACGCACCACGATCCAGCGGCGACCGTTTCGGATCGATCGTATCGAACTGCATCAGGACAAGCACCACTCAGAAGTTGAAGAGATTCTGGTGCAGAACTGGCCGGTCAGCATGTCCGGGATCGAGCAGGACGCAACACAGCAGCAGACAATCGTCAATATAAAGACGCAGCGACAACCGATAACAGCGTTGACGCTGTCCACGGGTTCCCGGAACTTCAGCCGACCTGCCGAGGTACAGGTTCAGCAGACAAAAGGCATACGGACATCCTGGATCACGATCGCTTCAGAGAATATCAGGCGTTTCGAGTTTCGGAATCTGAAAGAAGAAGAGCTGGTGATCAAATTTCCTGAACAACGCGAGGAACAGTTCCGCCTGGTGATTCACAACCGTGATAGCGAACCACTGGACGTGACATCGGTCAGTGCGTCCGGCCCTGTGCATGAGCTTGTGTTTATGGCTCAGCCGGACAAATCGTATTCGTTGCTCTATGCGGATCCGCAGGCGACAAAAGCGCAACTCGACACGGCGGCACTTGAAAAGCTACTCAGGCAGGGGGCAGTTCCGATAAAGGCGGCGCTGGGAGTCGGGCAGAATGCTCCGGATTTCAAAGGATCCGCATTGGACGTACGAGGCGTAATTAACAACCCGCTTGTACTGGGAGCCGGCATCTGCGTGCTGGTTGGATTGCTGGGCTGGGCGTTATACGGAGCGGGACGTCGCATCAGCGAATTACCACCGGATGAGACTCAGTGACTCAGTGACACGGAGTGACAGTCACAACGCCAGGTTCCGCGGATCGAATCCACGCGAACCTTCCGCGGCGCGGACCGGGTGGATCGTGGTCACACTAAATGTTGATCCGCCAATCGGTATCGCTTGGCGTTGGGGTTTTGTGGCAGACTTCTCAGAGTTTGTAGTTTCTCAACTGGGACAGGGAGGTCTCTCATGCCGGGCAAGGCAGCCAAGGTGGTCATCACGGAACGTCAGCAGGAGGTTCTGCTGATGATGAGTCGATCGGTCACGATTTCGTTTCACCTCCGGCAACTCGCTCGGATTATTCTGCTCGGGTTTTCTCATCTCCAAGCGGTATCTGATCATGGACCGTGACACGAAGTTCTGTGAATCATTCCGCTCGATCCTGCGACGATCGGACGTTGAGCCCATCATGCTGCCGACGAAAAGCCCCCACCTGAACGCGCAGCTGGATCGGTATTTCGGTTCTCTGAAATCTGAATGCCTCGACCGCATGATCTTCTGCGGTCAGCGATCGCTGGAACGGGCCGTTCGTGAATACGTTGAGCACTATCACCGCGAACGAAATCACCAAGGGCTCAACAACCGGCTCATCGATCCCGGCGAGGACGTTGGCGAGCCGGACGGAGAAGTCGAGTGCACCGAACGACTCGGTGGTCTGCTGCGGTACTACCACCGCACGGCTGCGTAGCAAGCATCCAACACACGCGATTCACCTGTTCCCCGAGCGATTCAACTCCGCGCCAGTCTGCCGCTCCGCGACTCGGCGTAGCGCCGGCACTTCAACGGCTCACTCACTTCAGTCCACAATCACGCCCGACAACACACTCAAGGTCCGATGTTCACGCGCCTTACATGTCGTTCCAGTTCTTTGACCACACGGCGTCGCCGAATGGACGACGCCCGTTCGTAAACGCGGTGATTGCAGTTCCTGGCAACCGAGTGGACTTTGTTTGCTTCAATGTCATGCAGGCTGGTTCACTCTTCTCCCGACAGACGCTCCAGCTCGGCCATCAGCGGACGATAGGCATTAGCATTCAAAGCCGCGATCAGGCCTCGGTCACTCTGATCCCGGGCGACGTCCGACAGCGTGTTGATGCAGTTGTAAGTCAGCTCCAGAGCGTGTTCGAGATGCTCGATGGCTCTCTCGGTGTCACCCGCTTCTTGAGCCAGTGCCGCTTCTCGAACGGCTTTGACCGCGCCGAGATATTCCAGTACGTATTCTCCGCGTTTCGCGTAGTAGAACAGGATCGGCTTCGCATCGCCGTCAATGGCGCCGTGAGCCCGATACAGTTCAATCATGTACTGTGTGTATGCGTCTGTGACTCCCTGCCACCAGTCCGGAATTGGCGCCGGAATATAATGCCGCTTGATCAGCATACCGGGAGCCAGTCGCGCAAAGCCCTGATTAAACTCGACACGCTGGTCATTCGTGGCGATTCGCGAGGTCGCATTTTCCAAGTGCTGCCGAGCCAACCATAAGCGTTCGGCAGCAGCCTTGTTACCAGTTGTCACCGCCCAGAGATCCGTGTGCGAAGCACTGGGCTCCAGATCGGTGTTCCACATGGCACGAGAGACGAATTGCACATCCTGTCCGAATTCGGAGATGGATGCTGGCCCTATAGACACAGAAGACCAGCCAGCTTTGATTGCGGCACGCAACGTCCGATCAACATCATGCACCTGTGTTTGAGGAAGCATGTCCAGGCTTGATGTGTGAACGGTAAGCGAGAGTCGATCGCCTTTTGCTGGAGCTGGAACTACGTTTTGAAGAACCTTGCGTACTTGATCTTCGCTCAGGGCAGGAACCTGGTTCAGAGCCTCACTGCGTTCCGTACCTGAGATGACATTAAACCTTCCTGATTCAACCTCAATTGCAGGCCAGCAAACCTGGTCAACACCAGGAAATGCGTCGAAGCATGCTTTCATTTCGGTTGCGAGCAGTTCTCGGAACATGGACGCTGACGGTGACGCCCCCAAACTGGAACTCGAAATGCAACCGAGAAACCCGTCATCTGCCATGGTCGTGTTCGGAAGAACTTTGGCGAACTCGGGAGCATGAATGTCTCGCTGGAACTGTACCGAGACGGTCATTCCGTATTGACGGGCGGTACCGATGACAGCGGTCAGAAATCGTTTTCCAGCAGCAAACATCTCCGCCGGCGTATCAGCTTCCTTAAACTCGGGATGCTGAAAGAGCGTGGCTCCACCGAATGCCTTTTTGCCAACGAAATCACCAGTCAGCGGGTATTGGCGTCCGTTCCAGAAGGTCGTGGTCGTCCTGGGAACGCCTTTGAATTCGTACGACACAAACGGATGCCACGGTTCAAGCTTCAGGATAAGATGGTTGAACTTCAACTTCGCGAGTTGTCTGATGACTCGCTGCTGATCGGCGAGACCCCATGATTCGAATGTGTGTGCTCCGACTCCGATGGTTTCCCAGCCTCGTTGACGAACCTGAGGCTCCAGCGTCGCCTCGATCTTCGATAGACCGAACGGCCGCCTGTTGACCGGATTCAAGTCTCCACGCAGGAGATACCGAATCCCCAGGCGGTGCCCCAGTTCATAAACGGCCCACAGCGTGGCGGCCGGACTTCCGCCACCGACGGCGTGAACTTGTTTCTCACCGTCCGACCGAATGACGATTCCCTGATCCGTGACTTTCGGCCAGTCGGGAAAATGACGTGCGATGCTGGGATTCGTGTCGGGACTTCCGACGAAGATTACGGTCCCGGAGCGTTCTGCGACATCGCTTCCCGAGCCGACTTCGATATCGTCGAACACTCGCCCCAGAATGTCGGCGAGTTCGTTGGCAGCGAGCTGCTCCAGCGACGCCGCTTCCGGGCCGTGGATGACCTGCACGAATTCCGCCGCTTCAACGGCGTCGAGAGCAAACACGGTGAGCAGGGCCAGCGTCTGATAAAACAATCGGTTGATGATCGAGTTGGTCATGGTGCTACTTTGCCTCTTCAGAGAAGCAGTACAGTTTGTGCAGAGTTCGCACGTAGAGTCGGTTATTGGCGATCGCTGGCGTGGCGATCAGGCTGTCTCCCACGTCATTTTTCGAAACGACATCGACTTCCGGTCCCGCTTTCAGGACCACAATGTTGCCGTTTTCGCCGGGGACGAAGATGTACTCTCCGGCGGCGATCGGCGAGGCGTAGTAGTTACCAAAGTTGCCGACACGCTTCTTCGTCCAGACTGTTTTGCCATCCATCAAAGAGAACGCCGCCGAGATGCCACCTTTCTTCACCATCAGCAATCGACCATCGAAAGCCAGTGGTGATGAGATATTCGATGGCGTGGGTTCGTCCAGATTCCAGAGCATGTGCGACTTCGTCACGTCGCCGGAACCGCCGCCCAGAATCGCCTGACTGATGTTGCCACCGCCGGCCATGTTCGTGGGTGCCTGGAACGCCGCGTCGATTTCGTCGTCGATCAGGAAGCCGTCGCCGTTGGCGTCGCCCTTGTCGAATTTCTCATGGAATGCGGCTTCGAGTTCTTTCTTCTCAAGCTTGCCATCCTGATTGGTGTCTCGCCATTGCAGTAACGCGAATTTCAGCACGCGGTCCGTATCGCCATAGCTTTGCGAGGTGAGATAGATTCGGTCTCCGTCAACAACCGGCGTCGACATGATCGTTCGCAGTAATGAGTTGCATGTCCAGCGGTTGCTACCGGTTAACGGGTCATAACCGATCAGCTTGCCTGTTCCCGCCACGACGATATCCGTGCGGCCATTAGCCGTGCAGATGACTGGAACCGCGTAACCACCGAGCATCTCCGGGCGTTCTTTCCGCCAGCGCACATCACCGGTTTCCTGGTTCAGTGCAATCAGGTAAGAGTTGAGGTCGTCGTCCAGATTAAAGACAACCACGTCCTGATACAGAATGGGCGAATTCGCGGAACCCCAGCCCATCAAATAAAACGGCATTGGTAATGGATGCTTCCAGAGAACTTCGCCTGTCTGTGCATCGAGAGCGATCAGACCAATCGTGCTGAAGTGGACGAAGACTCGCTTTCCGTCGGTCGCTGGAGTGGACGAAGCGTGTTCGTTAGGCGGAGTAATCTCCGGCAGCGGGCCGGTGTCGAACAGTGTTCGCCATAGTTCTTTGCCGGATGCCTCGTCGTAACCAATCACGGCGAACCGATCGTCGTCAGTCATTGTTGTCGCGAACAGACGCCCGTCAGCGATTACGGGACAGGCAACGCCTTTCCCCAGTTCAACCGACCATTTCACATTTTTATCGACCGAAAAATGAATCGGCGGATTGGTGCTTTCACTGGCGACGCCGCTGGCGTTGGGACCTCGAAACTGAGGCCAGTCTTCGCTGCGAGACTCGCGGGCACAACAGGCCAGACTCAGCAATACAACTGCCGCCGTGCGCACTCTGCACGAACATGAAACGTTGCCCATCGATCTTCTCCGGAGACACAGACGGAATGGTTAACTGGCTCGGTGAACTGTCGAGGCTAATGCGATGAACGCCCGCCAGCAACGGACGGCAACCGTGTGACAGGATTTTCTGGAAATGCCATCACTCGTCGACTTCGCGAGTCAGCACGGCCAGACACTCACCCTGCCGACTCAACGGAATTGACCGTCGCGCGAACAGTATCCCATTCGACCGAGCGACAACCGGTTCGGTGGGCCGATCAGGATGCTCCAGACTGTGAACCTGACCAATCTGCTGACCGGATTCGATACGATCCTGCAGCTCGAAGAACGGTTCGAAGATGCCGCTGGCTGGAGCCATGATGTAGTCCTCTTCGTTGTCTGCCGCGACGACAATTGGCTCAGCTTCACCGCGATCCCGGTAAGCCTCGGTGAGAATGCCTGCATGATGCAGAACGTTGCGGACTCTGCCGGTGTGACGCAGCATGTCGACTCCGAATTGAGCTTTGCTGCCCATCTCGGTTCCCAGCGTCACCTTGCCGAGGCTTTCCGCGTACGAAGGCAACAATCCCGATCCGGCAACGTCGCGATAAAGAAAGACATAGGGTGCTCCCCACACGCGTCCGGCAGCCAGCATTCTCGCCATCTGATCGACGTCGTCCATACGGTGCATGTTGACTGACGGCAGCATGTGCATCGATGAACCGCCCGAGTGAATATCCACAACCAGGTCAGCCAGCGGAAGCACTTCTGTGGCGACGAAATGAGCGATCATGCCGGTGATCGTGTCTGTCGAACGGCCAGGAAATGCCCGGTTCATGTTAACTCCGTCAATCGGCGACAGACGAGTACCCGCGGCAACCGCCGGATGATTCAGCATAGGAATGATGATGATCCGCCCGCGAATGTCTTCCAGCTTCAACTCGCGAAACAGGTTCATCAGTGTGACAGGCCCCTCATACTCATCTCCGTGATTACCTCCGGAGAGGACAGCCGTCGGCCCCTCGCCGTTCTTCAATACAAAGACTGGCACGAAGTATTTCGCCCAGCCAGCTGAGTTCGTCGATTGCGGCACGGCAAGGTGACCGGACTGTTTTCCATCAAGGTCAAAGTCGACGCTCGACGTTACGAGACTCGTGTCAGTCATGCTGAGTTTCCTTTGTGATTTCTATTCCTGAGCGATATGGCAACTGGCACAGGACGCGGTCAGAGCCAGCTGATTGATCCGGTGAGAGCCTTCATCATAAGGAGCCAGCTCTGCATGACACAGCAGGCACGCGAGTTTTCGCTCCAGCACAATTCGGTGCGACTTCTCGAAATGCCAGTAGCCCTTGCGGTTTTCATCAACGAGTGACGCGACATCGTGGCAGTCGATGCAGCGTTCGGTTGTTGGCAGTCGCGGTTTCACAGACGGAAGCGACGTCCCCAGAATGCTCCGTGCGGCAACTCGACCGGTGACAATGCACGGACCCAGAAACGTTCCTTCCAGAGCCGCCTTCCCGTTGATACCGGCCAGTCCAGTCAGCTCTCCAACAGCGTACAGGCCGGAAATCGGAGTCTTCGATCGAGTCAGCACGCGGCACTGAAGATCGATCGCCACGCCGCCCATGCTCTTTCGCGTGATTGGCCAGCTCTGCATGGCGTAATACGGTGGTGTTTCCAGTCTGGGTGACGCCGCGTTGTTGTACTCGGATCGTTCCGGGCCGAAACGACCAAAGTCATCGTCGCGGCCCTTGTCGACCAGAGCGTTGTAGCGAGCAATGGTTGCTTCCAGATTCTCGACAGGCAGCCCTGTCTTTTGCGCCAGACCGGCAATCGTATCCGCTTTTGTCACCAGTTTCCGGTTTTCCAGAACCAGACGTTCCACCTTCTTGAAGTCTGCCCAGTCGGAACCGGAAATCGTGAACTTCGATCGGGTCGCCTCGTCAAACACAAACCACACCGTGACACGCTTCTGACGGAGCATTGGCGGCATCACTTCCTTGGCCCAGTTGTGAAGATTCGCAAATCGTTGCCCCTGCGGATTGACCAGAATGCCGTACATGTTGGCGGCACTGAGTCCGTAGTTACTGTCAGGCTGACGCGGGTCGGGGATACCGGTGAAGTAGTTCCACTGATGATCCATCTTCACCAGATCCGCACCAACTGACTGAGCCAGTCGGTGTCCGCGTCCGACCGAGTTGCGACCGGACCCCGCGAGAATTTTCTCCGGGAACGTGATCTCTGCCGGCCAGAATTCACGGACCATGTCGAGGTTGCTTTGAAAGCCACCTGTGGCGAGCACGACGGCATCTGCCTTCAGTTCCTGTTCTGAATCTTCACGCAGATTTCGCAGACGCACCCCCGTGACTCGATCTCCGTTCTGCAGCAGCTTCGTCGCCTGCACGTTCCAGATAAAGCGAATGTTCGAATGGTGCAGGCACGCCTGATAGATCGGAGTGACAAGAGCGATGCCGCGTCCTGCAGGCTGGTGGAAGCGATCCACCGAATTGCCCGGTGCCGGCAGAACTCCTTCAAATCGAACACCCAATTCGCTGAGCCATTCATAGATATCGCGATTCGAGTTCCGGACGTAGTAGTCCACCCATTCAGGATCAGCGTCCTCACCCCACTCGATAAAATCACGCCGGGCAAGTTCCACTGAATCCTGCCAGCCAGTCTCCCACTGAACCGGCGTGTCCACCACACTGACGCCTCCCTGCGACATCACCGCATGGCCACCGAAGACGGATGCCATATCGACGACGGTGACATGGGCTCCGCCGCGTCCCAGTTCCAGAGCGGTCGAAAGTCCAGAGATCCCTGCTCCGACAATGACCACTTCTGGTGATGAGACAGGTCTGCTGCTGTCATCGGCGCGGGCGACACCGTCGGCATCGTCACTCTCTCCGTTAACCGTAAGCGGCAGAGTCAGGACCAGGCGTAACAGCAAAGTGAAGCTGATCACGACGATCGTTTTTGTGAAGTGGCTGCGACGTGTCATGAGCGATAGACCCCGCTAAAGTCCGACAGAACGGGATGAGGTGACAGAGCGGTCTGGCTCAACGCGGGTTGAGTCAGACGACGAACTCCACACGTTACACGCCTGCGGCAGAAAGAGGGATGCAATGGACCGTCGGACTTTCTCGCAACTTCTGGCGTTCGGTGCCGGAATGTTTTCTGCGTCGCATGTAGCGGCCAATGCAGCGGCGGCGGATGCCCCGTCTGTCGATAACGTCGACAAGGCTGTTCCTGATGGAAACGGACCAGTGGATGGCGAAGCATGGCCAGCTTCTCCAGTAACGATCAACGACTTCATTCCACTGGCTCAAGCGAAACTTCCCAAAGCCACGTTTGAATACATCACCAGCGGTTCGGAAGACGAAGTCACACTCCGGGACAATGTCGACGCCTTTCGCCGCCTGAGAATTCTGCCACCGCTGCTGCACGGAGTTCAAAAGACGGACCTTTCAACATCTGTGCTGGGACAGAAAGTGTCGATGCCAATTCTGCTGGCTCCCGTCGCGGCGTTACGATTGTTTCACCCGGAAGGCGGACGAGCATCGGCGCGAGCGGCTGCCATCGCAGGAACGATCTGTGTCACCAGTACGAGTGTCGGAAACAGCGTCGAAGAAGTTGCAGCTGCCGGGAACGGTCCTAAATGGTTTCAACTATACGTTCCGAGTGATCGTGAGCTGGCCAAACAACTCGTCAAACGAGCCGAAGCTTCCGGTTACAAAGCTCTCGTGGTGACCGTCGATCTCGGTGAGCGGAAAGACGCGGACCTGAGAAACCGGTTTTCCCTTCCAAAGGATATGCTGCTCAAACATCTGCGTGACATCGGCCACAAACAGGTATCCGACCGAAACACTTATGAAGAGCTGGTCGCTTTCAACGCGAAGGCCTGGGACGTTTCTCTGAGTGTTGAGTTCTTCCAGTGGTTGCGCCGCGAAACACGACTGCCAATTATCCTGAAAGGCGTGTTGACGAAAGAGGCCGTCCAGCAGGCGATCGATCTGAAGCTCGACGGAATCGTGGTTTCGAATCACGGCGGTCGCCGGCTTGACGGAATGCCCGCTGCGATCGACAGGCTCAAAGAAGTTGTCGACGCAGCCGATGGCCGCCTGGAAGTTCTGTTTGACAGCGGTGTACGTCGTGGCGGAGACGTGTTGAAAGCTCTGGCGATGGGAGCCAAAGCCGTTCTGATCGGTCGGCCTCAAGCCTGGTCACTGGCCGCCGGTGGAGAAACGGGAGTCAAACTCGCTCTCGAAATCCTGCGGGACGAATTGACGAATGCGATGATTTCATCCGGCTGCGCGACGGTCGACGATATCAGTCCATCGCTTCTCCTGTCAGCGGCCACATGATGAGTCGCTGCGGCACGAATGTCGTCATTTATGTTTCCAGCGTCCGGGGTCGAGACCCGGCGCGTCGGTCGTCATTTCGTCTGGTTTGTTGCTGCCGTCAAAGTGCCAGACTCGCTGGTTACGACTGCCCATCAGAACGCGGACATTCGCGGGCAATTGATCCAGTCGATCCTCTGGCCATTCATCGACCGGCGAAGCAGGGCCTGCCCATGCCGGGCGATAGGCGATCGCAAGCATCTCACGCGGATATGTGCCCTGATTCGGGTCGTTACCGTGGAAAACTCGATGTTTGATGAGAACTGCAGATCCCGCTGGTGCCGTCACCGCGACTTCGGCTCGATGAGACTCATACTGTTTCAAGACTGATTCACTGGCGAATGACGAATGCGAATACAGGAAGTGCCAGTTGAGGCCGGAACTGTCTGGCTATGCACGTGCAAAATTGAATGAATGCAGACGGTAACTTGGTCGAAACGGACCGACCATATGAATCGAGTCGGGCCGTCCAAACCAATCACTCTTTGATCGACGCGGCGGCAATGGTTCCGATGCGGCCGGCGAGTGAATTGACGGAGCCCTTGCCGTCGGGGTGGACGCGGTTGCTCAGGAAGATGACGAACATTTCCTGCTCGGGATCGATCCACACGGCGGTGCCGGTGAAGCCTCCGTGTCCGAAGGCGCTGGCTGAGAACAGGTCTCCGCGATTTGACGAGTAGCCCGTGCGGCGGTCCCATCCCGGCGTTCGGATGCCGCTCGAAACTTCCTGCGACGTCTGCATCAACTGGCAGGTTTCCGGTTTGAGAATTCGAGCCTCGCCCAGGACGCCATCATTCACCAGCATCTGGGCATAACGTGCCAGGTCTTCGGCGGTGGAAAACAGACCGGCGTGTCCCGCCACACCGCCGAGTGCGTACGCTCGCGGATCGTGAACCTCTCCACGCATCCAATCGCCGTTTCGTTCCTGAGTTGGTGCGGCTCGCCGCTTCAGTTTTGAGTCCGGGTTGAATCCGGTTTCCGACATCCCCAGCGGTGAGAAAATTCGTTCACTGGAAAAGACATCCAGCGTCCTGCCGGAGACCCGCTCAACGATCTCTCCCAGCACGATGAATCCCACATCGCTGTACATGAACCGCGTGCCAGGTTCCGCACGCAGGTCCAGTTCGTGGATGCGACGAAAGGCGACAGCCGGACCGTCCTGGTAATCCTGAATCGAATTGTCCGGCAAGAGGCCGCTCTGGTGCGTCAGCAACTGACGGATGGTGATCGCGTTCTTTCCGTTGACGCCGAACTCCGGAATGTACTTTGCCGCCGGCGCATCGAGTTCGACGAGTCCGTCTTCAACTAACAACAGAATGCTCGTCGCGGTGGCGATGGGTTTTGTCAGCGACGCCAGATCAAACACGGTGTCGATCGTCATGGGAACAACATCCGGTTTTACCTGGCGAGCCCCGTAACTCTTCAGCCACGCGATGCGGCTCTGGTAACCAACCAGCACGACGCAACCCGGCATTCTTTCGTTTCGCAATCCTTCTTCGACCACGTCATCGATCACTGCCAGACGCGAGGCACTCAATCCACATTCTGCGGGTTCACATCGAACGAGCGCGGGAGGCTCAGCCATTACCGCGTTGGCAAATGCTGTCAGCAGGCAGAGACACGCTACCGCCCAGAGTGCTCGTTGAATGTTTTTCGTTTGGTCGTACTTCATGACGAATTCCTGGACTGATAAACGTCGTGCGAACTTCCGTCTACTCTGGCAAATGCACCATGCGGCGACCGCCTCCGCCGGGAACAATCTCGCCACGCCGGACGGTTGTGGCCGCGACAAGCAACTCGGATGCAGTTCTGGTCTGCTGGTTGCTGTCTGAGAAAACGAATTCGCCGGTCAACCGTTCGAGTACTGCAATGTCGGCGACGGTGCCGACGCGCAGCGTGCCCAGTTCGTCAGGCTGGTTCAAAATCTTTGCTGGAATGGTTGTCGACATTTCGACGACGCGATCCAGCGGCAGGCCGAGCATCAGAAACTTGCTCATCGTCGTGGGCATGTCGTAGACCGGCCCGTGGATATTCATGGTGTGCAGGTCAGTGCTGATGGTGGTGGGCTCGAAGCCGTCGTCGAGAGCGGCCTGCACGACGTTCCAGTTAAAGCTGCCGAAGCCGTGGCCAACGTCGAAGATCACGCCTCGCTCGGCAGCCGCGCGAACGGCTTCGAAAATATTTCGGTTGTCGTCGGTGATGCGTCTGCTGCTGGCTCGAAAGCAGTGAGTGATACAGTCTCCGGGCGAAAGAGCTTCGACAAGTTCCGGAACCGGCATCGGGCTGTCGCCGATGTGGACCATCAGCCAGGTGTTGGATTCCCGGGCGGATCTGATGGCGTCGTTGAGGTTGGCCCAGCCCTGCTCGCCGTCACCAATGATGTTGGCACTGGCTCGGATTTTGACGCCGACAGCCACGTCACGGTTTCGTTCGATCGTCTCGACAACGCCGTCGGGATCGGCGTAGCGACGATCAAGTAACTCACCGAGACTCCCACAAGCCAGCCCAATACATGACAGGTTGACCAGACTGAAAATCTGTGTTCGTGACTGGTCGATCGTTTCTCGGCGGAAGGCGTCGAAGTTGTACGAGCCAGCGGTACCGGCATCGAGCATGGTCGTCACACCACCGGCTGGACACAGCGGATCAGGTTCGAGTCCGAACGGCGAATGCGGATACACATGCACGTGCAGATCGATCAGCCCTGGCATGACGAATTGCCCTCGCGCGTCGATCACCGTTTGAGCAGTTGAGCAGTCGATCGTATCGTCGACGGCAGCGATTCTGCCGTTCGAAACCGCGACGTCGCACACTCGACGCAGTCTCTGCGAAGGATCGATCACCTCGCCGCCGCGAATCACAATGTCGTAGTTCATATCGAAATTCCACACCAGGTAGTGAGTCACTCGTCGAGAAGCTCTCGCATTCTGCTGACGACGGCTTCCGAGGCGGGATACACCAGCCGAACACCAGTCCCAATTCGTGCTGGAGTAATTTCCCAGCCCGTCGCGTTTCGCCGCAGCGGTATGAAGAACTCACCGGGTTTCGCGACACCTTCCGGGAAGGCCACGTCCAGCGGTCCGTTCGCTACGTTCCCTCGCCAGACGTGGTCGACGTGAATCTTCCCATCGACGTCGACGGTCGCTCGTACGACCGCATCGGACTCCGCGATTTGTCGCACGTTCACATTCACCGAAACGGGAGTGGCAATCATCCAGACCAGCAGCGAGTACCACAACAGGCCGGAAACAAGAGCGACTCGAAGTAATGTTGAGCCGGAGCTTGCAGTGTTCGGTGCCTGCGGTGTTGAGTCAGGGTTGTCTTGCTTCATGGAACGATCATCGAAATCAAACGCTGTGTCGGGACGTGGGTAGCAGCAACGGGATGGTATGCCTGCGCTGCGTTTGTCATACCCTACTTGCTCTTGTCGGCTGATAGCTGGCTGACAGACTGGCCGTCCTGATGGTCCCGGAAGTGGACGTGAATTCGAGACTCCGTCCAGATGGGTTTACCATTTCCGTCTTTCATCACAGCGTGAACGATGAGCGGAGCGTTGAATACGGGGCTCGAATTCTGATCGATGTGCAGCGTCACAGTCCCGGAGTCTTCTTTGGCAGCAACGACGATCGGTTCCGCTGACCAGCCCTTGATGTGAGGCGGTGACGAAAGTTGAATTCGAACGTCGCCTTCGAGGCCGGTGCCTCGCTGAACGGTGACGGGAATGTCGATCGAACTTCCTCGCTCCACCACGAACGTTGATGACGGAAGCTGCAGGCTGATGCGGACCGGATCAACGAGCACGATGACCTGGTCGTCCTGAGCCTGCGAGCTGTAGCTGACCCGGTGCTTGTTGCCGTTTTTATCCTCGACAAACGCGGAACCCATCAGACAGAAGCGACTGGTCCGTCCGATTTCCATCCACGGCGGCAGGCTGACGGTGTAGTCGAACTCCGACTCACCCGGTGGGACGATCACCTTCGGCCCGGTGACTCCCTGCAGATGTCTGACCTGTCGGTCGGCGGCTTCGATTTCAATCGGGCCTTCGAACCCGCCGCGGTCAATGTAGTAATGACGCGTGTAGGTGGTTCCGCGCGAGGCGTAGCGGGTTTCAAACGGCGAGTGAATGCGGAACGGCGTTTTGAGGGCCACGCCGAGTGTGAGCCCGGCTACGCCTTGATCACCCGCTGTCTCGGCGAACGTGGCCTCGCGTTTTACTTCCGGTTCGATGTCGATCGACTTACCAATGACTTTCAGTTCTGCGACCTGAGGTTTGGCTGACTCGCTGACTTTGATGACCAGCTGAGCGTCCTGCCGGTTTTTTGCGATTTTTACTACGTCAGCGGTGACGCCCTCGGGTAAGCCTTCGACCGCAAGTTCCACTTCGCCTTTGAAACCGAACGACCGATCGATGCCGATTTTCAGTTTTGTTTCCTCGCCCTGCTCAATGTTGACCGTGTCGATCGGAAGCTTCAGTTCGAAGTGTTGCTCCGAAACTTCTGAAATCGAAATTTGATACGTGAAGTGCTGTCCGCCGCGATGATCGAACTGATCGCGGATTTGTACAAAGAAGAATTCGCCGTTGGGAACCTTCCACACGATGCGCGAGTCGGGTACGCCGCCAGCGAGATCATCATTTGTGGTGAGTTGTTTACCTTCGCTGGACAGGATGCTGAGCACGGAATCCAGTTCCGACCCAATTCGCGAGGACTGGACTTCCAGCAGCAACGTTTTTCCCGCATCCGCTGAGATTCGAAACAGGTCGACATCCCCAGGCTGGTCGATTCGTCCGTTGAAAGCGATTCCTGATGTGACAGACTCGGCGTCTGTTTTGATTTCCTCCGGAAGATTATTCGGCTCGGCTTCCGATCGTTCGGATGAATTACCAGCGGCCAGGTTCGAGCCGAGCGGATATGTCGTTTCGTTGTGTGGCCCTTTGCGGATGGTCAGGCGGTAGACGTAGTGCTGAAGGCCACCGAATTCGATGTCGTGAATCCGGCACTCGTAACGTCCGGTCTGTGGAGCCTGAAACTGGACGAAGGAGTCGACGCCCAGTGCGTCCACGTTCTCTGTCAGCACGGTTCCGTCAGGAGTTCGGATTTCGATACGGGAATCCAGAGCCGAGCCAATTCTGGCGGCGTTGACTTCACAGGAGATTTGCTCGCCAGCGTTCACGTCGAACGTCCAGATGTCGACGTCTTCCCGGGGGAAAATGCGTCCGTTAATGGTGACAGGAAGCGGCACGGCAGTCGGGATTGGTTCGCCGTCGATTTCTGCTTCGATGATTTCCGGAAGGTCGCCAATGACAAATTTCATACGTGAGGTGACGCCCTGCGACGTGTGGACTCGCCAGCGGCGAACTCCGAGCGGCGCGTCGTTCGCGATGTTGACCGAGCCGAGATAGTCCTTCGGGTAGTCCTCTTTGCGTTGCGACGCCGGCTGAGGAATCAGCGGGCCTTCGAACCAGACGGTTTCCGTGCGTTCGATGCGCGGCGAAGCGGTCACGCCTGGCCCGGACATCTCAAACGGGCAGCCTTCGTGCAGATAGTGTCCGCCGACTTTGAACGAGACTTCTGTGCCTCGCTGGCCGCCAGCTGGAAAGATGTAACTGACATGCGGCGGCTCGGCGAATACCGGAGATACCGACACGGACGTCACCACGAGAATCATCAGGCATCGAGTGATCATGCTGTCCCTCCACGAAAGGGTTGCGGGGCAGGATTTCGTCGGGTGCGTTTTAACGCACCGCAGCAACACGTTCATTGGTGGTGTGTCAAGACGCACCCTGCATTAGGACCAACCCGTTATTCGAGAATGGTCTGTTCGCGATCCGGGCCGACCGAAATGATTTCGACCGGATAGCCAACCAGTTCTGCCACGGTCTCGACGTACTTCATCGCGTTCTCCGGCAGGTCGGCCCGCTTGCGGATGCCGGTAATGTCAGTCTTCCAGCCCGGCAGCGTGCGGTAAATCGGTTTCATGAGAGCCAGGTCTTCGACGTGCGACGGGAAGTCTGTTGTTCGAGTGCCGTTGAAGTCGTACGCCTCGCAGATCTTGATCTCGTCCAGACCGTCGAGCACGTCGACGAGCATGACAGCGATACAGTCGACTCCGCTGAGCCGAGCGCCATAACCGGTGGCCACGGCGTCGAACCAGCCGCAACGGCGAGGTCGACCGGTGACGGTGCCGTATTCATGCCCAACGTCTCGGATATGCTGGCCGATTTCGTTGTCGAGTTCGGTGGGGAATGGACCGCCGCCGACCCGCGTGGTGTAGGCTTTGACGATGCCGATCATCTTTGAGATTTCGCGTTCAGACACGCCGCTGCCGCTGTGAATTCCGCAGCCGGAACTGTTGGACGAGGTCACGTATGGGAACGATCCGTGGTCGATGTCGAGCAGACAGCCTTGAGCTCCTTCGAACAGCAGTTTCTTCCCGGCAGCGACGGCTTTGTGCAGGAACGACGTCGTGTCGGTGACGTAGGGGCGAAGCTGATCGGCGTAGACGCTGTATTCTTCGTAAATAGCGTCGGCTTCGAACGGAGTGAACTCGCTGTCGAGTGCCGCGATCGCCTGGTTCTTCTGCGGGACGATTTCATCGAGTCGCCGTCGCAGACGATCCGGGTTAATCAGGTCGCCCATACGGATGGCATGAGTTCGTCCGGCCTTGTCCCGGTAGCAGGTACCGATGCCTCGCATCGTGGTGCCGATGGCGTCTCCGCCGCGAGCTTTCTCGAACGCGGCTTCTTCGGCCATGTGGTACGGGAATATGACATGTGCCCGGTCGCTGATTTTCAGCCGTTCGGGCGGGACGTCGCCCCGTCGTTCGACGATTCTGCCTAACTCTTCCAGAAACGCCTTCGGGTTGATGACGACACCGGTCGCGATCACGGAAACGACCGAATCGTGCAGAATTCCGGCTGGCAGCAACGAGAGTTTGTAGGTCTCGCCGCCGAAGATGACGGTGTGACCCGCGTTGTTGCCGCCGAGGTATCGAACCACGATGTCATGCTGCTCTGTCAGCAGGTCAACGATTTTACCTTTGGCTTCGTCACCCCACTGAAGCCCGATTACCGAAGTTGCACTCACAACGAAGTCCGCCTGTGAAAGTTGTTCAATTGATGCGAATCATCAGGACCAGAAATAAGGACGCCCGCAGCATCGTTTGTTCCGACTTGTCGGGACCGACGGCGGGGCGAAACGACCGAGTCTAACAGAGCGTTTTCGGAAAATGCAGGGGCCAGGGCGTTGAATTGCAGACTAATTTTCCGGTCGCGAAAATTTGCCGGCGTCTTCGGAAACAGACGTGGAACGGCGGGAAACTGGTATTTGTGGTCGCCCGGACGTTGGTTATAAACCGCGACATCCTCGAAAGTTTCCCTTCCTGAAACTCTCTCGACATCCTGTCGAACACTTCTCGCTTCTCTGCAACTTTCCCACTTGAACAAATTTGGTTGCTGTTCTCGCCGCCCTTTTACACAGGGATGCTGATTTCTGCGCCGATCCCGGTCCCTCCTTCTTCGACATCCACGCCTCCCCGCGGGCCAGCGTGTCGCCTTCCCAACAAACCACCTCTCTCCTGAATTTATCAGAGCAGACGGTTCGAAAAGGAGTTCTGAATGTCTGTTTCGACTCGTGCCTTACTCTGCCTTTTTGCGAGTTCTCTCGCGCTAGGGCAATCCGGGTGTAACCTTGTTCCGAATACCTGGTTGCGGCAAAGCCAGCTCCAGCTTCGGGATCTGCATGGTCAGAACAAAGCGCTGGCCGATCAGAATGCGGCGGCGGCGCAGTCACTCGCGCAGCTTCAGAAGGAGAATGAGGACGCCCAGAAACGACTGCAGATCGCCAATTCGCGACTGGATAATCTCAATTCCGAACGAGACCAGATGAAAAATCGTTTCGTTTCGTTGCAGGATCAGCTCAAGAATCTGCAGAACCCACTGCCGCAATCAGCGAATCAGAAGTTCGCCGACCTGGCGAAAAAGTATCCAGGTTTCAATTTCGATCCAGACACCGGTGTCAGCAAGTTTTCGTCAGACATTCTGTTTGACTCAGGCAGTGCGAACATCAAGTCCAGCGCGAATCAGTTGCTGAAAGATTTCGCCAAAATCATGAACGAGGGCGAAGCCAAACGACTGAACATTCTGGTGGTTGGACATACGGACGACAAACCGATCAGTAAGGCATCCACAAAGTCGCAGCATCCGACCAACTGGCACCTGTCGACCAACCGAGCCGATAGTGTGGTGGTTGATCTTGGCAAGGCCGGTCTGGCCAAAGAACGAATGGGCGCCGCTGGTTATGCGGACAATCAGCCGGTCGTACCGAACACAAATGACAAAGCTCGCAGTCAGAACCGCCGAGTTGAAATTTTTGTGCTCGCTCCAGAAGCCGCCATTGCTGGCTGGGATCCAATTGGTAACGGCAACTCGCCGCGATAACTTGTTGCGAATAACGATTCGATGCTGACTACAGCGTAAAACGGCGACACGATTTAGAATCGTGCCGCCGTTTCTCTTTGATGCGATGTTGTCGGTCGTCATGCCCGCACAGGCGGGCACCCTGTTGCCACGCAGGGCTGGTTTCCCGTCTTCGCGGGAATGACAATGACGTAGTTCCCCACTGGAAAACCGACTCGGAAACTTCGTCAGGCAGAGCCTGACCTGCAGGTGTTATTGTCGCGATGAAATTGCCGCTGTCTGACATTTCTGATCATGAAATTCTTGCGTCGCGACCTGCGTGGAATTCGCCTGGCATCGATCGTCCGTACGAATTTCTGGTCGAGCCGGAAAGAGGTGCTGATGGAGCCATCGAGAACGTGGCGACGATCTTTCTGACCAATCGCGAATGTCCGTTTCGTTGTCTGATGTGCGACCTCTGGAAGAACACAACGGTCGAGTCGGTACCCGTCGGTGCCATTCCTCAACAGATTGATTACGCGCTGGAACGGCTACCGGCGGCTCAGCATGTGAAGCTCTATAATTCGGGGAATTTCTTTGACACGAAAGCGATTCCGAAAGACGACTGGCGCGCGATTGTCGATCGCGTGCGAGGTTTCAAGTCGGTGATTGTCGAGAATCATCCGAAGCTGTGCGGTGACGGATGCCTGGAGTTTCGCGACTTGCTGGCCGCTCACGGTGTCGAACTCGAAATCGCACTCGGCCTCGAAACCGTGCATCCGGAAGTTCTGCCACGACTCAACAAGCAGATGACGCGGGACGATTTCTCGCAGGCTGTGACGCGGCTGCGGGGTGCAGGGATCCGACTCAGAACTTTCATTCTGCTGCGCCCGCCGTTCCTGACTGAAGAGGAAGGCGTCGAGTGGGCGATGCGGTCGATCGAGTTCGCGTTTGAATCGGGCGTGTCCTGCAGTTCGGTCGTGCCGACTCGGGCTGGCAACGGAATCATGGAGCAGCTCGAAAACGAGGGCCTGTTTTCGTCACCGCTGCTGGCCTCGATGGAGATCGTGCAGGAGCGAGGAATTCAGCTCGGCGCCGGGCGAGTCTTCATGGACACATGGGACGCGCAGAAGTTTGCGACGTGTGCGGAGTGTGCCAGGGATCGAATTCAAAGAATCGCCGACATCAACCTCAATCAGCAGGTTACACCGCGAATTGCGTGTCAAAAATGCGGCACGAGGTGAAGTAGAAGTAGGCTGGAACGAGCGCATCGCTGTTGTGGCAGTTGAACAGGCACACCTTGCCGGAACCGTGCTGCGCTCGTTCCAGTCTGGGAAGAATCAGGTCCGCCTGTCAGCGACCGAATCGGGTCTGGGGGCCGGAGCGGTCGGCGACTTTGGTGGGAGCCGTGGGTCGGGCGGGTTCGAAGCCTTCGATCTTGTACGAGTCGAGCATGTTGTTGACTCGGATTTCGATGCGAGTCAGTTCGTCGCCCTGTTCGCGTGTGACGAACATGATCGCGATGCCCGCCGTGTCTGATGACAGGCGACCGGTTCGTCCGATGCGGTGCACGTAGTCGTCACAGGATTCCGGGACATCGTAATTGATGATGTGCGAGATTCCGCTAACGTCGATGCCTCGTCCGACAACATCGGTCGCGATCAACAACTTGACCTCACCGTCACGGACGCGTTTCATCACGCTGTCGCGTTTGCGCTGTTGAAGGTCGCCGTGCAGCGTTTCAACACTCGGTAGCTTGGCGCGGAACTTGTTGAACAGTTCGTCCGCACGCCGTTTGGTTCGCGTAAAAACGATCGCCTGCTGAGGACGTTCCTGAGCGAGCAGTCTGACGAGTGTCGGGAACTTGCGGTCTTCATCGACGGTGACGTAATACTGTTCGATCTGCCGGGTGACGACGGCATCCTGCGACAGGTCGACCATCTCGGGATTCTTCATATACCGCTGGGCGAGGCGTTCGACGGGCGGCGGCAGCGTGGCTGACAACAGCAGGGTCTGACGTTCCGCCGGGCAACGTTTCAGGATTTTTTCGATGTCCGGGCGGAAGCCGATGTCGAGCATTCGGTCGGCTTCGTCGAGGATGACGAAATCGAGCGTCGAGAGGTCGAGCGAGCGGCGATTCATCAAGTCGATGACACGACCGGGAGTTCCGACGATAATCTGTGCTCCGCGATTCAATTCGTCGACCTGAGCACGGATCGATTTTCCGCCGACGATCGAGACGACGCCGACCTTTCGATTCGCTGAGAGTTTGCGTGCCTCGTTGGCAACCTGTTCGCAGAGTTCTCGCGTGGGAGTCAGGATCAGTGCCAGCGGTCGTTTGGAG
The DNA here is from genome assembly GCA_013203845.1 of Rhodopirellula sp. Classification (GTDB taxonomy): domain Bacteria; phylum Planctomycetota; class Planctomycetia; order Planctomycetales; family Planctomycetaceae; genus JABMPE01. The sequence goes on along the minus strand of JABMPE010000641.1, from coordinate 2,547 downwards.
TCATAGTCGATATGCTCCAGAACGGGGATCACAAACGCTGCGGTTTTACCCGTACCGGTATGAGCCTGGCCGATACAGTCCTTACCGGTCAGGGCGATGGGAATGAGTCCAGCTTGAATGGGACTCGGGGACACAAATCCCATTTTCTTCAGGGACTGCAGCATCGTGTTGCTGAGACCGAGGTCGTCAAAGAGGGGACCTGCCGGGATATCTGACTGACTCAAGAAACTCTCCAATACTGTAATTCGTTGATTCGCTAGCGGATTGCACACGAAATCGCACGCAATCACCAGTCTCCGGTGTCACGAAACTACGAATTCGCGGGTCAAATCGGCTTTGGACGCCGGATAATTGCCTCGGGAAGTGACTTTTCGTTGTGATGATCGCGTCGGAGGGGCTTCCTTGACGATGCTTTGCCAGCCGTCAGTGAAGAGCGGTAATGCGACGGCGAGGTTTCTATCATCGGTGGCGAACAGCCAGGTTTTGCGGATCTGAAACCTGAAGATGTCGAGCGTTGGCCTTGTCTGACAGTCCAAATTACTGAACCCTGTTCGCAGAGTATTCCAGCGGGTATGAGCCGGAAACTGAGGAATTCAACCGATGCCGAATGCTGCAGAAGTGGTCGATATTCACAAATACTACGATCTTGGCGGTCACATTGTGAAAGCGCTGCAGGGCGTTTCGCTGGAAGTCCCCGAGGGCGACTACATTGCAATCATGGGTTCATCAGGCAGTGGCAAAAGTACGCTGCTGAATCTGCTGGGAGCCCTCGATCGACCGACGAAGGGTGAATACATCATCGGGGGCACACCGGTCTCGCAGCTTAACGACGACGAGCTGTCTGGCATCCGCAACAGAATGATCGGATTCATCTTTCAGTCGTACAATCTCGTGCCGCAATACACGGTTCTGGAAAACATCGAATTGCCGTTGCATTATCGCAAAGATTCGCCCGCGCTCTCGGCAAAGGACAAGTCCTGGTGTCGTGAGCTGGCGGGAAGGGTTGGTCTTGGCGACCGCCTCACGCACCGTCCGTTTCAGCTTTCAGGCGGACAGCAGCAGCGAGTCGCTATCGCCAGAGCGATGGTCAGTGATCCGAAAATTATTCTGGCTGACGAACCAACCGGAAATCTCGATTCGGCCACGGAAGCCGAGATCATGGAGATGCTCAGTAAGCTCAACAAAGAGGGGCGAACAATCATCATGGTCACTCACGAAGCCGAAGTCGCTCGTCAGGCCAAACGGCAGATTTACATGAAAGACGGGTTGATCGCCGGCACGGGTGTGTTCCCTGGCCTGTAGGTTTGCGAGTCGAGGCGGCGACGACGACGGATTGCTGATTGCGGAAACGAATCAACGCAGTTCGGTCGTCAAGTCATCAGCGGCTGCTATGATTCCGGGCCTCAATGACGAATTCGGATGATGACTCGCAGGTCAACATTCACCGAGTAGTCGCGTCGTTGAGATGACCGCCACGCCGATGAATTGATCATCGAAACGAGTTGTGCAGAGACGATCCTCAAATTCTGAAACGCAATTCCTTTGTTTTGGGTGGTACAATTTTCGCCCGGCAGACATTGCACACAGAGCGGATTCGCGGCCTTGACCCGGCGGCGGTTTGATGGAGTTGATATGTCTCGGTTGCTGCAGGAAAACACATTTCGATACCCACTTGTCGAGGCCGTGGGGACGCCGCGTGAACTCGGGCGGCAGCACGGCGAACAGGCTCGGCTGAAGATTGCCGGATTTGTTGGCTGGATGTGCGAGACATTCAGGATGAACCTGAACGAACTCGCCAGTCGCACGAGAGTTTTCAAGCCGCTGCTCGATCAACATTGTCCGCACCTGATGGAAGAGATCGTCGGGTTGGCCGAAGGCGCGGGAATCCGGATTGAAGCGGCGATGGCCTGTCAGTTTCGAGGCGAACTCATCGGTCGCTCCACTGAAGCCTGTACGACGTTCGTGCTGGGGCCACAGGTCACGGCCAGCGGCGAAGTGCTGATCGGGCAGACAAGCGACATGATCGACGAGATGCGTGACTTCGCTTACGTGTTGCATCTGCACCCGGAAGATCGTCCTGAAGTCATCATGTGGACGTTCGGCGGGATGCTCGGTTATCACGGTTTGAATGCCCACGGTGTTGCACATTTTGCGAATTCACTGGGCGGCGGTCCTGGATGGAGACCGGGGCTTTCGCATTACCCGTTGAAACGGATGATTCTCGAACAGCAGAACCTCGCTTCGGTTCGGGACGTGATCGGTTCGTACCCGGTTTGTTCGAGCGGAAATTACGTGCTGTGTGATGGAACGGGTGCGATCCTTGACGTCGAGCTGACGCCGGACGGACCGTCAGAAATTACCGACGATGGGGCTGGATTTCTCGTGCACTCGAATCACTTTCTGTGCTCGCCGTACGCGTGTCCGGAGAACGATGCGGCGAGTCTGCCAGATTCGTTCCCACGTCTGAATCGAATCCGCAGCCTGATTCAGCAGCAGGCAGGTTCGCTTGATGTCGCTGCGATGAAGTCAATTCTGGCGGATCACGAT
>JABMPE010000640.1 GCA_013203845.1 Rhodopirellula sp. | reverse complement strand
GATCAAGAAAGCCAAACGATGTTTCTGCGATGGTGAGAAACGACTCGTCGGGCCATCGTTCGGCCGCATCGAACAGCGCGTGCGGCAGCACTGCGTTGGCATAGGTCATGCGTGATTCGAACCACGGCCAGTCCGGGCGATGCGAGCGATGGTAACAGTCGACCAGCCGATCAGCCGCCAGCCGGGCCACGCTCTCCAGTGGTTCAATGTCGTTGACTTCAGCTCGCCACAGATGCGCCCAGGCTTGGATCACATAGGCCTGTGCTCTCAGGCTGCGCAGTTCGGCCAGCGCAGGCTGAACTTCGTCAAGCAGTTCGCGAGCCAGATCACGGAAGCCGCCAGGCAGGTTACTGCCCAGGACTTCAGCCAGCGACAGAACGGCCTGTCCCTGACAATCGCCTGTGCCTGTAGCATCGAGCCAGTCACGCTGGTAACCGAGGAAATTGTGAAATCCACGGACCGGGCAACGAGCGTGTTCCAGAAATCCAAGATAACAGGAAATACGTGCCAGCGTGTGTTCGTCGCGTTGCTGTTCCCATAGGCGAACACAGAGCCGGAGTGCTCGCGCGTTGTCGTCTGTTGTGTAGCCACTCTCACGCCGCGGAATACTGTAAATGGCGTGTTGAATCAGTCCGGTCGAGTCTGTCATGCGATCGAGATGATCGAGCGGCAGACACTGGTTGGCATTCATTAAATATTCCTTTGCAGAACTGTTTTGCGAGGTGTTGCACCATCCAGTGTTCGAGCATCGCCGAAAGCCTGACGCGAAGCGATTTGATTCGCGTCCACGGCCTCAGCAAATGCGTCCAGATACAGTTGTCCGACGTTGGACCAGAACATGGGGCGGGCGTACTCGTACGCTTTCAGACGAGTTTCGGATGCCAGACTGGAGTCGGTGAGGAGCCGTAGGGTCGCATCAGCCATTGCCTCGCTGTCGGCAAATGGCACGAGCGAACCGCGACCGTCTGCGAGAACTTCCTGCGCATAGAGATAAGGCGTGCTGACCACCGCACCGACGGTTGCCATAGCGTAGGCCATCGTGCCGCTGGCGATCTGATCCTTGCCGGGATAGGGCGTCACAAAGACGTCGCACGCCTGCAATTGCACAAGCAGTTCTTCAAGATCAAGGTATCTGTTGATGAACCGAACGTGCTGGCCAATTCCCAGAGATTCAGCCAGCTCAACCAGCGTCTCGCGATAAACTTCACCTTCCTGCCGCTTCACCTGGGGATGAGTGACACCCACAATCAGATAAACCGCATCGGGGCAGGTCGCAACAATTCGAGGCATGGCTCGAATCATGTGCTCCAGCCCTTTGCCTCGGTTAATCAGTCCGAAAGTACAAATAACTTTCCGACCAGCGAGCCCCAGTTTGAGTCTGCACGCAGGGTCTCGATCAAAGCTCACTTCCGGGACTCCATGTGGAATCACATGGATCGGGGTCTCCGACACGCCGTAGACCTCAGTAAGCAGTTGAGCGGCGATCCGGGTCATGACCACAACACTCTGACTGTTTGCTGCCAGAGTCTTTACCAGATGCCGAGGAAGTGCCTCAGGTTGTGTCAGTAACGTGTGAAACGTCGTGACAATTGGCTTTTCGCATTGGTGTACGAAATCCAGAATGTGGCTTCCCCAATCGCCGGGATACAAGCCGAATTCGTGCTGAAGGCTCACCACGTCACAGGAGCCCTCGTTCGCCACGTCAGCAGCATTGAGATAAGCATCCGGACAAGTGTTATCAATGGTGTGGACCACGCGTGGATTATTGTTGGGAACGGTACGCACCTTCTGGATCGCCGCAACGGATGACACATCCCGCCTTGCGGCGACGTCAACGGCGTCAGCAGAGTCCCTGGTAAACGTCGCCAGTCCACATTCTTCTGGTGGGTAGGTTGATACAAACAGCGGGTAAACGGGACGCATCTGTCAACTCCATTGGTAAGGATTAACCGTCTGCTTCCTGTTGCTTACTTTCAACACACGTGTGGCCGAACGGGCTCTTTACTCGGCAACTCGTCCAGCAATTCAGGTTTCACAGCAACGTTCAGTCACGTCGCGTCAGAGCATCCCGCAATTCAGTCCTGGCAAAGAACATTTCAGGGATCAGTTGCCGTTTCGAGAAACAGTCGCCAGCTTCCAGTGACTACTCATTCAGGAGTGGCACACCGGCAAGGTCGTTTTCAAATCGTCTTTGCAGGGACTCGATCGCTTCTCGACGTGACTGAAAAATCTGCCAGATAGAACTGAGACGCGTTACTGAGGCTACGCTCGCTGGAATTTTCTGAATCGTGCATAAGGCAAAGCGACAATTGTTATTGTTCGACCGCGTGTAACAGCGAAGCAGGACACTCAGAAATGAACCGCCAAAACAAGTTGTCTCACTCAGGTCGAGCAGCAGTGAATTGGGTGACGCATCGAGCGCCGAATGAAGCTGCTGTTCCAGTTCCGTCAGTCTCAGAAACTGAAAGGAACCATAATCCTGCCCCAAACGAATGTCGGTAATTCCTGGCTGTGATTCAATAGACGAGGTATCGATCGCAGTGTCCGTCATTCCCGTTTCGAATTCGTCGTTGTCGTTGCAGTCAACGATCGGCTGACCCGTTTTTCCCGGGTGTCCCTGTTGCCACTCTCTTCAGTAACCGACTTCGCTTCTGGCAACACTTCGAGTTCCTGACAACGCTTTCGAACGGAGTGGAAAGGCATGCCCTCTTCACGTTCGTACCGTTCACCGCGAATAAACCAGAAGGCCAGTCCGCCGGTGTTATGAGCCGGTGAAGGCGTGCCAGACTTCGCCGCCCGGACTCCCAGAGAGCCCTTTCGCCCGGCTTTCTTCCAGCCACGGCCTTCCATGACATGTCGTACCACGACACCGATCGCCTGTCGTAACCGTTTGCTGCGTCTCGCATGAACTACGGACAGAAACGCATTGATTTCCGGCTGAGCTTCCAGTTCCCGTACCACGCCGGCCAGTGGAGATCGGTCGTGATGAATTTCCGATTCTTCCATTCGGCGTTGCCGGTCGGGGTCGCTGAAGAACTCAAGCACAACGTCCAGCGGCTGTTCGGGGTCGTTCATGACATCGGCAAATGTTCTGCCCAGAGAATCCTCAGCAAACAATTCCCGAGTGATCGTGACGTGCGTCATGCCAGCATCCCCTCAATTGACGTGAATCTGATTTGCAGATACTATATTTGCACCTGCAACATTCGCAAGTGTACGACATTAAATGTGTCGATTCAGTCACAGCGTGTCGTGACTGCTCTGCTTTTGCTGGTGTATTTGCTCTGCCCGACACGAGTTGTTCCGACTCCTGCGAAATCGTGGCTGTTACTCCGGTCAACGCTCATCGCTCGCACGAACGGCTGAATCGGGAATCACGGGCGAGAGTGAATGCTCGGTGCCTGCCGACTCCGGCGACCGACGCCATGTGACCGGCTTCGACTTATTGGCTGAAAGCGAAGCAACGCTGACTTCGTGATGCGCCCGTCTTCTGGCCGCATCCGGACTTCTGAAGTTCGACGGCAGACGCACGACGCTGAACGTGCCGTTGCCAGCTACCTGCTGTCTCCAGCTCTCACGCAATTTCGACCAGGCAGTAAAAAAGACGAAGCAAGCTCGGGAGAAGCGACGACCGTCGTCGTTCGTTATCGCTCCAGCACTATCGGAAGGATACTCAGATGAAAACGCTTCTCGTCCTGCTGTCCTGCATTGTTGCGTCGAGTTTCGGCATCGCACTCACCGAAGGGTCAGCGAACTCCGTTTTTCAGTATGTCCTGATGGGTACGGTCGTGATCTCGACCCTTGTGCTGCTCAGTGGCGTCACGGACTGATCGTTTGCTGGGTACCTGGAATCCGTCGACAAAGCGGAACCGTCATCTGAAAGCCAGTGTTGAGTTTCCGTTTGTCTTTCCAAGCGACCAGGCTCTTCGGAACCGTCAGTCCTGTGACAGGTCATGATTAACGACGTTGACCAGCGAGCCAGACAGAAAGTTGCGGATATTGTCCGCCGTAACCTGCATCATGCGACGGCGGGCGGCGAGACTTGACCAGGCCATGTGTGGCGTGATCAAGCAGTTGCAGGCGCTCAGCAGCGGGTTGTCGTCGGCGATTGGTTCGACCGAGGCCACGTCGACAGCAGCTCCGGTGAGCTGACCTGCGTTAAGCGCGTTGGCCAGCGCCGCTTCGTCGATCAGTGGCCCTCGGGATGTGTTGAGCAGGAACGCGGACGGCTTCATTCGCGACAGAAAATCGGCGTTAATCATGCCGGTCGAGTTCTCGTTCAGGCTGCAATGCAGTGAGATAACATCAGCGCGGGCAGCGATGTCATCGACGGTCGCCCATTCAAATTCGAAATCGTCCGGTGCGTTCTCACGATGCCGGCTGCCAGCCAGAATCTGCATCCCGAACGCGCTGCCAATTCTCGCGACCTGCTGGCCGATGCGACCGAAGCCGATGATCCCCAGCGTTAAATCCTGGAGTTCGATCTGCGGCGTCTTCCAGAAGGAGAACGATCCACAGTTGTGCCACTCGCCCGCGTGGACGGCTTCATCGTGCAGAGCGACTCGGTGACAGAGTTCGAGCAGCAATGCAAACGTGAACTGAGCCACCGACGGAGTTCCGTATGTCGGCACGTTGGCGACGGGAATGCCACGTTTGGCGGCATCAGCACTGTCGACGCAGTCGTGTCCGGTGGCCGACACGGCAATGAACTTCAGGTTGGGAAGCTGTTCGATAATTTCTGCGGTGAGCCGGACTTTGTTTGTGATGGCGACGTCGGCGTCTGTGAGCCGGTCAACGATCTCCGCAGGCTCGCTCGCCGCATGCAGCGTCACATCGCCGAGCTGTTCGATTGCCGTCCAGGGATTGTCACCTGGGTTCAACGTCGCTCCGTCGAGGATCACGATTCGACATGTCATACGTTCAACCTTTGTGTTGCTACGACGTCGCGTTTTCAGAGTCAGAAGATTCGGCGACTTCCGCACTCAGTTCCGCGAGCGATTCTTTCAGTTCTCGCACAGCCCCAACAGTGACCAGCAGCAGCAGCCCGACCATGCCAACGCCGCCGCCAGCCAGCACGATTGTCCAGAGAGTCATCCAGGCGGTCATTGGTTCGCTCCTTTGCCAGTCGCTGGCTGTGGATCATTCGAACGATCATCGGGAAAGAGCAGAGAGCCCGCGACAAATCCCAGGAGAGAAAATGCGAACGTCATCAGCATCAGGACATTACTGCCGACGATGATGCTCGTGTCCATCGCTGCCAACTGAGAATTCAGAAACTTCACGCAGGGATCCAGTC
>JABMPE010000639.1 GCA_013203845.1 Rhodopirellula sp. | reverse complement strand
GCCGACACGGTGATGGACCTGTCGACCGGCGGCAACCTCAACGAGTGCCGGGAAGCGATCATCCGCAATTCCACCGTGCCGATCGGGACCGTGCCGATTTACTCGATGATCATCGGTCGCAAAATCGAAGACCTGACCGAAGACGACATTCTGCAGATGCTCAAGCATCAGGCGAAACAGGGCGTCGACTACTTCACCATTCACGCGGGCGTCCGATTCGGACATCTGCAGTACGTGCAGAATCGGCTGATCGGAATTGTCAGCCGAGGCGGATCACTTCTCGCCAAGTGGATGATCACACACAACAAAGAAAACCCGACCTACACCTTGTGGGAAGACATTTGCGACATCATGCGGGAGTACGATGTCACCTTCTCAATCGGCGACGGGCTTCGTCCGGGTGGACTGGCTGACGCCACTGACAAAGCTCAGCTGGCAGAACTCGAAACGTTGGGTGAACTGACCGAACGAGCATGGCGACGAGGCGTGCAGGTCATGATCGAAGGTCCGGGACACGTGTCGTTCGACCAGATCGAATACAACATGAAGCTGCAGCGGACGCTGTGTCACGGAGCACCGTTTTATGTTCTGGGACCGCTTGTGACCGATATCTTTCCTGGCTACGACCACATCACCAGTTGCATCGGAGCCACGGCGGCCGCCTACCACGGTGCCAGCATGCTGTGTTATGTGACTCCGAAAGAGCATCTCGGCCTGCCCAAAAAGGACGACGTCAAGCAGGGCTGCGTCGCTTACAAAATTGCCGCTCACGCTGCGGATGTCGCGCTGGGAATCCCTGGAACTCGCGATCGCGACGATGAGCTGACGAAGGCTCGCGCCGCACTTAACTGGGACAAGCACTTTGATCTGAGTTTCGACCCGGACCTCGCCCGAGCCCTGCACGACGAAGACCTCGACGTCGACACCGACTTCTGTGCCATGTGCGGCCACGACTGGTGCAGCGTCCGCATCTCGAAAGAAATCGAGATGTTCGTTTCCGGCAAGGACGAAGAGTACGCATGGGACAAAGCCAAAGTCACTGAGGCCTTGAATCCCGACCAGTTGGCGATTCTGGAAACTCGGGGAGTGCTTTCGCCGGACGAAATTCACAAGCTCGCTTCCAAAACGAAGAAAGCTGTCGGCGCCGAAGAAGCCAAACCCGACTGCCACAGCGACTACGTGGATCCGGAAGAGGCACAGAGGCTCCAGGAACAGGTAACGCCCGCGTAAAACAATACCGGTGCTGACTGCAGTTTCACACGACATCCGACAGAACGGACTTGAGCGCAAAGAGGCCTCGCATCGATGTTCGGTGCGAGGCTTCATGTGTTTCGACATGACAAAGTCGTTGCCTTGTCTCTGACAGCGGGACATCGACGGCGGGACATCGAGTTGCCTGCTGACTTTGATCAGATAGACTGCTCGGCTGCCTGTAACATCTCGACGTCTTCCGTTGAGCCGACGGTTTTACTGCTTGAGGAGTGAAATGGTGACTGGTCTGAATCGTGTTCTGAGTGCTGGGCTACTGGGCCTGTTTCCACTGGGCCTGTTTGTTGTTGCCGGCTGCGTTCCACCGCCATCGTCGAACACTGGCGCTCCTCGCGTTCCAACGGCTGCGCCCGCAGAAAGTGCCACCTCTCCTGAAGATTCACGTACGAAACCCGGTCCGGACGATCCAGACGCTCCGGCCGAATTCACCGAAACAGCAACGGGCCTGAAATACCGAATTCTCCGCAAAGGCGCTGGTCGCAAGCCGACGGCGGCTGACACCGTAAAATGTCATTACCGCGGCACGCTGGATGATGGTTCCGAATTCGACAGTTCTTACAGCCGCGGGGAGGCAGCAACCTTCGGACTGGGACAGGTCATTGCTGGTTGGACTCAAGGCCTGCAACTGGTTGGCGAAGGTGGAAAAATCGAACTCGAAATTCCATACCAGCTGGCTTACGGAGAGGCCGGGCGACCGCCTTCAATCCCGCCAAAGTCTACGCTGCATTTCATCGTTGAACTGGTCAAGATCCAGTAGGTCTCACCGCGACGAGCAGCGGGTGGCCAGTTCGTTCGGTTTACAATTTCAGCGCTGAGTAATTCGAATGTCCGATCCGGGGCTCATTCGGAAGGACCACCGTTGATGCACTTTCTGAAACCATTTGCCACGTTGCTGGGAGTGCTGTCCGTCGTGGGGTGCTTGTCGAGCGGCGTCGATGTGTCGCCCCTCGTCTCACAAGCGTCTGCGGAGCAGGCTGCCGAACTTCCCGAACAGCGAAGGCCATTGAACGTGCGATCTCTGGATGAGCTGCTGTTGTTTCAGCCGACCAGGTACCCGCAAGGCGACTGGCAACCGATCGGCCTTGAGTTTGACGATGTGTGGATCACATCGAGTGACGGCACGAAAATTCACGGCTGGTATTGCCCGACCGAAAAACCAGTTGCGGTCCTGTTGTATTGCCACGGCAACGGCGGCAACCTCGCCGGTCGAGCCGCAACACTGCAGCTTCTTCAGGAGAAGCTGCACCTCTCTGTGCTGATTTTTGATTATCGCGGTTACGGTCGCAGTGAGGGCAAAGCAACTGTTGCCGGAGCAATCGCCGATGCTCGAGCAGCCCGCACCGAGCTGGCAAAACTTGCGAAGGTCAACGAGTCAGAAATCGTGCTCATGGGCCGTTCGCTCGGTGGCGCGATCGCGGTGCAGCTGGCTGCGGATGCTTCGCCGCGAGGGCTGATCGTCGAGAGTTCGTTCTCTTCCCTGCGCGAAGTCGCTCGCGAGCACTTTCCGAAACTCGCCTGGCTGGTGCCGAAGAACAAACTGGACTCCGCGCAGGCCATCGCCACGATTCAGTGCCCACTGCTCCAATCACACGGCGACGCCGACCGCGTGATCTCGTACGAAAGTGGTCGACGACTGTTTGCGGCAGCCAGAGATCCAAAGCACTTCGTGACGCTTGCTGGAATCGGCCACAACGACCGACCCGCGCAGGAATACTACAACGCGATGTCGGACTTCCTGAAAGGACTACCGAAGTAGTCAACTACTGGTATGCCTGCGCGGAGCTTGACATACCCGACCGTCGATCCGTGGCTGGAGGCTGATTCAAACGCGATGTTGGACGTTCACTCGCCTCTTTGAGAAATCGGAATGCTCCGGGATTTCGCGGCCTCAGATTTTCCGAGTCTGACGGTCAGCACTCCGTCGTTGATCTCAGCGGAAACTTCTTCGTGATTGACGGGAATCGGCATCGGGATCGAATGCGAAAACTCACCTTGTGGACGGTTCTTGATGTGAACGATCCAGTGGGCGTCCATGTCGCTCGTCGGATGGGTGCCGTTAATCGTCAGCATATTCCCGACAATTTTGACGTCCAGACTCGCTGAATCGACGCCTGGAACATTCAGAGTGACGATGACGGCGTCCGGAGTCTCAATGACGTCTGCCTGCGCCTGCCACTCGCCCGAGCGGATTCCCATCGCATCGAGAGCCTTCTCGCCACCATCGCGCAGCCTCGCGACGACTCGTTCGAGTTCTTCTCGAATTCGGTCGGATGAGCCAAACAATCCGCCAGATTTTCCGAAGTCAGTCACGATGCGGTCTCCCGATGAATCGTTACACAGAACTCGTTAAAGCAAAACTGCCGGGGCGATCGAATCGCTCCGGCAGTGATCGTGTCTATGCAGGTAGCAGCCTGTCAAGCTTTGATTGACGGTCAGGTTCTTCAGTACGCCAAGTTCCGCCTGCCAAACTGCTACGCGCCGTACTTCTGCATGATTTCCAATTCGTCAACGCCTGCCAGCGCGGAGAATCCGCCATCAACGATCGACTCACCCAGCTTCGTGACCGTACGAAAGTACTTGCCGGATGGCAGCTCGCCGGTGATTCTCTGTCGAAGCGTCAGACAAAGAGCATCGGCCGAGGCCCGAATGATCTCGTCTTCCTGACGTCCGGCGTAAATCGCGGTGACCAGCATGACGATCTGATTCTGAATCCGCTGTGAAAGATCAGCCATGGCACACTGCCGATCGGCCAGAGTCAGTTTGTACTTGAACATCAGGCTGTCGACGGTCAGCCGGCTCTTTTGCAGACGATCGGCCGCCCACTGCGCGTGCGCGGCCAGCTTTGGATCGGAGAGGCGAATGCTCGCACGACTGGCCCCGCCCAGCATCTGCTTCACCTTCCAGCCGAGATACGGCATCGTCGGCCCGGCCAGCGCCATCGCATGAGCCGGGTTCAGCGGGTTTGGAGTTCGAATACCCGCTTTGGCCAGCGCTTTGCCAATCGGTTCGAAGTAGGTCGACCCGTGAACTTTGACGAGCGACTTGAAGAACGCCATGCCGAGCATTTCGCCCTCGCCTTCGTAGATACAAGGGGCGAGGAAGTCGTGAACGTTGTCGCCGAACAGATGCCCTTTCAGGAACGATCGCCCGCCATGCGTCTTCATGAACAGTTCAATCGCGGCCTCTTTCTGCGATTCACTGCCAAAGATCTTGGCGATGATGCATTCCATTTCGCCGCGGTAGCCTTCGTCCAGCAACCATGAGCACCAGTCGGTGAGTGCATCGCAGGCGACAATCAGGCCGGCCATGTGGCCGACACGGCGTTGCACCAGTTCGCGAGTATCGATCTGTGCTCCGTATGTTTTCCGGAACTTTGCCCACGGCAGAATATTCTTGAGCATGACGCGCATCGTACCGGCGGCACCGGCGACGAGTGCCACACGACCGCGGTTCAGGCCGTGATAGGCAATTGTGAGACCATCGCCCCGGCCTGGGTCGAGCAGGTTCGCAGCCGGCACTCGGAAATTATTGAACTTCAGGCCGTTGTTCCATGAATGCTGCAAGGCATAGATCCCGTACGGGACGGTCTGGAACTGCTCGTTCTCCTGGTCGGGAAGATCGGCGATCAGCACCGATGGCTTCCCTTCGATCAGGCAGACGATCGCGATCGTGCGACCGGGGATTGCGTTGGTGATGAACAGCTTCTCGCCGTTGACGACATAATCGTCGCCGTCGAGTTTTGCGGTCGTTCGCAGTGCGGTCAGGTCCGATCCGGCACCAGGTTCAGTCAACGCGAAAGCAGAGATGCGTTCGCCGCTGGCGAGTTTCGGCAGGATGCGCGATTTCTGCTCGGGCGAACCAAACGCCAGCAGTGGATCGACCGCACCGATGCAGCCGTGAACCGACGCCGTTCCCGCAACCGTGGGATCCACCGTCGCCACACGCGTCAGGAATTTCGCGAACGCAGAAAACGGTACGCCGCTGCCGCCGTGTTCCTGCGGAACGAGCAGTCCCCAGTAGCCGGCGTCGCCGAGACTGCCGAGCAGCTCGGTCGACATCTTTCCGTTTGCATCGTACGCCGTGCCGGCGGCATGCATGTTACGAATCAGGTCGATGGACTTTTCCATCACCTGGCCACAGGCAGGCGGCGTTGGTGATGCGTTTGGGGCGAACAGCTCCAACGGGAACGTGTCACCCCAGACCGCCTGGTGGCAGGGACTGCCTTCGGTGCGATACTTCGCGGCGAAGAGCTCCTCAACCTGCTCGTCAGCTCGGTCGATGGCTCCGGTCTTGCGAGCTTCTTCGTCGCTCTTGCCGCTGAGCTTCAGGGCCGTTTCGACAAAGTTGTCGGATTGCGGCGTTTCCGATCCGGACGTTTCGGAATCTGACATGCGGGGAGTTGGATCGGTTGACATCGCGAGGTCCTTTACGCTGGAGCCATCCTGTCGGACCGGTGGGTCCGGTTGAGGTGAACAGCAGCCAGCCTCAAGATGGAAATGCGGACTGACTCTGCCCCCAGAAACCGATTCCTGCGGTTTGCATGGAAGGGTACCACGATCTGTTAACGTTACAGAAGATGAGTTTTCACAAGGTGATACGTACTCATCGGGCGGTCTCGCCGGGAGAAATCAACTTTACCGGGACCGGTCACCAGATTTGACGATTCTGTGCGAGCCGGGCGTGTCGCCCCTTCGCGAAATCGCTACTCGGATTTTTCTGCCGATTCGTGCTCTTGTGCCGCTTCTGGTTTCACCGCATCCGATTTCTCTGTGGCTGGCTTCGGTGCGGCTGGCTTCGGTACATCCGGCTTCGGTGCGGCTGGCTTCGGTGCATCTGATTTCACGGCGGCAGATTTCATGGCATCCGACTTTGCGACGGCTGGTTTCACGGAGTCTGCCGCGGCTGACTTACTCACCACCTCAGCGCTGGCGTGCATAACAACAATCGCTGGTTCCATCTCCGGCACGGCGACCAGCGGCGAAGCGAAAACGAACTCCTTGTCCATCGAGATGGCTTGCCGATTGACATCCTGGCTAGTATCACCGACCAGTGGCAACGTAATACGAGCCCCCGCGAACCGTGGCTTTTCGTAGATGGTGCCGCTCTGAAAGGGTCCGATACCGAACACCCAGGTGTCGCGAGCGTTGCTTCGAGCCGTGGCAACACCTGATTGCCAGACAGGCAGCCCAGAATTCGCGTCGTAGGCGAAAACAGCCAGCTTCGTGGCGGCCATCTGATAGTTCTTGCGAGCAAGCGAGATCTCAGGAATCGTCGGCACTGGAGGAGCCGTCGGCACAACGGATGCAGCCTGCGTCAACAGGCTGCTGGAGGGAATCCCGTACGTTACCTCGTTCTCGTTGGCTCCGAGAACGCCCAGCCGCGGTTCGACAACAATGTCCGCGTCTTTCTTGTTGTCAACAAGGATGACGCCCGCCGCGGCGAGCTGATTTCTGACCGAGCTGAGAACGTAGTCGGCATTCACGAATGTCGCTGACTTTGTTGCCGTCACGTAAGTTTTATCGAGAAAGCACGATCGTCCCGCCAGCGGTGAAAAATCGAGGCTTCGAATGGCGCGGTCGACGCTGTCAGAAAGAATGAGCTGCTCGGTCGCGGTGTTGCGAACCGTTTTGCCGCAGCCGGTCAGCAGCAACATCGCCAGCAGCATCAAAACCCGAAGGCCCCGTTTTGATCGAGTCGCGCAGCAGTATCGGTCATGCCGCAGCGAAGCTCGCCGCGCAGGATCAGTGTGTTTCGGAATCCGCGAGGATTGACCGTGCATGAAAATACGTTGATCTCGGGTTGGTTCGGGCTGGAGGGAAAGGAGCCCGGTGGGAGGGATGCCGCAGGGAGAATCACTCAGGAGAGTGAGAATCTCAGCGAAAAGTGCTCTGCGACCTGAAAAATGTAGTCGAACGCGCGTTCATAAGCCTAGAGCGGTCTCGGATTCCGAAATCGCGGCTGTGTCTGGCTCTGATCGCAGCACCCTGAGTGCTGAAATGCTGAGTTCCGAATTGCGGTCGCGGGTGGCTGGTGGTCGAGCTCTGGCGAGTTCCCCGTCGTCAGTCGTTCGAACTGCCGACGCTTTGACCAGCCCCAAAACGCTACCGAATCCGTGCCAGCCGACCGGCTTTTGCATCAAATACAAACAGATGACGCCCCGGAAAGGCTTCCGTCGCCAGCTTCACGGTTTCCTCTTCTGACGCGTTCGCATCAGCCGGCAGACGACCGATCAGCACTGGACCGCTCAGCGACGGATGGTTCGTCACGTAATCGATATGCCGATCCGATTCGTCGTGCCGGACGAGGACCAGCGCCGGACGCTGCAGAACTCGTTGCTCCAGAAGCTGCTGAAACTCGAAATAACGAAGTCGTGAAAACGCCAGCTGGTTGATCCCAACAGTCAGCCTGGAAACGCCCTGAAACGGCGGGATCGCCACGTTGTTGGTCGTCACGCTGGCGACCAGCACCAGACCGATCCAGACGGTCATCCAAGGCCGCTCGATTTTTCGAAAGACCGAGATCAGAAGCTGCACAGCGGCGGCGGCGATGAGACACCACAGGACTCCGGACTCAAAAACGTAGTGCCAGTGAAAAATCCCGTCGTACCAGTACGGAACGTGAACCGCGTGCAACGACAGAATCGCCGCAACAATGAGCCACCAGCGACCGTCAAGATTTCGCCACACTCCGGCCAGAAACACCGCAGTCGACAGCACGAGCGCGACCAGTCCGAGCGTCCACTGCCAGCTGGCCAGAAACCGATGGCGGACGTTCTGCACGGCCAGTTTCGCGTCGAGGTTTTCCGCCCAGCGGTCGTAATTTTCCAGCGTCCGGTCGGTGAGCAACGGCTTCGCTCGTTCGACATTGTTGAAGCCGAACATGTGCCGCGGCGTGAACAATTCCGTGTAGAGATGGTAAGGCGTCGTGAACACACTGCCGGTCGTACTCACGTTGTAAACGGCGGCAACACCGAATCCGATGGCCAGCGGAATGCCGAACCCGCCCACGACCATGATCACCGCTTGTCGGTGCTGTCTGGCATTTCGGACGAGCCACCAGGCAAGCCACAAGCCGAACGGCAGACCAATTCCGGCGGCGGTCATGGGGCGACAGAGCATCGCAAACGACAGACCAATTCCTGACAACGTCGCGGCGACGGTGATCCTGTTTATTGACGTGTCAGATTTCGAGTCGCCAGCATCGCCGAGCAGCCGCTGCATTCTCAGGAACGAGTAAATATACAACCCGAGCCCCACCAGTGTCGGCTGATGGGCAAGCAACAGATTGCCGAACAGCACCAGCCCCGGAGACAAAGCTGCCAGCACACCGGCCAGCAGCCCCACGCCGTTGCAGGAAAGTTCCCGTCCGATCAGAAACACAAAGACGCACACGATGACCGTCGCCAGCCATTGCGCGGCCAACGGATTTCCCAGCATCAGAAACGGAGCGATCCACAGGCCCGTGCCGGGGAAGTAACGGCTGGCGAAGTGGCCTTCGTTCAGCACGTGCATCTGGTCGAACATCCGAGCCGCTGTCGGATGACTCGGAAACGACAATCGCCCGGCAGCAAAAGTCTCGGCCTGAAACAGGTAGCTGTATTCGTCGTGGTAGGCTGGCGGCAGGTCGGCAAAGGCCACTCCGTCGGCGGTAACAGGCGTGCTGGCAACTCGCAGACACGAAACGGCGGCCACGCAGGCCACAAACATCGCCGCCAGAACGACTGGAATCCTGCTGCCGTCCGGCGAGTTTCGCGGCGACTCACCCAGCCACTTCACAAACCGTGACCAGATTCTCGGCGGGCGAGCGATCAGCGGTTGCCGCAGCACCCACATGACGGGCAACAGAATAAACAGCACGGCATACGGAGTCGTGTCGACGTTCATGTCGAACAGCCACGCCGTCCCCGGCTCGCCGGTCAGTTCATTCCAGCGGTCGATTTCGGCGGGAATGATAATTGCCAGGCTGATTGCACACCCGATCGCGAACCCGATCAGGACGCAGCGTGACGAGCCGGTCCGAACCTGCGCCGTCCCGGTTGAGCCAGCAACATTCGCTGATTCAGACGCCGTTGCCGGTTGGTCAGCCATCGCCGGTTGGTCATTGCCGGACTCTGCAGACGCTGGCGTCTCGCTGGAAGGCTCATTCGTCACGCAAACATTTCCCGTTCAGCGGCTGTTGATCAGGGCAAAGGGAGAACGATATCTCAATTGCAGCCAGCAAGGGAACGTGTGCGTCATTGCTGCTCTGTGAAAACCGCAGGATTCAGACTTCCGAAATGCTGGGTGGCTGGTGGCTGGAGTTTTCTGTAGGCTGGAACAAGCTCCGCGCAGTTCCGGCAATTGTTAGCCAGAACCTGTTGAATCTGCCGGAACTGCGCGGAGCTTGTTCCAGCCTACGACCTGTTCCAGACTGCGAATTCCCGATTGAAAACTCGCGAGCGCGGTGCGCGCGAAAGTTGATTCAGTCTTCCGGAGCAGCGTCGGGGGGCAGCAGGTCCGACAGCGTTGAGGGATCCGCCAGGCCGGCGAGGATCGTTTCGATGATCATCGAGTCTTGCAGATCGAGACTGGTGCAGAGCGTGTCGGCATCGCGTTGTCCGGTGAGGATGTTGCGAATGGAGACGACCAGGTTGGTCCAGCCACGCTGTTCCAGGCCGGTCAGTGTCGCTTCGAATTCCTCAAGTTGGCTGGCATCCTGAACCGCGACGATCGTCCCGATGATGACTGTGAGGTGGCGGCGGAGTTCGTGGCGGGTGCCGGCGAAGTTGCGTTTGGCGTCGCGAGCCAGGCGGCGGTACTCGGCGGCCTCGTCCCCGCGCGACTGCTGGTCCGCGATTTCGGCCAGAATGGTGTACGCCTTCCAGATTTCCGCGGCACCGGGGTCGAGTGTCTGCTTGATGGCCAGGGCTTCTTCTACCAGTTTCCTCGCTTCAGCCAGCCGGTGCGGCTGACTTCGCAGGAGGCAGGCAAGGTTGTAAAAGCAACTAGATGCGGCGACCGTCTCGCCCACTGCTTGGAAGCCCTGAATCGCCTTGCGATACCACGTCTCTGCCGATTCGATTCGATTTGCGTTCTCGTTGAGTGCCGCCAAGTTGTTCCAAGTTCGAGCGGCTCCAACGACGTTGCCGTCGGCTTCTTTGAACCGGGCAGATTCGCGGTAATGGCGTTCGGCTTCGTCCCAGTTCCGAGCTTTCTGAAAGACGACGCCGAGCTGGTGCCAGATGACCGCTTCGGACGTCGGTTCGCGGAGACGCTGGAACAAGGTGAGGGCGTCGCGGTACCGCGTCTGAGCCTCGGCCAGATTTCCTTCACGCATCGCCAGCGTGGCGAGCTGGCCGAGTGTCACGCCCTGCCCCCGCAAATCGTTCAGTTCTTCGTCGATCGCGAGGCCCGCCTCGTATTGCTCGCGGGCCTCGGGGTACCGGCCCTGATCACTCAGCACGTCGGCCAGATCCGTGTGCAGAAATCCGCGATGCCGCTTCACGCCGTCGGATGGTTCGAGTTGCTCGGTCACGGCGATCCCCTCGCGGTGAGACGCTTCCGCCAAATCAGGACGTCCGCCGGCTTTGTAACAGCGGCCGAGTCTGAGCAGCGTCACGGCTCGCTCGTACGACGTGCGGTCGCCGAGCGTGTCGAGGATCGTCGTGAACACCTCGGCGGCGGCGGCGACCTGGCCGGACGCCAACAGCCGATCGCCGCGGTTCGACTGGGCTAGAAACCAGTCCTGCGAACCCGTGTCGCTGG
Source organism: Rhodopirellula sp. (assembly GCA_013203845.1). Lineage (GTDB taxonomy): Bacteria > Planctomycetota > Planctomycetia > Planctomycetales > Planctomycetaceae > JABMPE01. The sequence goes on along the minus strand of JABMPE010000639.1, from coordinate 17,251 downwards.
CGATCGCTTCCGCTCGCCCGGTAAGCGTCTCCGCCTCGCGCTTCAGGCTGAAGTCGGTCAGAATGCTGGTGACTTTGGTTGCGAACTCGACGGCGTCCGGGGTCGCGGCGGCCAGGGCGTTGTGGACGGCGTGCAGCAGGTTGGGCAGTTCCCGCCACGCGATCGCCCGGGCGTGGTGCGGGTCTGTGGCGTCCTTGTGGTAGAGGTATCCGGCCAACTGGTAGTAGCGCTGGTGGTGGGCGTCGGTGAGTCGGGACTGCTCGGCGGCGTCAAGCTGCGACCACAGCAGCGGGGCCAGCGTCGGGTGAAACCGCAGAAACGGCGGCCCTACGCCCGGAACCCGCTCCGCCTCAATCAACGCCGCCCGCTCCAACTGCCGCCGCAACTCCGGCCAGTCGTTCTCGTCAAAACCGGTGATGGCCAGCAGGTCCGCTTCCATTGCTCCGCCCTGAAAGACGCCCAGCGCGCGGACGGCTTGACGCTCGTCGTCGGTGAGCAGGTCCAGTGAGAGTAGCAGTGACGCCAGCAACGATAGCGGCGTGTCGTCGCCCACTTGTAGGCTGGAACGAGCGAAGCGCTGTTCCGGCAGGGGTTCGGCTTTGATGCCGGAACTGCGCGGAGCTTGTTCCAGCCTACGATTGCTCAGCAACTGCTCCAGACGCTGGCCGAGTTCGCTCGCTTTCCGTGATTTCAACTGCTGAGCCAGCACGGCGATCGACAGCGGGTGAAAACGCACCTGATCGAACAGCTCGATCAACTCGTCGCGCGTCGGCGGCTCGATCCCGGAGTCCGGGGCCGGCGGCAGTTTGCTCAGCTCGGCGAACCATTCCAGCGCGTCGTCGGGGCGGGATTTGTCGCCGAGGCCAGTCAGCGTAATCCGCCGATGCTTGAACGTGCCGGCGGTCGCGAAGTCCGGATGGTCGAACTCAGGCGTCCGACTGGTCAGCAGCACGCGCGAACCACCGGCTCGCGACCACAGAACCGCCGCGTCGAGCAGCGTCTGCAACGACTCGGGCGACAGCACTTCCAGGTTGTCGAGAATGACCAGCGTCGGCGAGTCCCGCAGCGCGGACGTCGCTTCCTGAACGTCGGTCAGCGAACGGTCCAGCACACTGCCGATATGACTGAGCGCGACTCGGACAACGCTCTCCGGAGCGTCGGCCTGAATCCGGGAGTAGTCCACAAACACGGCTTGTTGGAACTGCCCGGTGCGAGTCAGCCAGCGACCGGCTTCCAGAGCCAGCTCGGTCTTGCCCTGCCCGCCGAAGCCGGTGATCGAAATCCGCTCGGTCTTGCCGGCGAACCAGCATTCGATGTCCCACAGCTCGCGCCGGCGACCGAAGAAACCGGCTTCGTGGGTGGGACGCAGGCGACCGAGGGCGGCGGCTGGGGATTGCGTGGGATCGGGGGCGTCGTCTGGTGTGTTGCCGGAGCGGCGCGTTGCTTGTTCCAGCCTACGGGTTTGGCGAATGGCTTTTACCAGGCTGGAAACGGCGGCGGTATGGTTTTCCCGCAGGTCGGCTCGGAGCAGGTCGGTGAGGAGCGGCGGGATCTCGCAGTCGTCCAACTGGACCGGCAGAATGCTGTGTCGAGCGTTCGCGGCGTCGCTGTGCAGGCGGCTGCAGATTTCACGCTTGACCCATTCCGACTCGACGCTGTTCTGCGACAGCAGCGCGACGAGGTAGTCGCAGTCCTTCAGGGCGTCGCTGATCGTCTGCGAAATCGGAGCGCCGACGGTGATCTCGCCCTCGTCAATCCACACGTCGATGCCATGCATCGTCAGGCTGTCGGCCAGTCGCCGAGCGGCCGGCTTGTCCAGACTGCTGTGTGAGAGAAACACGGTCGGCCTGCGATCACCGGTCAGCGGCGGAACGTCGTACTTGTGCAGCAGCGGGACGTCGTGGCCGGACTGATACAGCGCGGGCACGAACCAGTCGTGCAGTTCGAGCTTCTGCCGGATCGGGCCGCGCTGGACGTCGTACTTCTGCGGATGGTTCTGCAGAAAGGCCCGAGCCCGGTCGAGCGACTCGCCAATCCGCCCCCCGCGAGCCAGATGCCGGTAGAACTCGCCGAACAGCGTCCGCGTCGTGTGGACCAGCACCGAGTGCGTCATCGCCAGCACCGCCGGAATCCCCGCCGCCGTGAGCCGAGCCGCCACCATCGCCAGCGGGTCCGCCGTGTCACCCACCATCGCCGACTGACACGCCGACAGAATCACCAGCGAGACCTGGCTGCGGTGCAGGTTCAGCCCGACCTCTTCGGCCGACACCAGATGACGCTGGCCATCCGGATCCTCGAACAGCAGGTAACCCATACCGGTCGGAGCGGCTTTGTCGCTGTCTTCGTCTTCGGAGTTTTCCCCGTTGGCCGCTTCGCGCGTGCGGTCACGGACGTCCTCACGATCACCGCTCTTGCGGTGCGGATCCTCGATCCGGCCATCGGCGTCGAAAACTCCGTGACCGTCGAAGTGGACGATATCGACCGGCGGCAGGCTGTCGTCGTCGAGCCGCGCAGTGAGCGCGTCGATCGTCGCCGGTCGGAGGAACTCGCACACCACGCGGCCGGGAGCCTCGGCCTCCAGAGCGTCCATCACAGCACCGGGATCGGCTCGCGGGTCGAGAAACCCGGCGCCTTCCGGGCGGCTGACCACAAACAGCAGACGCAGTGTGTCTTTCGTCTCGACCTTGAACGGCTTGCGGCCACCGGTCGCGCCCGCCAGTCGACGCCGGATGCTGACCGCCGGTCGCTCGCGAAACAGGAACGCCCCACCCTTCGCGGAATCGTGCAGCAGTTCCCACGGCAGCGAGAGCACCTCGGCCTGTTCTCCGGCGATGCTCAGTTGCCGGTCCTTGTCGTCGGCATCCTGAAACCGGTCGAACAGTCGCTGGGCCGCGCGGTTACTGAAGACGGCGTCGAACAAGGCTTTGCCGATCAGCGGCAACCGGCTCTTCACGTCTCGCGCCTGTTTGTCATCTGGATCGCCCAGCGAGTACGCGCCGTATGTTTCCAGATACCACCGCAGGTCAGCGTGATCCTTCGGGGTCAACGGGTTCGAGAACGGCAACGTACCAGAGTCTTCTTCGCCGAGCTTGACTTCCACATTCTCAGCATTGGTGAAGCGCAGATTCAGTTCGAGACTCATGGCGGCAGCTCCGGTGGCCTGAAGACGGATCAGCACACGTGATTCGAACCGGAGCAGTCAATCGTTGACGCGTAGTCATTTACTGCCCGATACGAAGGGGACAGTGTTTCAGTACAAAAAACACCTGTCAATGGGCGGACAATTCATGGAGCCGGGCCGCCCCAGCGCGGAGTCTCTCGTGCTCACCGTTGCTCAGCAGACAGCCACACGTCCACTGTCCATTTCAAGCAGTGGTCACAACTCTCAGAGCATCCATCACCAGTGAGACTTATCGGGCGCGGACGCGAGTCACGGCGGACTTGCTGACTCGAACTGGCGGAAGGAAGCCGTCGGTGTCCGGGACGGCTTTGGCGAACTCAGATCGGTCGCTCGGCTCGATCGTTGAAGCCGTTGACGATGTGACCGGAGCCGTGGGCGATGGCCGCAGCGTTGACTTCGCTGCCGGCGACATCGTTTGCGAAATCGGTTTTCGGCCGGAATTCCGCGTTGCAGAGGTTCGGTCTCCGTTGATTGATTTCGCTGTACCTGGATTCGTCGCACCCGATTTTTCCGGAGCTGTCGGTGGTGCCAACAGGTTCAGCGGGGATGGTTCAGGAATCGTTCTCAGGCTGTTGAGTCCGTCGCTGATGAACTCGGCACTTCCTTCCGGATCGGTTGCCGAGTTAGTGTCTGTGGCGTCGTCGGCTGGTGGCGAAAACGCCGACTCGGTCGTCATCGGACGGCTCGTGGGTATCGGCTCGGCATTGAAGTATTCACCATCAGACGCCGTACCGAACGACGTTTCGACGAACTCAGGTGGTTTCGTGCTTTTCCGGTTCGAAGCATCGAACGCATACGTTCGGGATTTTGCTCGTCGATACGCATCGTAGTACGCCTCGGGTTCCCACTCGCCTTCTGCCATGTAGACATTGTTGAATGGCAGCAGCGTGCCCTGTCGGTAATGTAGGTTGGCGATGGCCTGACTGTAGGCAACCAGCGAACGGAAATACTCCACTTCGGCTTCGGCAAGACTCGACTGCGCCCGCAACAGCAGGTCCAGTGTTTGAGTTCCGACTCGGAATTTCTTCTCGAACAGTTCGGCGCGATCCTTCGCCGCTTCACGTCGGTTGAAGTACGTCTGTGCGGTCATGTACTTCTCGGCGAGTTCCTGAAACGCGTTACCGACTTCATGCGCGATTTCCAGTTCCTGCGTCGCCAGCACGTCGCGAGCTTTCGTCAGTCGCAGTTCGATGTTCTGTACCTGCGATCTGGCTGATCGCAGACCGATTGGCATCTGCATCACAAAACCAGTCGACCAGCTGGTCTGCTTCTGATTCGACAGGGAATCGTAAAAACTGTTGTATGGCTGATTATTGTTGCCGATGAGAGTATCACCAAAACCATTGATGGAATAATTCGCCACAAAGTCCAGCCGTGGCCTGACCAGATTCGTCGCCGCCAGAAGTTGCAGTTCCAGACTCTTGACATTCCACTTCTGATTTCGCAGTTCCACTCGGTTCGTCAGCGCGTCGGCGATGCTGCTGGCCCAGTCGGGATCGAGTCGCGCGGTAATCGGTTCGTCGAGAGGTCGGATGATTTCTCCATCGTTGACAGCCAGCCCGATGAGTCTCCGCAGTGCGGCTTCGTTCTTATAAAGCAACGACAGACTCTGCTGTGCAAGGGCTTTCGTATTGAAGTACTGGTCGCGTGCCTGGGCTTCATCCTCGACCGAGAAACCTCGCACACCACCGATTTCGAGTTTGCGTTTCGAATCCCGCCAGGTACGCAGAGCACTGTTTCGAGCGGCGACAATGGTGTCGTAGATTCGATACTGCAGATAAAGCTCCCAGTAGGAATCTTCAACGTCTTTCACCAGGTTGGTCAGGTTGCCTTCAAGATCGGTCAGTGAAATATCCTGGTTGATCCGGGCAATCAGTACGCCCTGCGTCACACCGGTCAATCCACCGAACGATGATGAAATCGGGCCAGCGATACGAGTGAATTCCGTACCAGAACCAGCCAGCAACGGATGCTGATAGGTGGCGTTGAGATTTCCGGAATACGCTGACGAAAAGAGGCTCGGCGAGTTGCTGCTCAGATAATTAACGTTGTGTCCCACCTGAAACGACGCACCGTAGGCGAAGTTTTTCGAGAGACTTGAGCTGAAATTACCGGTCTCACCCACGAATGTTGTACCGCCGGGCAGATTATTCCCCGCCGGATTGTTCTGTACCGCTTCATTTCGTCCCCAGGTCATTTGAGTGGACAAACTGGTATCGAACGCAGACAGAGCCGCTTCGACACCGCGGCCACCAAACAGCACGCCCGACGCCTGGATCGATGGGTCATAAATTGAAGTAGCATTGTTCGGATTGGCGAGGATCGCATTGCCCGGCGAAAGAAACGACGATTTCGTCCGGATCACCGTGGTGTTGAGTAACGCCGTGCGAATGCACTCTTCGAGCGCCATGTCGCGGATCTTGTCCTTGTTGAGATCCATGATCGTACGCGGCGCGCCCGACAGCGTCACTTGCTCCGGACTGGCCTGATAGACATCCGGGTAGTCGATCTTCGTCGCGTGATCGAGGTAATAGTCGAGCTCTTCCGTGCCATCTTCCGAGTTTGTGCGCGGCTCACCAACGAGATACTGCAGGTCATTGACCTTTGCGCACCCGACAAACAGAGCGGCCACAAAAACACCAATCAGCAAATCAACAGTCAATCTGGACATACCAACCCCTGAAGCGGCACTCTGTCAGGCATCGAACGACGCACAAGGACTGTGCGCGTCGGCATAACCGCTACAGCTGATATCGGCTTCTTAATCGGCAGACTTTGACTGTTCCTCGCAATCAGGAGCAAACTCCCGATACGGCTTGCCGAGAGCCTTCTTGATCAGAATCAGTTCACCAGCGTCGTTTCCTTCAATCGCGTGTCCAAGAAACTGCAGCACGTAGCCACCGATAAAGGCCGCAGCGGCCCAGACAGGTTCCTGTTGCATCAACAGCACGATTGAAACACCAAAAGTGAGGGGAACTCCGACAAGGTGCAGAGCCTTGTTCGCCCCATGCTGATGGCGGGCCAGGTAGTTGGTGATGAAACGGGTCAGCATCTCAAAGTAATCCAAAATTGATGGCAATCTGAAATGTCGCAGAATTTCAGCGTCTGAGTTACGTCATCATAGGTCATCAAAGGAGTCATCAACCCTCAAATCAGCCGGTAGTCGTCACAAGTGGACATGCAAATTCTTGCACACCAATTTGCTCCATGCAACCGCCAGGCCGGCAATGTCAACCTGGTCCGCGTGCCCGGAATCGAGTGCCGCTTACTGAATTGACGATACCTAACCTCGCTGGTTTCACTGGATTGCGAGGACTATACTCGACCGCAAATTTGCTCACTGGCCGCGTCACCTGTGGCTAGCCTGGTAATTCGAAGCTTCCGCTGGAAATCTGAGGAGTAGGTCACGATGACACTGAGTTCTGCCACCACTGATCAGCAGGACTCCGGATCAGCGAACCCGCAGCAGACAGGACGAACATTGGTCAGTGATCGGACCAATTCGCTGCTGGGCGTCCAGATAATTTCTTCGGGTTCCTATCTTCCAGAAGTCGTGATCTCCAATGAACGACTGCGGGACGAACGAGGGTTCGACCCGGACTGGATTCAACAGAGGACGGGGATTCTTTCTCGACGCCACGCGCCCGGAAATATCGCGACCAGTGACATGGCTGTGGAAGCGGCGAAAGTGGCCATTGAACGAGCCAAAGTTGATCCGGCCGACATAGATCTGCTCCTTGTCGGCACGTTCACGCCCGACTATTGCTGTCCGTCAACAGCGTGCCTCGTTCAGGATCGACTCGGACTGGACTGCCCCGCCGTCGACCTGCAGGCCGCGTGTTCCGGCTTTATGTATTCGTTGGTGACGGGCTCTCAGTTCGTCGCGACGGGCAACAGCAAGCTGGCTCTGATCATTGGAGCTGACTGCAACAGTCGCATCGTCGATCAGTCTGACCGAACAATCGCCCCGTTATTTGGTGACGGAGCGGGAGCGGTTCTCATGACGCGCGGCAGCGCCACTCAGGGACTCATTTGTTATCAGCTTGGTTCTGACGGCGCTGGTGGGCCGCTGCTGCAGTGTACGGCTGGCGGAACAAAGGAACCAAACACACCCGCAGAAATCGCAGCTGGCAGCCATCTGTTGAAAATGGATGGCCGCAATGTCTTCAAGTGGGCCGTGCGCGTTGTTCAGGAATCGATCGAATTGGTACTCGAAAAAGCGGAGATGTCTGCCGGTGACGTCAGCCTGTTCCTGATTCACCAGGCAAACATTCGAATTGTTGACGCAGCCATGGAGAAACTGGGCATTCCGGCTTCCAAGGTGGCGGTTAATCTGGACCAGTATGGAAATACTTCCGCAGGTTCGATCCCTATTTGCCTGGACGAAGCTCAACAGGCGGGCCGTATCAAATCAGGCGATGTCCTGCTGATGTGCGGCTTCGGCGGCGGGCTGACTTGGGGCACGGCACTGTACCGCTGGTAACGCCAGCGGCGGTCTGCGTGAGCACTCCCTGCCTTTTTCTGTCGATCAGTCTCGTCTGAGACGCAGATTGCCACGGAAAAGCGGGCCTCAAATGCAGTAATCCTGCGAGGTTCTCGGTAGAATCGCGTTTCCGTTCCCGGATAGTCGCGGCTGCTGGCCAGTTCTGTTGTCCAGATTCTTCAATCAGGCGAGATCGGCGACGACCGAATCTCCCTCAAAAGTTCACTGCGGAAGTTAGAGAAATGCCTATTCCCAGAGTCGCCATCGTGGGCCGTCCGAACGTCGGTAAAAGCTCACTGTTTAACTGGCTGGCGAAAAAGAGAATCGCCATCGTTGACAGCACAGCCGGGACAACTCGGGACCGAATGCGGTATCTACTGCATGAGGGCGACCGGTATTTCGAGCTGATCGACACCGGCGGAATGGGTGTCGAAGATTCCGACAACCTGACAGAAGACATTGAAAACCAGATCAGTCTGGGGCTGGCCGAAGCAGATGCGCTGGTCTTTGTTGTGGACGGTCAAACAGGACCAGTGCCCCTGGACATTCTGGTGGCCGAACGTTTGCGACACATCGACAAGCCGAAACTGCTGGTCGTCAATAAGTGTGACTCGACACGAACAGCGGACGACATCGCCGAATTCTACTCGCTTGCCAGCTGCAAGCTCATCACGACCAGCGTGAAGGGCAACCACAACCGGCTTGGACTGCAGGATGCCATCCTTGAACTGTTGCCGCCTCTGACCGACGACGAGTTGACCGACGGAGCGGAACAGTCCGCCGAACCCGAAATGAAACTCGCCATCGTAGGACGTCGCAACGTCGGCAAGAGCACGTTCATCAACGCTCTGGCAGAAGAAGAACGAGTGATCGTCAGCGAGGTCGCCGGAACAACTCGCGACAGCATCGACCTGCGTTTCGAAGTCGACGGAAAGACGATCATCGCGATCGATACTCCCGGCGTTCGCAAGAAAAAGAGTCTCGCCAACGATATTGAATTCTACGGACTGGTCCGCGCCCAACGCAGCATCCGCCGCGCGGACGTCGTTCTGATTTTCTTCGATTCGCAAAAGACCATTTCGCGAGTCGACAAACAGCTCGTCGAGGAAGTGCTCACTCACTACAAGCCGTGTATCTTCGTCGTGAACAAGTGGGACGAAGCCACGGAAGCGGGTATGACGATCGAATCGTGGGGCGACTACCTGCTGAAGGAATTCGCGTCGGTTCGTCATGCTCCGGTCGCGTTTGTGACAGCCATCGAAAACCGCAACACACGAAAGCTGATTAACCTCGCCCAGTCGATCTACAAGCAGTCTCTGACCCGAGTCAGCACCGGGCGATTGAATCGGGTGATTCGAGAAGCCATCCTCAAAAATCGGCCACCCATGCGGAAAGGCCGTATTCCGAAAATTTACTACGCCGTGCAGGTCGCCACGCAACCTCCGACGATCGTTCTGAAGTGCAATGATCCGGAACTCTTCGACAATTCGTGGAAGCGATTTCTTCTCGGAGTCCTGCAGGAAGAGCTGCCTTTTGCCGAAGTGCCCATCAAACTTTACATGCGGGCCAAGACTGCCGAGGAAGAACGATTTCCGAATCAGCTTCCTGAAGGCGTCGAGGAAACGGTCGAGAACATTTAGCACACCGCCGACGCCTCATTCCAATCAGAAAATGGACCACAGCTCAGCGCAGATAGACGCCGATGCTCGGCGGAGACATCTTCTCGATCTGCGTCCATCTGCAAATTCTGCGACTGAAATCTGAAGCCAGGAAATCAAAATGGATCGCAGCCAGCACGTACTCATTACTGGCGGAGCTGGCTTCATCGGCAGTCATCTTGCGCGAGAGCTGCTCAAATCAGGCCGCCGGGTTTCGGTGATCGACAATCTTTCGACCGGACTGCATTCCAACATTGCCGATCTGGAAGCGGACTCAAACTTTCGGCTGTATGTCGACACGGTCAGAGACGTCGCGCTGATGGAAAAGCTGATGTCCGATTGCGACACCGTTTTTCATCTGGCCAGCGCGGTCGGCGTCAAGCTGATCATGGAACAACCGGTCGACACCATCGACACGATTTATCAGGGCACGGAAGTTGTGCTGCGACTCGCTCGGCGATATCGAAATCGCGTTCTGATCACGTCGACGTCTGAAGTCTACGGAAAATCAGAAAACGTCCCCTACCGCGAAGACGACGACCGTCTCGAAGGTGCGACCACCAAACATCGCTGGGCCTACGCCTGCGCGAAGGCGCTCGATGAGTTCCTCGCACTCGCCCACTGGAAAGAAAGCCGGCTGCCAGTCACGATCGTTCGGTTGTTTAACACCGTCGGGCCGCGTCAGCGCAGTCAGTACGGGATGGTGGTTCCTCGCTTCGTGGAGCAGGCCTTACGGAATGACAAACTGGAAGTTCATGGCGACGGAAATCAATCACGATGCTTCTGCCATGTTCAAGATGTCGTACAGGCCTTGATCAAGCTCGTTGACTCTGACGCCACCTGTGGGCAGATCTACAACGTCGGAAGCACCGACGAAATCTCGATTCTGCAGCTGGCTGAATTGATCATCACGCGATTGCAGAGTTCGTCGAAAGTCGAACTTGTCGCGTATGACAAGGCGTACGGAGAAGGGTTCGAAGACATGCAACGCCGTGTTCCGTCGATCGATCGAATCCACGAAACCATCGGCTGGCAGCCAACCCGGACGATTAACGACATCATTGACGATGTCGCGGCGGAACTTCGCTGAGCCTCACTCAACGGCAGCTTCTGATGCATTTCGCACTTCCACTGTCGCGACGGCACCCGGTTCTCCCGAGTTGATCCTTCCCGGAACGGCGGCCCGTGGATTGCCGCAACCTTGCAAAGCATTCTCCGGCACAGAGTGTGCGGATTGAATCGTGTTGCCACTCAACAGCCAGTCACCTTGTGACAGTTTCAGCGTAGCTGATCTGTCGATCTCAGAACGTTGCGAGCGGCGTATGAAATCAGTCGCCAAGGACTCCTGGAAATGTCATGTCAATCGGTCTCGCCAGATTACTTCTCCGGAAGAGTTGCTCCATCTGCCGGAAGAGTTGCTCCATCTGCCGGAAGAGTTGCTCCATCTGAACGGGCCACCGGTTTCGTAAACATGGCTCATGACCCGGCAGCGTCTGCAGCGGTGGCTGATCTGCAACGGCTCGTCGCGCTGGGCCCATCCCACCAGGACTGGCAAACCGAACTGGAAGCCGAAACAGCTCGGTTAAGTGGTACGCCGCATGTCGTCGCAGTGGCCAGCGCCAACGTTGCGCTTCACTGCGTTCTGGCAGCCAGTCATCTGCAGCCTGACGACGAAGTCATCATCCCAGCGTACCTGCCTCCCTCTATCCCGGAAGTCATTCGACAGTTCGACGCTCATCCGATCCTCGTCGATATTGACGCGGAGTCAGCCCACCTTGATGCTCATCAGGTTGCGAATTCACTGACGGATCGAACACGTGCAATCGTCGTCGTTGATATTGCCGGTTTGCCTGTTGATATCCGACCGCTTAGCCGCCTTTGTCAGGAACATCAACTGCTGCTTGTCAACGACGCTCAGACACAATCGCCCGGCATCAGTGCCCGAGGCGACCTTCAGGGGAATCAGGTTCGGATTTATCACTGTCGATCTGCCGAGACCAGCCTGCTGAGTTCCGGGGCTCTGATCTGCACGGCGGATGCTGTTCTCGCCGAGCGATTACGAAACGGGATTACTCCACTCGACGAACTGACCGACGAAGCCAAACAGTGGGACGCCAGACGGTCCCTGCACTATGCCGATCGTATGACCGATCTTGCAGCCGTCTGGCAACTGGCTGCCTTCGGCAAGGCCCGCCAGGCCTGGAGACGACGCAGTCAGATCGCGATGAGCTACACGGCGGCCTTCAGTTGTCGCCGGGAATTTCAGGTTCCATTTGAAAGGCCTGACGCCAGTCACACCTGGCTGGAATACCCGCTGCGACTCAATCTGCAGCATCTGGGCGTGACCCGTGACGAGTTCACTTCAGAACTTCGTCGTCGAGGCGTCTGTGTGACTGTCCCATATTTGCCTGTCAATCTGATGCCGCACTATCAGGCCCGGTACGGTGTTGGTGCAGAAACCTTTCCCGTCGCGCGAAACGAATTCCTGCGTCGAGTCTGCCTTCCGATCGACGGTCGCATGAGCGACTCGGCAATTGACCGTGTAGTCGACACCGTGATGAGTTTTGCCGATGACCTGCAGGATCGCCGCCTGACCAATTCGGTGATGCGCTGATCGCTTGACTCGTCCAGATCCAGGGAAAACTCGCGTGAAGTCCCAGCTGACGTCATTCGACTGACGCGTTCTTCGATTCCGCTTCACTGACAGATAAACTGATCTGCCTGAGCAATTCGGTCACCCGATCCAGCTGTGGGCGAGCATCCTCATCGTCTCGATACAGCACAGAAAGGCTGTCCAGGAGCGAGCGAGCTTCTTCCACGCGTCCTTCATCAATCAGTGATTCCGCGCGATCAACCGTCTGTTTCGCCAGCCCGGATTCGTGAGACAGCTGCTCCCGCCGCCCGGCAAGAGACTCCAGACGACGATCAATCTCGCGAATCGTGGCGGCGTTCGATTTATCGTCAGCGATCACGGCACGTAACGCGGTTAACAATCTTTCCTCACGGGGAGTATCACCATTTCGTCGATACGATTTCGCCAGACGCATGAACCGCGAGACCTCGCCCGGCACACCCGCAACGTCTGTTGCGAAATCGGCGTCATCATCCAGTGAACTGTCGGGGCGGACGCCATTCATCCAGAAAACGCCACCAGCAATCAGCAGTATCAGACAACCGATCAGGAACCATGTGTTGTCAAAGAGTGCTGCCAGCGGCGACTTTTCCTGCTCGCGACGAAGGTCTGCACGAAAAGCGTCCCGCACCATTGTGGCGGCCCCAGGTCCCTCATGCCGACCTTCGAAAAATGGTTGGCCAGTTTCGCGGCTTTCGGACTCAAGCAGCCCGGATGCAAAGGTGACTTCCTCACTTCGACGACGACTGCCTCGATTTGGCGCCGTCGCCGTGGGAGACATTAACCCGTCAGATTCAAACGGTTTGGCAATCGTTTCATCCCGGCTGGCGAATTCGACTCGCTTCACAACTTCCTTCAGCCGCAACGACACCACATGCGCATCGCTGTAGCGATCTTCCGGTTTCTTTTCCAGCAGCCTGCAGACGACGTCTTCGAGAATGCGCGGCACATCAGGAGCGTACAGACTGGGGCGATCGAAGCGTGCCGTCGAGTGTTTCTGAATAATTTCCACAGCGTTCTGACCGGTGAACGGAGGCCGTCCGGTCAGCATCGCATACAGAACGGCGCCCAGTGAATACAGGTCGCTGGCCCTGGTACACCGTCGACCCTGAGCCTGCTCAGGCGACATGTACTCCGCCGTGCCGATGATCCCACCTGTTGAGGTCAATCGCTGAGCCGCAAAGACCTGGGCGACTCCAAAGTCCGTGAGCTTGACGATTCCGTCGTCACCGATCAGCAGATTCGACGGTTTCAGATCCCGATGAATGACGCCGGTCGCGTGGGCGGCTTTCAGGGCTGAGCAAATCTGAATCGCGATATCGACCGACTGCTCCCACGGAAGTCGGCGGTTGGCCCGGATGCACTCGATCAGAGTCTCGCCCTCAACGTACTCCATGGCGAAATACATCTGATCGGTTTCTTCGTCGCGTCCGCTTTCATAGAGCTTCACAATGTGCGGACCAGTCAGCTTCCGCATGGCATCAATTTCCCGCTCAAACCGGTCGGAAGTCCCTGGCTCTCTGGCCAGCGATGCCGGCAATACTTTGATTGCCGCTTCGAGTCCGGAATCAACCTGCCTGCCGAGATAAACGGTGCCCATGCCTCCGGCACCGATTTTTCGGAGGATGTTGTAGGGGCCAATCCGATCCGGGAGTTCTGCTTCGTCCATTGGAAATCGGTCTCCGCGAATTATCATCGACGCCGAAAGTTCAGACAGTCGATCGTTCATAAGAAACAGAATTATAGAATCGGTAACCTGGCGTCATGATCGGGTCAGTTTCGATCTGCGCCAATGACCGATTTCGTCCGAAATCTAACAGAAAGAGCAACGGCCGGTGCCTACCCAGAATGGATTATCAACGCCCGAAGCTGTAAGACGTGCATGCCGCTCCGGAGAGTTGACCACTCAGACGTCAGGCTTGGCTCCCGGATTCGCTCAGGCAAATCTGGTGATTCTGCCGCGTGACGACGCCGACGACTTCCGTCAGTTTTGCAAGCTGAATCCCAAACCATGCCCGATGCTGGAAGTCACAAAGCCTGGTCAATTCTCGCTGAGCCGACTGGCGAACGAGGCCGATTTGCGAACCGATCTGCCGAGTTATCGTGTCTGGCGCGATGGCGTGCTGACCGACGAACTAACCGACATCACATCGCTCTGGAATGATGATCTGGTGAGTTTTCTGATCGGCTGCTCATTCACGTTTGAAGCGGCACTCATCAAAAACGGAATCCCTGTCCGGCATGTGGAACTCGGTCGTAACGTACCGATGTTTCAAACGAACCTCGCCTGTCAGCCTGCCGGAAAGTTTCACGGACCACTCGTGGTTTCAATGCGACCGTTGAAACCCGCTCACGCCATTCTAGCTGTGCAGATCACGTCGCAGTTTCCCGACGTTCATGGAGCCCCGATCCACATCGGACTTCCACACGAAATCGGCATCACCGATCTGCAGAAGCCGGACTTTGGCGACGCCGTCCCCGTGGCCGCTGACGAACTGCCTGTCTTCTGGGCGTGCGGAGTAACGCCTCAGGCAGCTCTGATGGCCGCCCGACCAACGTTCGCGATCACGCACAGCCCCGGCTGCATGTTCGTCTCTGATCTGAAAGACGAATCGCTGCGACACGCCGAAACGTCTTGAACTCAACACCGCTGGGTGTCTGTGGCGGTCAAGCTCTGTATGGACAACCAGCCAACTGGGTAGATTGCTCTCTGGCACTCGCTGAAACTGATAAGGCGATGATTTCGGACAGCCTGCTTGATCGCGTCTGACTATCCGGGATATAGCGTCAGGATTTGCCCCGAAAACAGCCATGGACGATTGCGACCGTTGCGTGAGGCGGTGAACGATCGTAGAACGCAGGACTCCGGGCAGTTTTTGATTCGGGAATCTGCCGGAAATCAGTCTCAAACCTGCCGCTGCGAAGAACACTTCCGACCTGGTCGCACTCATGAGTAAACGCGAACGAGCATTTGCTGTCCTGCCCACGCTGCTGACACTTGGCAACGCGCTGTGCGGGTTTGCGGCCATCACCTACGCCGCTCGGCTGGGAATTGAAGATGTGCAGGCCGGTGACTCACATTTGCTTTACGCGTCGATGTGTATCTTCGGCGGGATGCTGTTTGACGCGTTGGACGGCCGAGCCGCCAGGTGGGCGAATCAGACCAGCGAGTTCGGAGCACAGCTCGACAGTCTGTGCGATGTCGTTACGTTCGGCGTCGCCCCCGCCTTTCTGATGCGCCAGTTTTGCCTGCACAGCATGCTGCACCCTCGCATTATGTGGGTGATCGCCGGGTTGTACGTGGCCTGCGCGATTCTCCGGCTGGCGAGATTCACCATCGAAACCGACGAAGAAGATTCGCACGATTTCTTCAGCGGGTTGCCATCGCCGGCCGCGGCTGGAGTGATCGCTTCGTTTCCGATTGCCATGTACGGACTCGGGAAACTGACTGCTCCTGGTGAAAACGTTTCCGAATTTGCCCGGCGAATCGCTACCTGGGTGGGGCCGGCCATGCTGGAAGTTCTACCGCTGGTCACGCTGGCCGTGGCGTGTCTGATGGTTTCGCGAATTCGCTACTCACACGTTTTCAACCAGTTGTTCAGCGGAAAACGCAGCCGCGGCCACCTCATTCAAATTGTCTTTACCGGAGCGGTTGTCTTCAGCGTCCGCGAGATGGCGGTGCCGTTGATCTTCTGCTATTTCGCTTTCGCTTCACCGTGCCGGGCACTCTGGCAAAGCGTGATGGTGCCGAAGTCGCAGGAGCGATCTTCGTAGGCGGTAGGGCGGTGTCTGGTCTTCACAGGACGAGGAATTCAGTTTCATGTTTACGGGGCTGATCGAAGGGCAAGGCAAGGTGGCGGCGATCGTGCCCGAAGGCGATGCCGTGCGGCTGGATATTTCGGTGCCGGACGAAATCCGCGATGGGTTGGGCATCGGCGACAGCGTTTGCATTAACGGCTGTTGCCTGACCGTGATTGAACTGGCTGGCGAAACCGCGGCCTTTCAGGCGGGAACAGAAACGCTGTCGAAAACAAATCTTGGCCGTCTGGCGAACGGGCATCCGGTGAATCTGGAACGGTCGCTGCCGGTGGATGGACGGCTCGGCGGGCACTTCGTTCAGGGACACGTTGACGGAACCGGTGAAGTCGTTTCCGTCGATCGCGATGGCGAGTGGGTCACGATGTGGTTCAAAGTACCGACCGAACTCGCGCGGCTGATGGTGCCAAAGGGATCGGTCACCGTCGATGGGATCAGCCTGACCGTGGTCAACGTCGAAGAAGACCGGTTCAGCGTGGCGCTGATTCCTCACACGCTGGAAGTCACGACGCTGGGCATTCGCACTGAGGGCGAAATCGTTAACATCGAGACAGACATCCTCGGAAAGTACGTCGACAAGTTAATGGCTGGCCGGTCGTGATGCTGAAGTCTTTAACCACGAAAAACACCAAATACACGAAAAGTTGAGAAGCCCTTTTCGTGTATTTGGTGTTTTTCGTGGTTCGTCAAATCTCCTGAACTCTTGAAACTCTCCTCATGCGCGAAGCCGTACGACAAACGCGATCTCATCTGATGGACCTGTTCA
The DNA here is from genome assembly GCA_013203845.1 of Rhodopirellula sp. Taxonomy (GTDB): domain Bacteria; phylum Planctomycetota; class Planctomycetia; order Planctomycetales; family Planctomycetaceae; genus JABMPE01. Next base: position 715 of record JABMPE010000639.1, on the reverse strand, counting down.
ACAAGCACGGTTTCAATCCTCGCGGGGATCTTGGTCAGAACTTTCTGATCGACATCAACATCATTGAGTTCATCGTCGAAGAGGCCGAGCTGACCGCTGACGATGTGGTTCTAGAGGTTGGTTCGGGCACCGGCGGGATGACGACATTCATGGGCGTGGCTGCCGGGCATGTCGTTTCGGTCGAGTACGACAACAACATGTACGAGTTGGCGAAGGCTCAGACGGCGAACTTCGACAACATCACGCTGATGAATCAGGACGCGCTGAAGAACAAGAATCAGATCGCTCCGGAAGTCATTGCGGAAGTTCAGAAGCAACTCGACGCCAAACCGGGACGGCGGCTGAAAATGGTGGCCAACCTGCCGTACAACATTGCGACGCCGCTGATTTCAAACCTTGTCGCGACAGAACTTCCCTGGGAGAAAATAGTCGTCACGATTCAGCTGGAACTGGCCGAGCGGATGGCGTCTGGACCGGGCGTCTCGAAATATGGTTCTCTGGCGGCCTGGTTGCAGGCTCAGGCCAAGGTGAAAGTCATCAAGCGGATGCCACCCACGATTTTCTGGCCACGTCCGAAAGTCGATTCCGCCGTTGTGAAGATCACGCCACAGAAGGAAAAGCGTGAGAAAATTGTCGATCGGGCTTTCTATCAGGATTTCGTTCGACGGGCGTTTCAGCATCGGCGGAAGCATCTGCGGAGCGTGGTTTGTGGCAT
>JABMPE010000638.1 GCA_013203845.1 Rhodopirellula sp. | reverse complement strand
TGTTCAAGAAGCCCGGGTCGGTGATGCGGGCTTTTTTCATGCGCGGAGTGTTCGTCACGAGCGTTGGTGAGTCGCGCGATGATGGTGGCGTCGTTTCGCAGGTCGGGAGGTCGCGGTAGAACCGGACGCGGCCCTGTGAGCACAGTTCGTAGTTTCAAGGAAAGATTCTGGCCAAAGTGTGTAACGCTACGCCGTTCCTGAACGGTAAGGTGTTGCTTGGCGACACTTTCGCACGGTTTTCCCGCGACACACGATTTGTGACTGACGTTTCCTGTCCCTGTTGATTCTGTACGGAGCGTTCCCATGAGTTCCACCACCCGCCGCGAATTCCTGACTGACGTCAGCCGAGGCATGCTGGTTGCCGGCATTGGTACGTCGCTCGCCACCGACCTGGGATTTTCCACGACCTTCGCCGAAGAGGGTTCTGACGAACTCAGCTTTGGCAAATACGACGCGCTCGTTGATCTGCTTCAATCGACGCCCCAGCAGAAGCTGCAGCCGGTACTTGTCGAGAAACTGAAGAAAGGGGAAACCGATCTGCGGTCGCTGATTGCCGCTGCGGCTCTGGCCAATGCGGAAACGTTCGGTGGCCAGGACTATGTCGGCTTCCACACGGCGATGGCGATGCTGCCCGCCTGGAACATGACGGCGATGCTGCCGACCGAACGCCAGCCGCTGCCGATTCTCAAAGTCGTCTATCGCAACTCGCAGCAGTGCCAGTCTCTGGGCGGTGCGTCGATGAAAACATTGAAGGCTCTGCACGATGCCGAACACGCGGCGGAGCATGCTTCCGACGAGAATATCGGTCTGCAGATTCGGGACGCAGCCCGCAAACCCGACATGGATCGGGCGGAGCAACTGTTCGGCACTCTGCAGGATGCACCGGTGCAGGACGAGTTCAATGCACTCCAACCAGCCGTGCAGGACGACATCAACGTGCATCGTTTTGTCTTCGCGCACCGTACGTATGGACTGGTGGGTTTTCTCGGCAAGGAGCATGCTCATACGCTGCTGCGGCAGTGCGTTCGCTTCTGTGTCGACCACGAACAGAACCGCATTCAGCGCAAGTATCCCGAGTCGCCGATTCGCACGGTGCTGCCGAAACTGCTCGATCAGTACAAGCTCGTTGGCAAGCCGCTGGGTAAGCGCGATCCGGGTGACGCCGCTGTAGATGATCTGGCTCGAACGGTCTACAACGGTCCGCCGCATCGCTCTGCGGATGCCGTCGCCGCTGCACTGGCCGACGGAATCGATCCGGAAGTTGTCGGCGAAGCGATTTCACTGGCGTCCAACATGCTGGTTCTACGTCAGGGACCGGACAAATGGCGGACTCACGGAGACGCGGCGGGAGTTCACTCGTCCGACGCGACGAACGCCTGGCGGAACATGGCGCGCGTCACCGATCCAGCGCATGCAATCACCGGACTGATGGTCGCCGCTTATCACAGCGCCAGCCATTCGCCGTTCAAGGATGAGGCGTATCCGACGGAAGAGCATCGTCGCAGCATCAAGGCGACCGGCGCGGCTGAGTTGCTCGCTGAAGCTGGAGACGCCATTCGCCACAACGACCAGGCTCGCGCTGCGGCTGCAATTCAGATCTATGATGAGCAGGGCCACCCCGCAGACGGAGTGTTCCAGTCACTGATCGGCTACACGATCAGTGAAGACGGTCGGCTGCACGGCGAAAAGTTCTTCCACACGGTTCGGGAAGAATACCGCACGACACGCCCGGCGTTCCGAAGTCGACAGCTTGTCGCTCTGGCTCGTGTTACGGCGAGCGCCTATGGCTACGACCGCGACGACAAACACGGTTTCCGCGCTCCCGGCTACGAAGAAGCCTGCAGACTGATCGGTGTCGATGTCTGAGCGATCAGCGTACTTCAACACCATTTATTTATCTGCCGGCAGACAGGACCGTTCGTTTGCCGGCAGATTTCTGTCGCGTGCAGCCTCCCCGGTTCCAGAGTGAATCCCGAAACTCTTGGGGATTGGAGTCCGTCGTTCCGGCAAAGCCGAAGACGCATTCCAGCTGGTGAGGCCGCTTCGCCGCCTCGTGATTCGTTCTGTCGGAAGCCGAGCCCGTGAACACAACAACGAAAGCACTGATCCTTTCATGCGTTGCGCTATTCGCTGCGGTCTTCTCGTACGTCGCTTACAAAGAATTCGTGCAAGAGTCCGTTTGGATTCTTGGCGACCGTTTCAATACGCGACTGAAATGTGAAGTCCCGACATCTGCAACTGCTGGTGAATGGGTGACATTGGACGCAAGTCGCGCTTCCGGGCCATGGGAACGCGTAAGGAAATCCAGTCTAAAAGAAGGGCAATTCAGTCTTCCGGTAAAGCCACCGAAATTCGAAGACCACGTAGCGCCACATCTTCAGTGGCAGACGGAACCACAAACGGCAAAAATAAAGCAACCGAGCGCGGAAACAATCGAGTTCGATTTGAAGTACCGGCAAGTAATGTTCTTGGAACCAGGGCAATACCGGATACGTGCAATTAGCGCGTGGCCGTACGAGGACGTGAGCGACTGGTTGGCGATCGAGGTCTCGGGTGAGTCGTTGTCACCCCAGTGACGTCGGGTGCGTCTTGACGCATCACTCGCATCTCCCGTTTGATGGTGCGTCGAGATACACTCTGCAGATTTGGTGACGACGCCAAGCATCACCGAATTCGAACGACGTGGACCCACCAGGGTTGTTGGCCGACGTCGCAGGTCGCCAAGCGGGTGAGGGCTCCGGACTTCTGGTCAATGCGGAAGGAGGCGAGGCGGTTCGAAGTTTGACCTGCGGCGTAGAGAAAGCGGCCGGTTGGTTCGATGGTGAAGCCGCGAGGAGTTGGTTCGGTGGGCGTCTGACCGAGGCTGATCAGCCTGCCGGTTTGAGCGTCGACCCGATAGCCAGCGAGGCTGTCGTGACCTCGGTTGGCGACGTAGACGAAATCGCCCGACGGATGAATCTCAATGCGAGCGTTGCTGTTGGTTTCCGAAAAGTCAGCAGGAATACTCGGCAGACGCTCGCGGAATGAAACTCTGCCGGTTTTTCGGTCCAGGTTGAAGGCTGCGATGGCGCTGCCCTGCTCGTAGTCGAAGAAAACAAGGTCCCGCTTCGGGTGAAAGGCCAGTTGTCGCGGGCCGGTATTGTCGCCCGTGTTCACAATCAACGGTTCATTCGGCGAAAGCTGCCCGGACTGCTCATCAAAGCGAAACTGGTAAATCGCGTTGGGACCGGTGTGCGGCACGAACGCCAACCGGTTCGACGCGTCCGTCATGATCGCGTGAGCTTTGGTGTCGGTCGCGATTTCCTGCAGCGGCTCTTCGCTGAGTGAGCCATCCTCGCCGATCCGATGGACTGACACTTTTGCGGCGACATAATAAGCCGTCAGCAGAAACCGGCCGGTTCGGTCTGTCGCGACGAAAGCCGGATCAGCACCGGCTTCAACGACGTTGATCAGAGTCAGTCCGCCGTCGTCGTTGATACGAAAGCTGGCCAGCTTCCCCGCTCGACGAAGTGACGCGAACAGGAATCGATTCTTCGGATCGGAGGTCAGGCCGCCAGGAGGACTCGGAGTCTCGATATCCAGTCGCGGCGTCAGTTTGCCACTTGTTTCATTCACCGAGTACACGGCGATGCGATTTTCTCCATCGAGCGAGACGTAAGCAAACTCGCGAGCCTGGCTCGCAGTCACTTGAGCGCACAACACCGCAGCGAATACGGCAACACATCGGAGAAATGCAAACATCATGATGTCATCCTGAAGTGAGATTCCAGAACATGGTTCTCGGTTAGCAATCGCAGGAAGTTTAAGCATCAGGCAGCAGAGACTTTGAACAGAATTTGAGTCACTCAGGCAGCGAACTCATTCTGAACGTGTCCGAACCGGATTTCCACGACAGAGGACTTTCGTCGGGCGGGACGTCATCGGCGGCAAGCATTCGCGACACAAGATTGTCGTTGCACAGCTTCTGCCAAAGCAGAAACCCTGTTGTCAGACGCGGGTTGATCTCAACGATGATCGGTTCTGCATTTTCCGCGGACGGCACCAGCAGGTCGAACCCGACAAATCCGTGCAGACCTGGGATGACGGAGCAGCAGTGGCGGACGAGACGTTCAACGCGTTGCAGATCGGACCGTTCAATCCCGGCTGGAAAATTGGCGCCCTGGTAACGGAAGCGACCATCATCGGACAGGATCTGCCGACACGGAGGTAGCACGTCGATGAGTGGTCCGGCGAACGTGCTGTCGCACTTCGTCGAGCCGGTCTCCACCGAGGCGGTCGCCGCCGAGCCAGTGTCCGTCGCGCAAGTGGCTGTCGAGACAACAGCCGCACATGACACGGCGACGCCTTCGATGAACGGTTGCCGCACGAATTCAAAACCGCCGCTGTCTGTCAGAAGTTCCGCCGACAGCCTGGACAGTTCAGCGGCAGTCGACACGTTGAAAGTCATCACGGAGCCGGCGCCGTCTTGCGGCTTGATCACGGAAGGGAAGGGCGGTGCGAAGTTTGGCAACGACGTCTCCGAAGTTTCGGGAACAAAGCCTTCGGTCGGGACGGTCCAGATTCCCGACGCTTCCAGAAATTCGGCCAGTTTCAACTTGTCGCTGCACAGTGCGGTTGCCTTCTGATCGCAGCCAATCAGCCGTGTCCTCAACGATGCCGCGGCCGCTCGGTCAGCAAGGATGCCGTGAAACTCGGGAGCGATGACGAACGCGGCGGCGGATTCTTCGCACAGTCGTTCAAAGGCTCGCCGCTCGTCGAGTGGTGAGGAAATCGGAACGATGGAGAGCGTCGAAGCTTCTTCAACGGGAAAGTCTCCCAGTCGCTGATCCCACGTCGTGACGACATCGATCCCCGGCAGACGGAGCAGGTCTTCGATGAGCGCCACCAGCATCGCTCGGCCTTCGGCGGCCAGCGAGCTATTGAGCGTTTTTTCCAGCCACGCGCCGCCGCACACGTACTCGGAAACAAAGACTCTCATGATGGTTCCCGAGCAAGCTGGTGCAACGCTTTAAATGGACTGCAGCGGGAATCGGAATTGCAAGCTGCGCGTGTTCGATTCTGGGAGCTCGCAAGCTCGACCACCAGCCACCCGAACCAGCGGAGAGATCATTACTGCGACTGATCCCTCTGGACGTGTCGCGGTCAGAGTTTCTGGCGGGCGCGTTTCAGATCGTGGTCAACCATCATTCGAGCCAGCTCTTCGAAGCTGACTTTCGGCTGCCAGTTCAGCTTCTCGCGAGCCTTCGTCGCGTCTCCGCAAAGGATGTCGACTTCTGCCGGGCGGAACAGGCTTTCGTCGGTTTCGACGAAGTCGGTCCAGTCGAGGTCAACGTGGCCGAACGCAGCGTCCAGAAAATCGCGGACCGAGTGAACCAGCCCGGTGGCGATGACGTAATCTTCGGGCACGTCCTGCTGTAGCATCAGCCACATGGCTTCGACAAAATCGCCCGCGAAACCCCAGTCGCGCTGGGCGTCAATGTTGCCCAGACTCAGTTTGTCCTGCAGACCAAGTTTGATTCGGGCCACCGCTCTGGAAATCTTGCGAGTGACAAACGCTTCGCCTCGTTTGGGCGACTCGTGATTAAAGAGGATCCCGTTAGCCGCGAACATGTCGTAAGACTCGCGATAGTTAATCGTCTGCCAGTAGGCGTAAACCTTGGCGCACGCGTACGGGCTGCGCGGGTAGAACGGTGTCGTTTCAGACTGAGGGGTTTCAACGACCTTGCCGAACATTTCGCTGGAAGACGCCTGGTAAAAGCGGACCTGCTTACCAGCTCGCTGTTGATATTCGCGGATGGCTTCGAGCATTCTCAGCACGCCGACGCCCGTGACGTTGGCTGTGTAAACCGGCAGGTCGAAGGACAGCCGAACGTGGCTTTGTGCCGCAAGGTTGTAGACCTCGTCCGGTTGAGCCTTGTCCAGGATCTGGCTGAGGTTGGAGCCGTCTGAAAGGTCGGCATAGTAAAGCCGCTCGCCCGCTTCGCCGATGCCAGGAGCTCGGCACGAAACGATGCCGTGGACTTCGTAGTGGCGTTCCTGCAGAAACCGGGTCAGGTAATAGCCATCCTGTCCCGAGATGCCGGTAATGAGTGCTCGCCGTGGTTTCGATTCAGCCATGATTTCAGATTTACTTCGTTGGTGACACTGTTCCGTTGGTATGCCTGCGCTCCGCCTGTCTCCGTCGGTATGCCTGCGCTATGCTTGTCATACCCTACTGCACTTCACTTTATTTCTGTCAGACTGTTCGCCATTACTCGTCGGCCACGTAACGTGGCTGACCGCTCCAGCCGAGTTTTTTCTCCAGAACGCTGTAGTAATTATGACCTGACAGTCGAGCCAGCTTGAAGGTGACGTCGGCTTTCTGAAAGTCGACCCAATCACCCACCTGGAAAGGAATTCGAATCTGCCCGTCGATCACCAGTACGACTTCTGTTCGTGCCGAAGGAAGTTCCAGCCGGTAACGGCGACTGGCGTCGTCGACCAGTGCTCGATTCGAAAGCGTGTGCGGGCAGATCGGAGTGACCACCACCACCGACAGGTCCTGCCGAATCGCGGGCCCACCTGCGGACAAACTATGAGCCGTTGAGCCGACCGGCGTACTGATAATCAGCCCGTCACAGCTGTAGGTCGTTACCGGAGCATCATCAATGGTCAGCGTGACTTCGACCATTTGCAGGGTTGCTTCCGCACTGATGGCGATCTCGTTCACGCCCAGCCAGGAACAGGTTTCACCATTCGGTCGGGTCATCGTGCAACGAAACATGAGGTGCTCGACGACGTCAAATTTCCTCGCCCTGATTTCGTCAAAGCGTTCTCGAAACAGGTCCGGGGTCAGGTCCGCCAGAAACCCTAGTCTCCCCAGGTTAATTCCAATGATCGGGATTTGTCGTTGGCCGAATTGTCGACACGCTCGAATAATCGCGCCGTCGCCCCCCAGCACCACTACCACTTCTGAGCCGTCCAGAGTCGCCGTATCCAGTTCCTCGATCACGGCCACCGTGAGTAATTCGGTAGTTGGGTGAGACTGGAGAAACAGCTCCAGCTCATCCGCAGCCCGATTGATACGGTCGCTGCTGTCTCGTTTGAGCAGAATCAGGCGTAAAGTTTTAGTATCCATTCGAGTCTGTCCGAGAATTTGTTCGGATCCCTGGCGGTCACGATCCCCCAGGTTCGACATTCTGCCCGCATCGTATCGGAGCTTCCAGCCTTGAACGTCGGATTCGAAAGATGAGCGGGATTTGAAGGTCCGCCCGTATGAAAACGCAGGACAAGGCAATGATGAGGGGTTGAAATGCAGCGGAGTGACGCCGCCGAGCTGGAGGTTGATTTCGTGAAAACCAGCACCGGGAAGTCAGGATTGCCTCAGGATTGTTGTCAAACTTTGACGATGGTGCTGATTGTGCGGGAGTCTTCACTCTTTGCGCAGTCCGTGTCGGTGTCTCCCCGCATCGTCGGAATTCAGCGTCCCCTCTCAGGATTGCCTCGGTACGAGGACGGTCAATATGCTGGTTGTGCGGTCAATCTGGTTGAATTTGACTATACTTGCGGCCATTGGCCTGCAGGGGAACGTCGCATTCGCCCAGGTTTTCAATGGGCTACAGCAGCCTGATCGCATTCGCTCGGCTCAGGGACCGCATTATTTCACGATCATCGGGCACATCGCCCGCCCAGACTGCTACGAACTGCCGACGGGTTCTCCTTCACTGGTGACGTTCGTCGAATTTGCTGGTGATCTCACACGCACAGCAGGCGGCCCAATCCACATCGTGCGCGATGGTCGAACTGTGCAATCGGTCTTCTATTCGAACAAGGCCACACTGAGGCTGACTCCGGGTGACATCGTCGTCGTTGATGGTAAGGTGAACCAGGGACGGATTATTCACCGCGGCACTCAGAGCACGGCAGATTCGGAAACGGGTGACGTCACGCTGGCGATTACGGGACTGCGCGATTACCCGGTGGTCATGACGATTCCTGCAGAACGAGCCACGATTCGATGGGTCACCCGCCATCTAGGACTGGATCCCGACGCTGCCGGCTTTGTCAAAGTGGTCATGCAGCGGCGATTAGCCGAGATCCTGCCTGATTCAAGGCTCGACACCGGCACCGTCCTGGCTTTCGACCCGTCAGTGGTCGATCAGTCGCGGCTGCCTGACGACCTGCCTGTACCGGTCAGGGCTGGACGACAAGCTGCCACAGCTACGCAGCCCCTGAATCCCATCGGTCCGTTTCCACAGCAGTCGTCAGCCGGAACTCCAGGCAGTCAATTCGGAGCAGCGCCCGGTCATGCACGAGTTCCGACAATCGAGCCGACTCTTCCGAACGCTGGCAGCCCGCCCGGGAATTTCAACCTGCCGTCTGAAGACCAGACCTTCGTCAAACAGTTGCTTACCGATCCTTCATCCGTGCCACTCGACGAGCCGGTTGCGGTACCTGCGGGCCGTGCTTTTGTTCCACTGACGTCGACGCCAGCCACTTCGTCAGGCGGCGAGGCGAGTCACAATCTCGCATTCCGAGGAACGAAATCATCACCGGAAGCACAGCGGCCCTACCAGTCAACGGTCGCGACTCCCGAACCGCCTCAGCCATTCGGAAGCTCGCGTGGCAGTCTCGCAGGATCCGATCCGCAGCCAGCTTCCGCGGTCGGTTCAACTCCGGCGAGCACTGAAGATGGGAACGATACGCCGCGGACGCTGCCAGCTTCATCATCTCCCGCAGATGATCGGGTTTTGATCGCGCCGAGCGGATCTGCGCAGGCGGACGTTCCTCGCGACGTTCCACACGACCATGCCAGCTTGCCGGCCTCCGGTGACCGCAGCCAGCTGTTGCCTCCGCCACCAAGTGAGCTGAACTGGCCGGTCATTTCGATCCTCACGGTTGGGCTCCTGGGAGCCATCTCGGCTTGCTTCCTGATCTACTCCATTGCCAACGAGAACCCGGCACCGCGCGTCGCGCAGATTGATACGTCGGGACGTTACTGGCTGGATCGAATGATCGAGAACGATATTCCGATCGAAGAAGAGCCCGTCAGCTATCCGCACAACACACAACTGTTCGGTAAGCCGGCTCCCATTCAGCGCATCGACGCGGCTCACAACGCAGTTCCGCGACCACACTTTTCAGCGCCCGGCGGCAAGTCTGGTGTGCTGAAAGAAAACCCGGAAATGCCGGACGCTCCGTCGCCGGAGTTTTCGGATTCTGGTGCACCGCGAATTGTGAAGATTCATTCGGGGCGTCCATCGCAAAGGCAGCGTGCCGCAGCCGTGCCCGCTCCGCATTCGGTGAGGATGGCGTCTGAGCGTCATCGCGAGGACTCTGATCTCCCCGAATTTGCCGCCACTGCGGTGTTTGGTGACGCCGGGCAAAAAACTGACGCTGTCGAAACGTCGGAGGCAACGCCGGACAAAACGCGTCGGCAATTTCGCCTCGATCGCGGACATCAATCAGCGTCTGCTGAGCACCGTGCCGGCGAGTCAAAAGCCGCCGAGAAAGTTTCGGCCGAGTCGAAATCCATCCAACAAACCACTGATCAGGCACCAGCTCGCCCTGAATTTCTGAAGCATGTGGCTGGAACTCGAAGTCACTCGGCAGTGTCCCGAAAAACGGTTTCGGTACAGCCATCACCAGTTGTGGTCCAGGGAGCCAATCTGCTGGACCGAATTCTTTCGGCAGTCGATCAGGAAAAGGATTCGGCGCTACACCGAACTCGCCGACGCAACGCCGACGTGACTCATCAGGACAACCGTCAGGCAGACGAACGAGGCAACTCATGACCGCCGCGCTGGAACTTGGCTCTTCGTCAATCCGCTCGCTGCGTCGCGAAGGCGACGTTTTGAGGTCACGTACCAGCCGCTGCGTTTACGCAGTGCTGCCGGACTCACCCGCGCACCAGCGAATGCTCGAACAGTGCGGGCTGCAGTTCACAACGTGCGATGATGGAATTCTGCTGCTGGGAGACGGCGCGTACGACAACGCTGGACTCTTCAAATCGCCCTGCCTGCCGTTGATGGTGGGTGGTCGCATTCCCAAGGGCAACCCGCTCGTCCGCCAGTTGATCAGCTCACTGGTCGAAGTGATCCTGCCCATCGCCAGCAGCCGCAACGAAATCTGCAGTCTGACACTGCCTGGTGGCATGGCTCTGGATTCGTCTCGAGACGCAAAAGCAGACATTGAGTTCTACATTCGCT
>JABMPE010000637.1 GCA_013203845.1 Rhodopirellula sp. | reverse complement strand
GTCAAGCGCAGCGCAGGCGTACCATTGGAACCGTCAGCCTCAAAATGGTACGCCTGCGCTGCGCTTGACATACCCTACGGCTACTACCTGCAAACTACCGGCTCTTATTCGAGGTCGATTGAAACCGGCGCGTGATCGGAAACGGTCAGGCCACCTTCACGGCAGATGTCTGCGGCTTTGAATCGCCTGGTCGCGGCGGTGTTGCCAATCAGGTAATCGATACGCCAGCCTCGGTCGAGTTCCCGGGCACGTCCGCGGTTTGACCACCAGGAATACGGGCCCTGCATTTCTCCGTAGTGGTGACGAACAAAATCCCGCCAGCCACCAGCAATCAGTTCACCGATCCACTCGCGTTCGTGCGGCAGGAAGCCGGACATGTTTTCGTTGGACTTCGCATAGAAGATGTCCTGCTCGGTGTGAGCGATGTTGAAGTCGCCACCCAGCACCACTGGTCGGCGTTTCCCCTTCAGCTCGTCTGCCCACGGAGCGAATTCATTCATCCAGGTTTCCTTGACCTTCTGACGGTCTTCGCTGGAAGAGCCCGACGGAAGATAGACGCTGACGACTTCCACGCCATCGATCAGCGCTCGCACGATGCGGCCTTCAGGGTCAGCTTTATCAAGTCCCGTTCCCAGAATTTCGATCGGGCTCCGCGACAGAATGGCCGTTCCGGAGTAACCCTTCTTCTCCGCCGGGTGCCAGTGAACGTGCCAGCCGTCGGGGTTCACCCACTCGGCAGGAATCTGTTCCGGCAGCGCGCGAACTTCCTGAAGCAGCAGGACGTCGGGGGCAACCTGCTCGACGATTTCGGCAAACCCTTTGCGGATTGCGGCTCGGATCCCGTTGACATTCCAGGTGGTAATGCGCATTTCAGAAAGTCTCGCAGTGCGGTGTCAGAAGCTGGCAACGCGAGAATCCTGGCAGGCTGCCCGGCATTCGAACAGCGTCTGATTCGAACCACAAACTCGCCATCAAGAGAAACTCGTGACGACCTGCTGAATCAGCCAGCGTTGCCGCGGGCTTCGTACTGGTTCAGCTTGTTGTAAAGCGTTTTCAGGGCGATTCCCAACTCGGCCGCTGCTCGCGGTTTGTCTCCGTGATGCTTGTCGAGGACCCGGTAGATCAGGTCCATTTCGATTTCACGAAGCGTCTTCGTATCGCCGGAATTCCACAGCACTCCCGAACCATTGGAGATGCTGATCGGAGCCGAGAATGAACTGACGGTCCCAATGGAATCCGGCAGATCACTGGCCACAATTCTGTCGCCGTCACAAAGCGCAAGTGCGTACTCGATGGTGTTGGCCAGTTCCCGCACGTTGCCTTTCCAGGCGTGAGCTTTCAGAGCTTCGACGGCGTCTTTGCCCAGCGTCACCGGTTGACCGCCGTGCTTGCTGCGGTATCGATCGATCAGGTGCTGAGCGAGGACTTTGATGTCGTCCGCGCGGTCACGGAGTGTCGGCAGACGAATCTCAAACGTGTTGACTCGAAAATAGAGATCTTCGCGGAACGACCCTTCGTCGACCATTTCCTGCAACGGGCGATTCGTCGCACAGACGACGCGGACGTCGACAAGAAACGATTCGTTTTCGCCGATTCGTCGCAGCTCGCCGGACTCCAGAAATCGCAGCAGTTTGACCTGAGTCGCTTTGTCGAGTTCGCCGAGTTCGTCGAGAAACAGCGTTCCGCCGTTAGCCATTTCGATCAGGCCTTTGCGGTGCGTGTCGGCTCCTGTGAACGCTCCCTTACGATGTCCGAAAAGTTCGCTTTCGACGAGTTGTTCGGGCAGGGCACCGCAGTTAACGGCGACAAACGGCATGTCCGCGCGTTTGCTTTGCTCATGAATGCTGCGTGCGGCGAGTTCTTTGCCGGTTCCGGTTTCGCCCAGCACCAGCACGCTGGACTCTGTTGGCGCGATTTTGCTGATCAGCTTTTTGACGCGCAGCATTGGTGCTGAATCGCCGACCAGTTCGGCGGAACCTTCGACAGTCTTCAGCCGCTGTTCAAGGGCTCGCGTTTTGTTGGCGAGTGTCCGGTTGGTGGCAACTCGCTGCAGCACGGTCGCAATGTCAACAAGCTTGCAGGGCTTCTGAAGAAAGTCGTTGGCGCCTCGACGGATCGCCGTGACGGCTTCGTCGAGATTCCCATGCGCGGTGTGGATGATGATCTGAGTGTCCGGCGAGACCGCTTTCAAACGGTCGACCACCTGCCAGCCGTCGATGCCGGGCATTCTGAGGTCGACAATAGCGGCGTCGAAGGAGCCCGCTTCGATGACTTCGAGGGCTTTCTCGCCGCTTTCGCAGACGGTTACGTCATGCCCCATGCGTGGCAATTCGATGCGCATGACCTCGCGGATCATGGCCTCGTCATCGACAAACAGGACACGAAGTCGATTCGTCGGGTCGCTCAAGCGAATCCTCCCTGATTTGCTATTCCAATCAGACACAACACGAAACACTCAGCAGCGTCACGCTGCCCGTAAGACGCGATTATGCCTGAGCATGGATCGTTTCAGCGTCTTCCCTGACGCCACTCCGTCGAACGAATCTCCCAATTCAATCGACAGAATTTCCACCTGTTTGAGATTCTTCCATTTCGTGAAGAGCTGCTCAAACAGTCCCGTTCCGACCTCAAAACTCCCTGTCGGTCCGAGCGGGTTGCGGGTGATATCAGAATGTTCGAAACGGGGTCAATCCGGGTTTTGAGCGAAGCTGACGACTCTGGCTGGCTGGTTTCTGCTCACGGCAATTCCTCGGGCAACAGCGTCGTTTTCACCAACCTGCAACGGCTGTTTCACCCAGCCCGTCTGGAAATACAGAGCTATTCGAACTTCGCGAAAAGACCTCTGAAGAATCGGCCGCTGTCATTCCTTGAAGACTGCCGTTGACACATGAATCTGACGTTGAAACTGGATTGTCAGAATTGTCACGGTAACTTGCCGTCAGGGCGTGTTTCCTGCGAAGGACGCTCCGCAGCGATCAGGCAATGCGTGGCGATTCCCTTCAGGAGCGGTTTCAGACGTCAAAGAAATGCAGGGCATCATGCAAATCTCATTTGAGTGTGAAAGTTGCGGGCGGCGGTACAAAGTGGACGAGTCCAGGATTGGGCAATCGGCGAAGTGTCGCGATTGCGGGGCGATGATTCGGGTGCCGGTGCCGGCTCCGCCTGTGGAAGAGTCGCCGAGTGGTTCGCCGATTTACCGGCACCAGGATCGCGAACGTGAGTTTGAACTCGCCATCGGCGATGAAGAAACGATCGACGCGATCACCGCTCACATCGAAGAGCACCTGGGTGAAATCGACAAGGTCTGGCATGAGCTGATTTCGGATCTCGTCCACATCGACGTTCATCAGATTCCGCCGAGCGAAGCTCGCCCGTTCTGGACACTCGTAACCAGCGGGATGAGTGACAAGCCGATGACGGTTCCGGAAGGAGCCGAAAACTTTGCTTACGCCGAACTGATGATCTGCCTGCCGCCGGAATGGCCAATCAGTCAGGAAGATTTCAACGATGAGAACAACTACTGGCCGATCCGGCTGCTGAAAGTGCTGGCTCGGCTGCCGCACGAGTATGAAACCTGGCTCGGTCCCGGACACACGGTTCCCAACGGTGGCGACGAACCTGCTCCCTATGCCGACAACAATCGCTTTGTCTGTGCGCTGATGCTGAGTCCGGGCATTCTTCTGCCGTCGGAAGTCGCGGTGCTGGAGCTGCCGAACGGACGAAAAATCAACTTTTACGCCGTCTGGCCGATGCATCAGTCCGAGGTGGATCTCAAGCTGAACCGCGGCCTCGACGCACTGCTCGATCACTTCGAAAAGCACCAGATTACCGAACTGGTCGACCTGAACCGTCCGGCTGTGGTGACGTCGAAACCGTGGTGGAAGTTCTGGGGTTGATTGATCAGGCGCAATCAGGCGCCGAGTCCAATGAGAACTGCCAGGCTTTGGAGATGTGTGGCGATGTCTGACCAGAAGATACTGATGCCCTTCATGCCATCCCAGGCGAAGGCGAGGACGGTTCCGTGGCTGACCAGAATCGCCGTCGGCAGGAACATCGTGCTGAAGAGGTAGCCGACCAGTTTGAGGTCCGTCTGTCCGCCATGTGTTTCACGCATTGTCGAGGTGATGTGGTAAATGAATGCCGCTCCGATAATAGCGTCGGCGAAGTTGCTCGGGACGAAGGTCAGCAGCCGAAACAGCGGGATCAGGAAAAAGCAGACCGTTGGAAAGAAATACGGTGCGACAGTGATCAGCCAGTTGCCCAGCCCGATAATGCGGACATGCCCGCCGCGACTCCATGTGGCCTTCAGTTCGGTGACTCGGTGCAGGGTGAGGATCGCAAACAACGCGTGAGTGAATTCGTGCTCAAACGTGGAAAGCAGCGTCGTTCGCCAGCGGCGGATTGTCCACAGCCAGGCCAGCAGGTACAGGCCAGCTCCGCCGATGAACGGCAGGATTGTTTCAGGATGGCGACCGCAGGTGACGAGTAGTTCAAAGCTCGCCAGTAGCGACGGAACCAGTACGACCAGTGCCACGACTGCGACTGGCCATTTCAGCCAGCCCACAAACCGATCAATGCGATCGGAGATGGCATGAGACATTGAGTTGATTCCGGAATGAACGGGAGGCTTTGTTCCAAGCGTATGGTCAGCGAAATTCTCTAAAGCTCAACACAGAGGCACAGAGATTGACAGTAGCAGATTCCTTTTTGTCCCCGAGTCTCTGTGGTGAGAATTACTTTCCAAACGACAGGGTCGATCGATGCCGCATCGTCGTGGAACGGCTTTGCAGATGCCAACGGCCTGACGTCATACTGGATTCATGGCTCAGCGATTCCGCATCATTGATGGCTACAACCTGATGCACTCCGTCGGGTATGCGCGCGAACGTTACGGCCAGGGCGGACTCGAACGAAGCCGCCATCGCCTGCTTCGATTTCTCGTCAACCGGCTCGACCTCGAAGAACGTCGCCGAACGACCATCGTGTTCGACGCTCGGACCATTCCGTTCGAAGGGACGCGCGAGCAGAAGTTCGAAGAAATGACGATTCTCTTCAATCAGGCCGGCAGCGACGCGGACACATTGATCGAAGAGCTGATCCTTGAGCATTCAGCTCCGAAGCAGCTGGAAGTGGTTTCGGGAGACCGGCGTCTGCAGAAGGCGATCAAACGCCGCAAAGGCATCGCCGTCGAGAGCGAAGCCTTCGCCCGAATGTTGCGGGAACGGGAGAGCATCGTGCCGGGCAGTGCTCAGGATGTTTTTCCGCCGCCTGGATCAGGAGCGAATCGCGACAGCACCGTTCCTTCCGAAGCCGACACGGACTACTGGCTGGAAGTGTTTGGCGACGTGGAGGCCCTGGAGACGCTCGACCCTCCGACGGAAAAGACTCGACCGAACGCAAAGGACAATCAGCTGCCAGACTGGGACGCTCATGTCGAGAAGCTGATCGACGATCTGGACAACGACAGGAAAACGGATCGTTCATGATCCGGGAATCGGGGGACTCACCGGGGTTCGATCACCAGCCACCCGGCCAACTGAACCCGGAAAACCTCTGAGTGAAATCGTCTTTCCGTCTACATTGAAGAACCGGCGGGCCGCCCTATAATCCCGACCGGATTTCTCACCGGGCAGCTCTCCCGGCGTGTGACAGGCACCTGTGATGTGTGAAACGTGAAGGAGCCGACCTTGAACTGGTTGCGCTGCGCCTTGTCTTCTTCCGTCGGGAAGAAGTTTTTGATGGCGATGACTGGCCTCGCATTGTGCGGGTTTCTTGTCGTACATCTGGCTGGCAATCTGCTGCTGTTTGCGGGGGCGGAAGCCTATAACGCTTATGCGCATAAGCTGCATGACAATGAAGATCTGTTGCATGTGGCTGAAACAGGACTTGCCCTGATTTTCTTAGTGCATCTGTTTCTGGCGTTCAAGTTGTCTGCGGAGAACAGAATTGCTCGTGGACGCGGCTACGCCGAGAACCAGACGAAACGCCAGAATCTGATCATCAATGTTCGACCCGAATTGTGGATGCTGCTGACCGGGCTTGGTTTGCTTAGTTACATGATTCTACACCTGGCAGACTTCACGCTCGAACTTCGAGACCTGTCGCACTACGAAGGTCTGGAACCATTCGATAAGGCTGTCTCGCTACTCCACGATCCGATTTCGATTGTTGGCTATCTGGTTGGCTTTGCGTTTCTGTTCGCTCATCTTTCGCACGGCATTTCGAGTGCTTTTCAGAGTCTTGGCCTCAACCATCCCAAATACAACGCGTGCATCAAATGGGGTGGACTGGCTTTCGCGGGGGCACTCGCCCTGGGAAACATGAGCCTGGTCGTATGGGCTATGGGTCAGTAACGGCGACACAGTTAATGCCCGAATGGGCACACATGAATCACCCTCCTGTCGGTTGTCGACGAAGGAGTTTCCGGAATGTTCAAGGTTGCTGACTCTCCCCTCGATGGTCGTGTCCCCGGCGGGCCGATTGCCGAAAAGTGGGACAACCGCAAAAACGAGCTGAAACTCGTCAGCCCGAACAACAAACGCAAGTACGACATCATTGTCGTTGGAACGGGCCTCGCTGGAGCGTCCGCCGCCGCGTCGCTCGCCGAAATGGGCTACAACGTCAAAGCGTTCTGCTTCCAGGATTCGCCACGGCGAGCTCACAGCATCGCGGCTCAAGGCGGGATCAACGCCGCCAAGAACTACCCGAACGACGGCGACAGTATCTGGCGGCTCTTCTACGACACGGTCAAAGGCGGTGACTTCCGAGCTCGTGAAGCCAACGTTTACCGACTGGCTTCGGTCAGCGGCAGCATCATTGATCAGTGCGTCGCTCAGGGAGTGCCGTTTGCTCGCGAATACGGCGGGCTGCTCAGTAATCGAACTTTCGGTGGTGCTCAGGTCTCGCGAACGTTTTACGCTCGTGGCCAGACCGGACAGCAGTTGCTGCTGGGTGCGTACTCGTCTCTGATGAGACAGGTCGGCGCCGGCAAAGTCACGTTGATGCCGCGTCGCGAAATGCTGGACCTCATCGTCGACGAAGGAGTCACTCGCGGAATCGTCTGCCGAAACCTGAAGACCGGCGAGTTTGAAGCTCACACCGGTCATGCCGTCGTGCTGGCCACGGGCGGGTATGGCAACGTGTTTTACCTCTCGACCAATGCCAAAGGCTGCAACGTCACGGCGGCCTGGCGATGCCATCGTCGAGGTGCTTACTTCGCCAATCCCTGTTTCACGCAGATTCACCCAACGTGTATTCCGGTCAGTGGCGACTATCAGTCAAAACTGACGCTGATGAGCGAAAGCCTGCGAAACGACGGTCGCGTCTGGGTTCCGAAAAGTGCCGACGACAAACGCGCTCCGAACGAAATCCCCGAAGCAGACCGCGACTACTATCTCGAACGTCGTTACCCGGCCTTCGGAAACATGGTGCCGCGTGACGTGGCCTCACGAGCGGCCAAAGAACGCTGCGACGAAGGCTTCGGAGTTGGCGAGAGCCGGCAGGCCGTCTACCTGGACTTCAAGCACGCGATTGAACGAGATGGCGAAGACGTCATCCGCTCAAAATACGGCAACCTGTTCCACATGTACGAGAAGATTACCGCCGAGAACCCCTACAAGGTTCCGATGCGAATCTACCCGGCTGTGCATTACACGATGGGTGGCCTGTGGGTTGACTATAACCTGGAAAGCACTGTGCCCGGTCTGTTCGTGCTGGGCGAAGCCAACTTCTCAGACCACGGTGCCAATCGCCTGGGAGCCAGCGCTCTGATGCAGGGGCTGGCCGATGGTTACTTCGTGCTGCCATACACCGTTGGCGATCATATCGGCAAACATGGAACAAAACTCAAACCACTGGGCGACGATCATCCGTCGGTTCGGGAAGCACTGGAAAGTGCGACATCGCGAGTGAAATCGATCCTCGCCGTGAACGGCACGAAGTCGCCGGACAGCATTCACCGGCAGCTTGGTCAGATTATGTGGAACAAGTGCGGGATGGCTCGAAATGCTGCCGGTTTGAAACAGGCTGCGGAAGAGATTCGGGAACTTCGCGACGTCTTCTGGAACGAAGTCAAAGTGCTCGGCACCGGAGAATCGTTCAACCAGAGTCTTGAACACGCCGGGCGTCTGGCAGACTTCCTGGAATTTGCCGAACTGTTTGCCACCGACGCGCTGCACCGCGAAGAGTCCTGCGGTGGACACTTCCGCGAAGAGCACCAGACGGAAGACAGCGAAGCCAGACGCGACGACGAAAACTTCTGCTACGCCGCGGCGTGGGAGTTCCAGGGAGTCGGCGAGCAGCCCGTGCTTCACAAAGAACCCATGGAATTCAACGAAGTGGCCCTCAGCACCAGGAGCTACAAATAATGAGCGGCCAGGGAATGAATCTGACGCTGAAAGTCTGGCGACAGGCTGGTTCAAAAGACAAAGGCGAGTTCCGGTTTTACAGCCTGAACAACGTCTCCGAACACATGTCGTTTCTCGAAATGCTGGATGTTCTCAACGAGCGACTCATCAAGCTCGGTGAAGAACCCGTCGCTTTCGACCACGATTGTCGTGAAGGTATTTGCGGCATGTGCAGCCTGATGATCAACGGTCAGGCACACGGTCCAGACAACGAAACCACCACCTGCCAGCTCCATATGCGGCGTTTCCGCGACGGAGACACGATCACTATCGAGCCGTGGCGGGCCAAGGCGTTTCCCGTTATCCGCGACCTCGTCGTCGACCGAACATCCTTCGACCGAGTCATGGCTGCTGGCGGCTTCGTCTCCGTCAACACAGGCAACGCTCCGGACGCGAACTGCCTGCCGGTTCCAAAGCAGGATCAGGAAAAGGCGATGGACGCCGCGGCCTGCATCGGCTGTGGAGCCTGCGTCGCTGCCTGCAAGAACGCGTCAGCCATGCTCTTCACCAGTGCCAAAGTCTCACAGATGTCGCTACTGCCGCAGGGTAAGCCGGAACGAGCGCGTCGAGTGCTCAAAATGGTGGCTCAGATGGACGAAGAAGGTTTTGGTTCCTGCACCAACACCAGCGAATGCGAAGCGGCCTGCCCGGCCGGAATCTCCGTTGACAACATTGCCCGACTGAACCGCGAATATCTGAAGGCCGTCGTCTTCAGCGATGAGGGCGTTTGACGCGATTCTCCAACACGAATTCTGAAAACACCTCAACATCCCGGCAGCGAATCTCGCTATCGGGGTGTTTTTCGAGTGCAGTGTGAAACACGAGTAACGATGTTCGCTATCACACTTCTGCCACCGACTGAACTCGGACCTGATGGTCAGCGTCTCGGCTCCATAACGATCGGTAACTTCCGCGAGCGTTTCGTGTGCTCGCCTGTTGATGGACCGGTCGACAAGTTTCCAGAAAGGTGGCGATCGGCGCTCTGTGAATTAGTTGGTGGCAAATCGTGCATCACTTTGGTTTATGATCCGCGCTTCGCGTGGTTGGTATACCGTGACGATGCTGTTTGCTTCGTCCAGCAAAAGCTTTCACTCGATGGATCGTTTGATCTGAACTCACCCCGCGAAGTAGTTTCCGTAGACGGTGACCGAATTAGCGAATGGTCGGTATCCGTTGAATCAATCTCCCAGTTCTTGGCGTCTAAGTAGTAGTCCGTGCTGCCGAAGCTGCATGAGTGAGAGGTCAAATTTCGAGTTGTCATCCTCACTTCTCGCAGATCAAGCAACTTCCTTTTCGCATTTGTATGAATGCTTGTGTGAAACGTCGGTGACACGACGCCGAATGGCTTGCCGATCCAGGTAACCGTCGGTCAGACTGCATGTTCGAGGAGGTAGTGGCATTTCGCGGGGGCGTTATCAGTCGGTTGAAAATAAGTAGGCCGGACCGAGGATCGCAGCGACGATTTTCCGGCATCAACGATTTCGCGAACACACTGGCGTTGCCGGAGCGACGCTTCGCTTGATCTGGCCTACCTGTAGCGTTTATCAACGACCTGCTATCCGCGGTCATGTCTTTTGCGAATTGTTTATTCTGAGGTCGGTATGTTCGCTTTTCGTTATTCAATGATGATCGTTGTCATCGCCCTTTGTTTGCGAGCTTTGCCCGCAGTCGCCGAAGGAATGCACTATCCGCTCGGAGCGATCCGGTCTGACGACGGAAAGGTCTCGGTTGTCGATCTGAGACTGCCCGGAGTCTGGCAGGGCAGCGATGGCAAACTGGAAGTGTTTTTTCAGGCGTCGAAGAAGTTTCGGACACCGCTCAACACCGCTCGCTGCATCGCCTTTGACAAGGACGGAAAGCTACTCGTTGGTGACACGTCGACGCGGCAGGTTTACCGCTTCAGCGACGATGGCAAACCGACAAAACTGGCCGGTGACGGAGTCGGAATCGGCATGCCGATGGCTCTGGCCGTCGACGCTGAAGGCACGATCTTCGTTGCCGATCTGGAACTGCATCGTATTTTTAAAGTTCCACACGAAGGCGGCGAGCCGGTCGAACTGGCCGTCGTGTCCGCCCCTCGCGGGCTGGCCTTCAACGGCGATGGAAATCTGATCGTCGTCTCGACGACAAAGGATCAACTGCTGAAAGTCACCATGAAGGGCGAAGTCTCCGTGCTGGTTCCCGACCGTCCATTCGATTTTCCGCACAACATCGCGATCAGCAAAGACGGGACAAAGTTCGTGACAGACGGCTATGGAAAGTGCGTGTGGAAAGTTGGAGCGGACAACAAACCCGCCAAGCTGATCAGCGGCGAACCGTTCGTCAATCCGGTCGGTATTTCGATCAGCGGCGACGTTCTGTTGGTGACCGATCCGCGAGCCAACGCCGTTTTTGAAGTGACGCTGGATGGCAAACTGAAGAACCTCAATCTGCCAGCCGAAGCTCCCGCAAAGTAGCTGCCGCCCTGTCTTCATCCAGGGTGTGTGGAGCTTGGCGGAACGCACCAGTGATCCTGTCGGGAGCCATCGGCAATGCCTGCAGCATTTGAAAACTCTCGACAGACGCAGGATTTGATCGATCAGACGCTGCTCGGTGTGCAGTCGCTTGCCGAGCGCATGAGAACTGAGACGTCTGAGTCGATCGCCTGCGCCGCAGAAATTGTCTATGCCGCTATCAAATCGGGCAACAGGATCCTGGCATGCGGAAATGGTGGCAGCGCCGCAGAAGCTCAGCACTTCATTGCCGAGCTGGTCGGTCGGTTTCTCACCGAGCGAGACCCACTGGCCGGCATCGCGTTAACCGTCGACACTTCGGTGCTGACAGCGATCGGTAATGACTATGGCTACGAAGAAGTGTACTCGCGACAGGTCAGAGCCATTGGAAAACCGGGCGATGTTCTGCTGGCTCTCTCGACCAGCGGACGATCACCAAACATTCTGGCGGCACTGAAGCAGGCACGAGATCGAGGTTTGAAAACGATCGCGTTGGTCGGTGCAACGTCAAGTCCTGAACTTGATGTCTGCGATCTGGTAATCACAATTCCTGATTCAGGCACTCCGCGGATTCAGGAAATGCACCTGGTGATTCTGCACCTGATCTGCGAGCTGGTCGACAACGCTCTTACATCGGAATCCTGAAGCGCACGGCCTTGTGGCAGCCTCATCATTCGATGCAGTACAGCGTCCTGTTTGACCTCAAAACTTCTGCCTGCCGCTGATCGCATGCGAGTCGTTGAAATCGCGGTCGACGTCTTAAACGAACGACTCCACCGGCGGGCGTTCTATTTGCCATACACAAGGTGAGTGTGATAATGGCAGACAATCGAAGCTGACAATCTTGAGGTTTGAGTCAAGCCAACGAAGCAAGACCGTTTCCGGAATCCACTTACTGAAACAGATGAGTCAATGATGTCTACCGATACTTCCGGAGACGGTGAAGCGAAGCCGTCGTCGCGAAAATTGTTTTCCCGTGCCAACATTCTGGTGAGGCGGATTCACCTCTACACAGGCCTTTTCCTGCTGCCGTGGGTTGTTCTGTATGGCATCACCGGAGCCATGTTCAACCACCAGGAACTGTTTCCTGAAGCAACAATCCACGACATTCCGCCAGACAAACTGACGAGCACGACGCTGGCTGCGTTGCCGTCTCCGGATCGACTGGCTCGACAGGTTGTCGCGGCACTACAGGCCGAGTCGCCCGGTAACACGATCGAACTGCCGGAAGATCACGGAGCAGAATTCAACAACAGCATCATTCTGGAAGTGTCGGCGTCAGACAGAATTCACGCGGTGCATATCGATCCCGTTGACCGGTCCGCACGAGTTGTCGAGTTGCCGGAGAAAGAACAACTGCGGCCACTGCTGGGCGATCTTCACCAGGTGAGTCTGACAGAAGATCCGTACTCGCTGGCTCGACAAGCGCTCCCGCAGATCATGTCTGCCGCGGGAATTGAATCGAGTCAGCCGCCGAAACCTCGCGGCTGGTGCAAGCTGAATTTTCTGGCGTCAGTCAATGGTGAGCCTGCTCGCGTCACCTACGTGCTCCGCGATGGTCATGTTGATGTGACGCATTTCGAGGGCAACGACGGTATGACGCTGCGTCGTTTTTTCCTGCGGCTGCACACGTCGCACGGTCAGCCACCACACTGGAACGGGCGGATGATCTGGTCCGTGATTCTGGATGCAATGGCGATCGCGATGGTCACGTGGGCTGCCACTGGCATGTTTATGTGGTGGCAGTTGAAACGTGCGCGGCTGCCTGGCGGGATCGTCATCGCCGCCAGTGTGACGAGCAGTATTCTGATTTACCTCAGCATGGTGGATTTCTACGCGACGACAAAACTGTGACGACTGACTCCCCTCAGAAATTGTTTTACGCTGAAAGCGAATCCATGTTTCCGAATGCACGGTTGATTGATCTCAGCGTCCCACTGGAAAACGATGCGGTCAGTGAGCCTTTGCCCGATACGATTCGCTACGTTGAACATCAGATCGAAGGCCGGGCTCAGATGGAGCAGTTCTTTGGTGTGACGCCTGACGATCTGGTCTGGTCGAACGGCGAAGGCTGGGCCATCGAAGAAGTCCGCATGATCACCCATACCGGGACGCATGTGGACGCTCCGTATCACTATGGTCGAGAGTCAGGTGGGCAGCCCGCAAAGAAGATCGACGAAGTGCCGCTGGAATGGTGCTTTGCTCCGGGCGTTGTACTGGATGTGCGCCACATCGAGCCTGGAGCTGAAATTACGGTTGACCATCTTCGTGAAATCCTCGACCGGATCGAATACTCACTGAAGCCGCGCGACATCGTGCTGCTGCAGACGGGAGCTGACCAGCGGATTCAATCGAAGGAGTACTTCCGTCAGCCAGGACTGGGGCGTGATGGAGTGCTGTGGCTGGTCGAGCAGGGCGTCAAGGTGATCGGCATCGACGCCTACACGCTGGATCGTCCGTTTGCGGACATGGTGGGCGATTTCCGGCGAACGGGCGACGGTCGGCATATCTGGCCCGCTCATTTTGCAGGGATTACCAGCGAATACTGTCAGATTGAGAAGCTGGCGAACCTTGATCAGATTCCTCAGCCACACGGCTTTATGGTGTCGTGCCTGCCGGTCAAAATTAAAGCGGCCAGCGCGGCCTGGTGCCGCGCCGTCGCGATTGTTCCGGAGTGATCTTCAGGCTCGCATGAAAATCAGGACTTCGACAAACTAACGCCCCGCGATCGCCGATCGTTGTCACTTTTCAGCAAGCAAGAGCATCACGATGAGCACCACAATCACCTGGCTGGGACACGGAGCGTTCTTGATTGAAACCGCTGGTAAGACGGTCATCATCGATCCGTTTTTCACGGGCAATCCAGCCGCCACATTGACCGCTGATGAGGTGTCGCCGGATGCGTTGATCATCTCGCATGGTCATGGAGACCATGTCGGTGATGCCGTCGAAATTGCAAAACGAACCGGCTGCCTGGTCATTGCGAACTTCGAAATTACCGAATGGCTGACGAAGCAGGGTGTCGAGAACGTCCACGCTCAGCACGTTGGCGGATCTCACAAACACGATTTTGGCACGGTCAAACTGACGATCGCGCATCATGGTTCTGCATTGCCGGATGGATCAAACGGCGGCAGTCCCTGCGGCATCTTTTTGAGGACCGAAGATGGAACGATCTACCACGCCTGCGACACCGGCCTCTTTTACGACATGAAACTGATCGGAGAAGAAGGCATCGACGTGGCGATTCTGCCCATCGGCGACAACTTCACCATGGGCCCGGAAGACGCGCTGCGAGCCGTCAAGCTGATCGAGCCGAAGCGAGTGATTCCTGACCATTTCGGAACCTGGCCACTGATTGATCAGGACGTTGCCGCCTGGGCGAAAAGCGTTCGCAGCGAAACGTTGACCGAACCGGTCATTCTGGAGCCCGGACAGTCGATTGAGCTGTAGTTGCAGAGTGAGCAGCGCCCACCATTTGCGAAATCTATTCAGCGGCAGGGATTGCCCGCCCGGCAGATTTCGCCTTACTCAGCTTCCAGCCGGAGCAGTCGCTCTTCCAGACTCCGCGAGTGGTTGCGGGCTTCGTCAAGTTCCTTCTGCAGCTTCGTCAGAGCGGCTGTATCCGATGCCGGAGCGGAGATTCGCTCAAGTGCGATCTTGATGCTGGATCGCGCCCAGTCGTTTGGCTCGGCCTTCGTCAGTTCCTGAAGCCGGGTTTTCGCCGAACTGGCTCGGTTGCCGAGACTTCCCAGTGCCGAAGCGATGGAACCTCGCATTCGCGGCCCCGAGGTGTCAAGCAGTTCGAGCAGGTGTTTGGCGATTCGATCAGTCGCTGGTTTCGAAAGCAGGTTATGGTTCGCGTACTCGACCAGTTGCTGACACGCTTCGGGTCGACAGAGCGGCGGCTTACCTGGCTGCGTCCAGTCGAGCAACACGTCCTGTACTTTCGGGTCGGACGATTTTGCCAGTTGCTGCAGAGCAGTCAGGCGAATTGTTTCTCGATGCGACGGTTTTTCAAGGGCGGCAATCAGAAGTTCCACCGGCGGTTTGTCGAGCACTTTTGACAGCGACGACAGAACCGACGACTCCACGAAGTAGCTGATATCTCCGTCTGAGTATTTCTTCCGCAACGCGTCTTGAACCTTGCTGTCTCCTTCGAAATGCTCCAGCGCCGCTGCGCAGGCTCGACGGACTTTCGCGTTTTCCTGAGTAAGTCCCGCCAGTAATGCGTCGCGGGCGGCATCACCTTTGACTTTTCCCAAAGCTTTCGCCGCTTCTTCGCGGACGCCGTAGAAGCTGTCACGGGCCAGTGTGTTAGTCAGTAGCTGGCGACTCTGGTCAGTGCGGACGGTCGCGAAATGTTCGACCGCACGGACTCGTGAGGGGACCGTGCCGACCGTCTGCTTCTGGAGTTGGTTTTCCCAGAGGGTCAGCGATTGCTTCTGCTCTATCTTCGCAAGCAGTGCGAATTCGGGATCGACGTCGATTGACTCAGGCGTTCCGGTCAGAGCGACGTACTCAGTGAATTCGCGTTCGTTCATTAGCCGGTTTACCGCCGGTTGCGACGTCTCGTAGCCCTTCAACTGGACGTCAATGCGGACGGGGATTTCAAAGACGTCTTCCTTCTGAGTCTGCTTCACGTGGACTTTGAGCCGCTTCGACTGAGGCTGCCATTCGGTTTCGACGAGCAGATTCGGGTTGCCAGGCC
The DNA here is from genome assembly GCA_013203845.1 of Rhodopirellula sp. Classification (GTDB taxonomy): domain Bacteria; phylum Planctomycetota; class Planctomycetia; order Planctomycetales; family Planctomycetaceae; genus JABMPE01. Next base: position 5,053 of record JABMPE010000637.1, on the reverse strand, counting down.
GTTCGGTCCAGTCGCCAAAAAAGCGTTCGAGCGACAGGCCGTACAACCGTTCGAAAGTCTTTCGCAGGTCCGACGTCTCGGCTGTCTGATAGGCCATGACAGTGCCGTAACGCTGCAGGCCTCGGAAGAAATCTTCGTCGCCCAGCCGCGACCTCAGCATGTGCAGAACCCACGCCCCTTTGGGATAGACGCGGTTGTCGAACATTGAACCGGGGTTTGGATAATGCCGATCAACAATCGGGCGAGTCTGTGTTAAGCCCGATCTTCCTGCGAGGCTGTCTTCCAGCAGGTGCCAGTCCCGTTCGTCACGACCGAGAGCGTGTTCCGCCCACAACGATTCGCTGTACGTCGCAAAGCCTTCATTGAGCCAGAGGTGTGACCAGTCTTTGCACGTGACCAGGTCACCCCACCATTGATGAGCCAGTTCGTGTGCGATGAGCCAGTCCGGGGTGCTGTCGACGATGGCTCGTTCGTCATGCAGAGCTCGATGATACAGCGTTGTTGCGCTGGTGTTTTCCATGCCGCCGAACGTGAACTGCTCGACCACAACCTGAGCGTACTTGTCCCAGGGATATTCAATGCCGAAACGTTCGCTGAAGAATTCGAGCATTGGCTTCGTGCGACCGAATGTTCGCTGGATGTCGGACTGATGGTTTTCCGGGACATAGTACGTAACCGGTTTGCCTCGCCATTCTTCAGTGGCAACGCTGAACCGGCCCGCGACCAGTGTTACCAGGTAGGCAACGTGTTCTTTTTCCTGTTTCCAGTGAAACGTCGTTTGACCTTCTGCCAAGTTCTTCCGCGAGAGCAGCGTGCCGTTTGACAGTACATCAATGCCCGTCGGGACGTTGACGATCAGCTCGGTCGATTGCCGCTCGTTGGAATTGTCGAGGCAGGGAAACCAGTAGTGGTTGGCTTGAGGTTCGCCCTGACTCCAGACCATCAGCGGGATATCAGGAGCCTTCTCCGTCGGAGCAAAAAAGTGCAGCCCCGTGGCCGGGTTGGTGACGGAGTAGTCAATTTCGATCGAGTACTTCTGACCGGGTTTGATCATGCCTTCAGCAGTGCTGATCAGCAGCTGGTCGTCAGTCAGTTCGAAGTCCGTCTCCGATGCCTTTGCTCCGAGCTGGGCGATTCGCACGGCAGAGACATCAAGCGTGTGAGCGTCCAGTTCGATGGTCGGTTGACGCGTGGCTTCGAAGAATGCCGGCAGAGGTGAGAAGTCGATTGTCGCTCGGCCTGCCAGATGCTTTTTCGGTAGATCGAGGTCAATGTTCAGTCGAATGTGGTGAATGTCGATCCGCCGACTTGCCGCAGTTCGGAGCGGTTCTTCGGCTCTGACAAGGCCTGCTGAGCAAGCGGCGAGCAGAAGCAGCAGACAGATAGGAGCGAGTCTGAGAAACAGGTAGCGATGGAAAAGGCGATTCATCGTTGGCGCTTTCGAACAGGCCAGTGCTGGGTTGGATTTCAATGTGCCCTGGGGTGCCGCTCTCAATTCTGCCAGGCGCTGCCGTTGGGGAATTCGAATTCATCGAGCGATTCCGGCGTCATGGTGATGCTGTACCCGGCGGCGGTCGGTGGCATGTAGCGGCCGTTTTCCATGCGGACGGGATCGACGAAATATTCGTGCAGATGGTCGGAGTATTCGGTCAGACGATCTTCGAGCGACGCGCTGATCGAAACGTAATCGAAGATCGCCAGATGCTGGACGTACTCGCAAAGACCGACGCCGCCAGCATGTGGACAGACTGGAATATCGATCTTAGCTGCCATCAGCAGCACGGCCAGGATTTCGTTGACGCCGCCGAGCCGGCAGCTGTCGATCTGGCATACCTGAAGACCTCCAGTCTGCATGAGCTGTTTGAACATGATTCGGTTCTGGCACATTTCGCCCGTCGCGACGGCGATCGGAGAAATGGCTTTGGCGATGGTTGCGTGACCGAGCACGTCGTCCGGGCTGGTGGGCTCTTCGATGAACCACGGTTTGAACTCGGCCAGCTTCTGCATGTGCTCGATGGCCTGATTGACGTCCCATACCTGGTTGGCATCCATCATCAACCGGCGATCCCAGCCGATCTCTTCGCGAATGATCCGGCTGCGGCGAATGTCGTCGTCCAGATCGCGCCCGACTTTGATTTTGAAATGCGTCCAGCCTCGTTCCATCAGGCCGCGACAGAGCGAGCGCAATTTGTCGTCGGAGTAGCCCAGCCAACCGGCTGACGTTGTGTAACTGGGGTAACCTTCCAGTTCCATGTGGGCGATGCGTTCCGCTTTGGTGAAGTCGTGTCGCTGCAGCAGAGCGATGGCTTCTTCCGGCGTCAGCGCGTCGGTGATGTATCGAAAGTCGATGCACGATACGAGCTGCTCGGGAGTCATGTCTGTCAGCAGTTTCCACAACGGCTTCTTTTCGACCTTGGCGTACAGGTCCCAGACGGCGTTGACGACCGCGGCCGTTGCCAGGTGGATGACTCCTTTGTCCGGGCCCACCCAGCGTAGTTGACTGTCACCGGTCATGTGCCGCCAGAAGGCTCCCATATTTTCGGTGAACGATTCCAGCGTGTGGCCGACGACGAGCGGACGCAGCGCATCGACGCCTGCAACACAGAGTTCGTTGCCTCGACCAATCGTGAAGGTGATACCGTTGCCTTCAAGGCCGTCCGGATGATCGGTGTGCAGCGTGACGTAGGCGCACGAGTAGTCAGGATCCGGGTTCATCGCGTCCGAGCCATCCAGATTCTGCGAGGTAGGAAACCGGATGTCGCGAACAGTCAGGCTTGTAATTCGAGTTGGCATGGCAGTGTCCGACGGAGGCGAGAAGGTTCGAGGATAGGAGCCGCAGGTCCTGCATGTTCGTGGCCTGAGGTCAGAAGCTCAAGCGCTGGACTTAACTCCTGGCGTGTCCATCGTGAGTCGGATGTTGCCAGCCAAACGGTTGAATCTCGCTGCACGGTTGACTTCGCAAGCCCCGCAGATACCTTAGTCATCTTAGTTTGTGCAGTCAGCTTGACCGTCAGAAACGGAATCTTCAGGAGCCATGCAGCGCCATTGACTGGCGGCGGCTCGGCAAGTCTGAAACCACGAGACGTAGTGTTTGCGTTACGTGTTGCTGCAAAACACTTTGTGCGTGCGAATCTGCTGTCCGGATTCGCTGGTTTTGACAATCCAGGGAGAGATGTGATGCGAAAAACTGCAATCGTTTGTGCGGCTGTGGCAGCGTTGGCGTTGTCCAGCACCCAGGCCCAGGCCGGTTTCCTGTTCTTTGGGAACTCAGGTTCTTCGTGCTGCAACACAGCACCCAAATGCTGCCAGCCAGTTCGACAGTGCTGTGGTGGTGGTCTGTTCTCAGGCTTCAGGCTGCCGCCGCTCAGTCTGCCGTCACTGGGTGGCAACCGCTGCTGCAATCAGGCTCCTGCCTGCCAGCCAGCTCCGACAAACTGCAGCGGCGGACACGCTCCAGCTGCTGAACTGAGCCCATCGGCTGGCGGTAAGAAGGTGGAAGACGCTCCAGCTCCACCGCCGTACGAAGAAAAAGCTCCAGCACCGGCACCGGCTCCACCAGCCGTTAAGAAGGACGCTGCTCCAGCACCAGCCAAGGCAGCCGCTCCAGCACCAGCCAAGGAAGCTGCACCAGCACCGGCCAAGGCAGCTGCTCCGGCACCAGCCAAGGAAGCTGCACCAGCACCGGCCAAGGACGCCGCTCCGGCTCCAAAGGCGTAATGCAGAGTCACTCAAAACTGACACTTGCCCGAAGCAGGCGACGTGTGAGTTCGAGACAAAGGCCCCGTCAGGTATTGAATATCTGACGGGGCTTTACTTTTTGCTGTCGGAATCTTTGAAGGTTCGAGAGTCCTTGCCGGGTTACACTGCTTACTCTGCGACTGTGTTTTTTTCGGTCGGCACGGCTGCCTGAATGGCTTCGAAAATGCCGTCCCAGGTGTAGGTCGTCGCTTCGGCGTGAACCGGCAGACCGACATCCTGGGCGGCGGCACTGGTCACGGGGCTGATCGTCGCAATACGCAGCGTCTTCCCCAGCTGATCTCGTGCTGAACCCGGCAACAGGTCGGCGATGCGTCGAGCAATAGACGGACTGCTCAACCCGATCCAGTCGAGTTGCCCTTCACTTAGCGCCGCAAGAGCGTCGTCAGAGAGCGACTGCGCGTCGAGGTTCTGATAAACAACCAGCTCCGTCACGACCGCTCCCGCAATTGTCAGTTGCTGCGGCAGGACTTCCCGACCACGACTGGCACGCGCCCAGAGGACCTGTTGCCCGGCAACGTGAGGCGTCATGACTTTCGCCAGAGCTTCCGCCCGGAACTCGTCCGGAACCAGGTCCGCTCTCAGATGATAATTCGCAAGGGCTTCTGCCGTGGAAGTTCCAATCGTGGCGATTTTCAGTCCAGCCAGTTTTCGAGCGTCGCCGCCCTGCTGCCACAATCGATCGAAGAGTGCCTGCACGCCATTCACGCTGGTAAAGACCAGCCAGTCGAACTCGTCCAGACGCTGCAGCGTCGCGTCAACTTCGGACCAGTCGTCGATCGGTTTGATTCGGATCGCCGGTACGAGGACTGGTTGTGCTCCAAGTTCGAAGGCTCGTTTGATCTGCGGCTCCGTCTGGCCAGTCGGGCGTGTGATTCCGATTCTCTGCCCGAACAGTGGCTTGTCTTCGAACCAGGCGAGTTCGTCCCGTTGCGTGACGCAATCTCCAACGATGATCAGCGACGGCGCATGGAGCTGTGCCTTGTTAACCGCGTCCGTGATCTCATCCAGCCGCGCCACAACAGTACGTTGATGCGGAGTCGTTGCGCGACTGATGACGGCAACCGGAGTGTCGGCACGTTTGCCGTGATCAAGCAGTGACTGTGAGATTCGCAGCAGATTGTCTAGACCCATGTAGAAGACGAGCGTTCCTGGTAAGGCGGCCAGCTGAGCGTAATCCAGTGCACTCCCTTCCTTACCTGGTGCTTCGTGGCCGGTTACGAAAGTGACCATCGAGGCCGATTCGCGATGTGTCAGCGAGAAGCCAGCGTACTCTCCAGCGGCGGTGGCGGCGGTG
>JABMPE010000070.1 GCA_013203845.1 Rhodopirellula sp. | reverse complement strand
TCGAAGAGTTGCGAGAAGAATTGCGCTGGCAGGACATCATCGGCGGAGTCGGCTATATTCTCGGCCTGATGGGCATCGTCTTCTATTTCCTTGGCGTGCGCCGGGGCGATCGTTTTCCGCCCAAGACTGACGATTGACTGCCCATGCCGCATTCTCACGCCTCACTGCTCGACCGAATCGATCCGCGCAGCCGGATCATGGCGATGCTAGCTCTTACGCTGCTGACGGCCCTGTTGAACAGTCCTCGCTCCTTGCTGGCCGCCCTGGCGGTCGCAGCACTTTGCACGGCAATCAGCGGCCTGCGACCTGCCACAGTTCTCCGGCGGATGGTTCCCGTCAACCTGTTCATGCTGCTGCTGATCGCCCTGATGCCGCTCACATCGGGAGGGCGAGAAATCGGTCGTTTGGGGCCGCTTTCCTATGGTAAAGATGGCCTGCATCTGGCATTGACGATCGCGATCAAGGGAAACGCGATCGTCTTAATGCTGGTGGCATTGCTCGGTTCGCTGGACATCAACACGGTGGGCCACGCAATGAACCATCTTCGAGTGCCCGACAAACTGACGCACCTGCTGTTATTCACGGTTCGCTATCTGGATGTTCTGCGCCGTGAGTACGGGCGGCTCAACGCTGCCATGCGACTACGTGGTTTTCGGCCGGGCGCAAATATGCATACGTACCGAACGTACGGACACCTGATCGGAATGCTCTTGGTTCGCAGCCTGGACCGATCGGAACGTGTCGTGGCGGCCATGAAGTGCCGAGGCTTTCGCGGACACTTCTACCTGCTGGATCACTTTCATTACTCGCGACTCGATATGCCGTTCGCCTTGGTGCTGATCGTCGTGCTGACAGGGCTTGCCTGGCTGGAGTGGCTATGAGCCCGTTGAAAAAGGCTGCTATGAGCAACGCAATCATCAAACTGGATCAGGTGACGTTTCGATTTGGCGAGCGAACCGTGCTCGACGCATGCAATCTAGATTTGCACCCGGGCGAGCGGCTCGGATTGTCGGGAGCCAACGGGTCGGGGAAGACGACCCTGCTGACCTTGATCGTGGGCTTACAGCGACCGGAGCAGGGCCGCGTGATCGTCCTTGGAGAGGAACGCCGGAGCGAGGCGGACTTTCGTCAGATTCGTGGGCCCGTGGGATTGCTGTTTCAGGATTCGGACGATCAGCTCTTCAGCCCGACGGTTGCGGAGGATGTGGCCTTCGGGCCATTCAACCTGGGCAAGTCGCGAGCGGAAGTCGAAGCGATCGTGGCGCAAACGCTTGCCCAACTTGGCATGGAATCGTTCGCCGATCGCGTGACCTACAAGCTTTCGGGCGGAGAGAAGCGTCTGGTGGCATTGGCCACCGTGCTGGCCATGGAGCCGAAGGTGCTGTTGCTCGACGAGCCGACGGCCGGGCTCGATGAGGCGGTCACGGACCGCGTAGCAGACGTTCTACTCGGGCTGCCACAGGCGATTCTGCTTGTGTCGCACGATCGGGGTTTTCTCAGTCAAATTGCCACCAGAACGACGCGACTGGAGGCGGGGCAACTGGTGCCGTCGACAGAGGCAACCGGACTCAGCCAGGAGAATCGCTAGAACCGTTAAAGTCCGCCTCTTCTCTCGTCGATTCCACTAGAGGACTACCACTCTGCGCCTGGTCCCTGCACCAGGGCCGCGCGCGCTATTCGTTACATCGTATCGCGGCGGCTGTTCGATCATGCGAAGCGAATACTACCTGACCGCGAGTACTTGGCTCGTTTTGTGGCTGACCTGCGGGAATGTCGAGTCATCTCCGCCGCTGTACTTGAACTCGCTCCCCACGTCCAGCCTCGCTGGTCCATCCAGCGCACAGACGACTCCGGACACTCGCCCACCGCATCGATCGCTGCAGTATTTCCGCTTCCCTCCATCGAGTCCGCGCGAGTCGCTGCCTTTTCCGCCGAAGATTCAGCCCTATCACCGAGGCAACGCCAGGGCATCGGGCGGGGCTGCCTGGCCGAGCAGTCGTCCAGCACAGGTCCGGCAGGCCAGTTATGAAGAGCAGGCCGTGTCGCGTACCGACGCGAGCGACGAGGACCGAGTTGCCGAGCTGGTCCGGGAGCAGTTGGAAGCGTCGTCGGGCCTGCCCGAGTCGGCAGCCCGGGCATTAGAGGGTGACTTTGAGGATGCCCGGCGGGCGGACGACGTCGGTCCCAACCTATACGCTCCCAGC